>NZ_LDUR01000004.1:0-226850 GCF_001043705.1 Chromobacterium sp. LK11
GCCCCATTGCGAAGCCCAGCTCACTCGAGCTGGGCTTTATGCATTGTGCTGGCGCCGGCGCCGGAACAAAGAAGCCTCCCCATGGGAGGCTTTGTTGCGTCTGGCGTTTTCCGGGGGCTCAGCGCTGCTTGGACGGAAAGCTGATGGTGAAGCTCGCGCCTTGGCCGGGCGCGCTGTCCAGCCGGATCTCGCCTTTCAAGATGGTGTGCACGATGTTGTGCACCATGGCCAGTCCCAGGCCCACGCCGCTTCGCCCCATTTGCGTGGTGAAGAAGGGGTCGAACACCTTGTCCTGCAGTTCCGGCGCAATGCCCTTGCCGTCGTCGGAGTAGCTCAGCAGCAACATCTCTTTCTGCGCTTGCAGCCGGATGCCGATGTGGCCGCGATCATGTCCGTCGAAGCCGTGGGCAAGGCTGTTGGCGATCAGATGGGACAGCAGCTGTTCCAAAGCCCCCGGATAATTCTCGATTTGCAGCTCAGGGGGCGCCTCCAGCGTCAGCCGGATGTCCGGATAGTGTTCCGGCGGCAGCAGCGCCTGGGTTAGCTGGGCGATGGTTTGAGCGGGCTTGAACGCGCGTTTGGGCTGGTTGAGCCGGTCGGAGGCGATCAGCTTGAAGCGGCCGATCAGATCGCCGGCCAGTTCGCTGTTTCTTTGCAGCAGTTCGCTGGTTTCGACCGCCTTGCGCAGGAAGTCTTGCAGATTGCCGCGCGAGAGCTGCTTGGCTTCGTCGGCGCGAATGATGGACTTGAGGTCCGCGTGCAATACCGAGGCGCTGAGCAGGATGTTCCCTATCGGCGTGTTCAATTCGTGGGCCATGCCGGCGACCATGCGGGCGAGCGCGGTCTGCTTTTCCGCGATGCTGATTTGCTGCATGGCCTGCTTGAGTTCGGCGGTCCGCTTGGCGACGCGCTCTTCCAGGTGGCTGTTGAGCTGTTGCAGCTCGGATTCCGCCTGTTTGCGCAAGCTGATGTCGGAGTAGGTGCCTATCATGCGCGAAGGCCGTCCCTGCTCGTCGCGGCCCACCACCATGCCGCGGCTCAGCAGCCAGATCCAGCCGTCCCCGGCGCGGAAGCGATGTTCCGAGGTGAACGAGCCTTCCGGCCGCTGCCGGTAGCCGTTGATGCCGGCCTGCACCGCGGGCAGGTCGTCTGGGTGGATGCCGGTGTGCCAGAGCTGGAACGCGCCGCTGTCCCGCTCCTCCAGCCCCAGCAGTTGCCGGCAGCGGGCGGAGAGAAAGACCGCGTCGCCGGCGATGTCCCAGTCCCAGACGCCGTCGCCGGCGCCTTCCAGCGCGAAGTGCCAGCGCTCTTCGCTTTCGCGCAGGGCCTGCAGCGCTTTTTGCTCCCCGGCCCGCAGCGATTCGAACTCTCGTCTCACCCGCTCGGCTTCGTCCGCGCGAAGGATGGCGTCTTCCTGTTCCCTGGCCTTGTCGTGATAGACCTGATGCAGATCGCGTTCGACCATGGCGCGGAATTGGCTGAGCAATTGCTTGTGGGTGGGGCTGTAGGGATTTTCGGCGCTGTCGAGCACGCAGATGGTGCCGAAGATGTCCTGGTTCGGCCAGATCAAGGGCATGCCCAGATAGGAGATCATGCCCAGCTTGATGTCGGGATTGTGATCCCAGTCCGGGTCTTTCAAGGCGTTGGGCACCAGCAGCTCCCTGCGGCTGCTCATCACGGTCTCGCAATACAGGCCGGTGTCGAGGTCGGCCAATTCGTCTTCTTCGTAGGGGTTGCCCGGGCTGTGGCTGGAGAGAAAGACTTTGATGCGGGGCGCCTGCTTTTGCATGATCAGCGCGGCGGGGATGTCGACGATTTTGGCCAGCAGATCCAGCACCTGCTGCCACTTTTCCGACAGCTCGTGGCTGATGCTCAGGTTTTGGGTGTCGATCTTGATGGCCGGCATCGGGGGCTCCATGTTTTGCTAAGCGCATTCATCTTTTTAGCATATGGGCCGATGCCGGCGGGGCGGGCTTTGAATCGTTTACAGCATCAGGTTGAGCATGCGGTCGATGCGCACGCGGCTCAGGCGGGTCAGCAGCTTTTTGATTTGCTCGGGGTAGGTGCGCACGTCTTCCAGTTCGCGGTAATGCAGCAACTGCCGGCTGTGGCGCAGGATGTTTTCCTGTTCCTGCTGGTTCTGATGCTTGAGTTCGGCCTTGGGGTCGCTGATCAGCAGCGCGTTTTCCATGTCCAGTCGGAAGGCGCGCGGATTGAGATTGTTGCCGGTCAGCAGCATGTGGCGCTGATCGCTGAACATGCCTTTGAGGTGGTAGGTGTTGTCGCCGTCTTTCCACTGATGCACGCGCAGCTGGCCGGTGCCGATGTAATGGCGTTGGCGCTTGGCGAAGCGGCGCAAGTTCATCTCGTAGAGATAAGGCAGCGCGCCGATGACGCGGAAGGGCTCGCTGGGCGGAATGTAGAAGTCGTTGGCGGTCTTGTCGCCGACGACGATGTCGATCTGCACGCCGCGGCGCAGCGCCTTGCTGATGGCGAGCACCACCGGCCGTGGGAAGTTGAAGTAGGGGGTGCAGACGAACAGCGAGCTGCGGGTGTTCGCAATCAGTTCCAGAATCACCCGGTTGAGCGCGTTGCCCTTGCCGATGCCGACGATGGGACTGACCGCCAGCCCGTCTTCCGCGCCGGCCTGGTTTTCAATCCGGTAGTGGCTATGGCTGAGCTTGTCGCGGAAGGCGCGGATTTCCTTGCGTATGCTGCGAGTGGCCGGCGCCGGCTTGTCCAGTCGGAATACCGCGGGGTCGTTGAAGAACTGCTCGTGCATATAGTCGGCCATCGTGTCCGCCAGCGCCTGGTTGCGGATCAGGTGATAGCGGTCGAAACGGTATTTGTCCAACTTGTGCAGGTAGACGTTGTTGATGCTGGCGCCGCTGTACAGCACCTGGTCGTCAACGATCAGTCCTTTGAGATGCAGCACGCCGAACAGCTCGCGGGTTTGCACCGGGATGCCGTAGATGGGCACGTCAACGCTGTGCCGCAGCGCCTGGGCCCGATACCAGGCGGCGTTGCAGCTGTCCTGGCTTTCGCCGATGCGCCCGCGCTGGGCGCGATGCCAGTCCACCATGACGCGGATGTCCAGCTGCGGCTGGCGTTGCTTGGCGGCGAACAGCGCGTCCAGCACTTCCTGGCCGGCCTCGTCGTGCTCCAGATAGAGCGCGGCGATATAGATGCGGTGCCGGGCCTGCGCGATCGCCTCCAGCAGGCAAAGGCGGTAGTCGGCGGTCTGGTGCAGGGTGGTGATGGCGTCGGCTTGCATGCGCAGCTTGGGAAGCTGAGCCAGCAACGATCTTTTTAGCAGAAATGCCATGTAAGCGTTGGGTTTGACGTTTAATCGTGGAATCGTAGCATCGTTTTCGCCTCTTGGGGGAGTCCGCGCCTGCGCAATCCTTGCGCCAGCGCAGTTCCGGACGAAGTCAGGCCTTTGCGAGGTCGGCGATAGAGTCCATGGCAAGGCGGGGCGAAATGTGCAAAAATTCGTTCAACTAGATGAATTGCAGGTTTTCCAATGCTGGACCGGGACGGATACCGCCCCAATGTCGGAATCATCCTCATCAACGGCAAAAATGAGGTGTTCTGGGGCAAGCGAGTGCGAGAGCATTCCTGGCAGTTTCCGCAAGGCGGGATCAAGCCGGGGGAGAGTCCGGAAGCCGCGATGTATCGCGAGCTGCTGGAAGAGGTGGGTTTGCTGCCGCAACACGTGAAGATACTGGGACGCACCCGCGACTGGATGCGTTACGAGGTGCCGACCAACTGGGTGCGCCGGGAGTGGCGCGGCAGTTACAAGGGGCAGAAGCAGATTTGGTTTCTGCTGAAGCTGGTGGGGCGCGAGTGCGATGTATGCCTGCGCGCCAGCAGCCACCCCGAGTTCGACGGTTGGCGCTGGAACGAGTACTGGGCGCCGGTGGACGCGGTGATCGAGTTCAAGCGCGAGGTGTACGAGCGCGCGCTGGCCGAGCTGTCGCGTTTCCTGCGCGGAGTGGAAAGCCGGGAGGCCTATCTGGCCCGGCTTGGCCGCGCTCAGGAGCCGCATTGACGCGGCCGCCCTCGAAGCGACACGGCGGGCCTGGCCCGCTGTCTTTTTTTGCGCCGCGGCCGTTGCCGCGGCGTTTGGCGTAATTTGCTGAGCAACAAGATTCAAACATGACGCAACAATACGATGAGTCGTCGGTACGGGTGCTGAAAGGCTTGGAACCGGTCAAGGAACGGCCGGGGATGTATACCCGCACCACCGATCCCACCCATATCTGCCAGGAAGTGATAGACAACGCCGCGGACGAGGCCTTGGGCGGCTACGCGCGCAAGATCGCGGTGACGGTGCATCAGGACGGCTCCCTGTCGGTGGACGACGACGGTCGCGGCATTCCGGTGGGCCTGCATCCGCAGGAAGGCGTGCCGGTGGTGGAACTGGTGTTCACCCGCTTGCACGCCGGCGGCAAGTTCAACAAGAAGGACGGCGGCGCCTATGCCTTCTCCGGCGGCTTGCACGGCGTCGGCGTATCGGTGACCAATGCGCTGTCCACCCGGCTGGAGGTGGAGGTCAAGCGCGAGGGCGGCGTGCACCGCCTGGTGTTCTCCGGCGGCGACGTGATCGAGCCGCTGGCTCGGGTGGCGGACTGCGGCCCGCGCACCAGCGGCACCCGGGTTCGGGTGTGGCCGGACGGCAAGTATTTTGAAAGCCCGCGCTACTCCCTGCCGGAACTGGAGCGCCTGTTGCGCGCCAAGGCGGTGCTGCTGCCCGGCGTGGCGGTCACCCTGGTGGTGGAGCGCCCCAGCGGCGACGAGGTCAAGGTCTGGCAGTATCCGGAGGGCTTGAAGAGCTATCTGGCCGAACTGTGCAACGGCGACGAGCCGGTGGCGCCCTTGTTCGCCGGAGAGGCGTACATCGGCGACGATCACGAGCAGTTCGCCAAGGGCGAGGGCGCGCAGTGGGCGATGGCCTGGTTCGAGGACGGCGCCAGCGGCGAGAGCTACGTCAACCTGATCCCGACGCCGGTGGGCGGCACCCATGAAGCCGGCTTGCGCGCCGGCGTGTTCGACGCGGTGAAGAGCTTCATCGACCACCACAATCTGCTGCCGCGCGGCGTCAAGCTGATGGCGGAGGACGTGTGGAGCCGCGTGCGCTTCGTATTGTCCGCCCGCGTGCTGGACCCGCAGTTTCAGGGGCAGACCAAGGACAAGCTGACCAGCCGCGACGCCTTGAAGCTGATTTCCGGCTTGGCGCGCGATCCGGTGGAGCTGTGGCTGAACCAGAACGTGGAGTCCGGCAAGAAGATCGCCGAGCTGGCCATCCGCCAGGCGCAGTCGCGCCTGAAGTCGGTGAAGAAGGTGGAAAAGAAAAAAGGCTCCGGCGTGGCGGTGCTGCCCGGCAAGCTGACCGATTGCGAGAGCGAGGACATCGAGCGCAACGAGCTGTTCCTGGTGGAGGGCGACTCCGCCGGCGGCTCCGCCAAGCTGGCGCGCGACAAGGAATACCAGGCCATCCTGCCCCTGCGCGGCAAGGTGCTCAACAGCTGGGAAACCGACAAGGACCAGCTATTCTCCAACGCCGAGATCCACGACATCTCGGTGGCCATCGGCGTGGATCCGCATGGCCCGAGCGATCACCCGGACTTGTCCGGCCAGCGCTACGGCAAGATCGCCATTCTGTCCGACGCCGACGTGGACGGCTCCCACATCCAGGTGCTGTTGCTGACGCTGTTCTTCCGCCATTTCCCGCGCTTGATCGAGAACGGCAACATCTACGTGGCTCAGCCGCCGCTGTTCCGCGTGGACGTGCCGGGCCAGGGCAAGCACCGTCCGCCGCGCAAGCTCTATGCTCTGGACGAGGGCGAGATGACCGCCATCCTGGACCGGTTGCGCAGCGAAGGCGTGCGCGAGAACGCCTGGAGCATTTCCCGCTTCAAGGGCCTGGGCGAGATGAACCCGGAGCAGTTGAAGGACACCACGATGAATCCGGACACTCGCCGGCTGTCGCAGGTGCGCGTGCGCGTCGGCGAACTGGAGCAGACGCTGTCCACCTTCGTCATGCTGATGGGCAAGGGCGAGGCGTCCAGCCGCCGCAGCTGGATGGAGGCCAACGGCAACGCGGTCGAAGCCGACATCTGAGCGCCTCGCTGCCGTTGAGAAATAAACGCCCCCGCGGGTTTGATCCGCGGGGGCGTTTGCATGTCCGGCTATAGTAAGGCTAGGCATCACAACAGGGGCGGCGGACATGGCCAAGCGATGGCGGGGACTGTTGGCGGGGTGGTTGGCCTTGCCCGCGCTGGCGGCCAGTTATCACTCCTCCAGTCAGGACATCGGTCCCTGGGGCGACGGGGCGAGCCAGGACGGCCTGGCGCCGCGTTTCATCCGTTTCGTGGCGCAGCAGGCGGGGCTGACGCTGAGCCAGGATGTCCGGCCCCTGCCGCGCGCGATCGAGGAGTTGAAGCGCGGGCACAACGCCTTGGCCCTGGTGACCGCCTCGCCGGAGCGCGCGCGCTTCGCCGTGGAGCTGTGCCGGCCGGTGTCTATCCGCATCTCTGTGCTCTACCATCGCCGCGGCCTGGTGTCGCCCGTTGACCTCCCGTGGTTCCGCCTGCGCAGCCTGGGCGTGTTGCGCGGCACCCATACCCTGGACGGTTTCATCGCCCAAAGCGGCGCGACGCCGGTGGAGGTGTCGGACATGCCGCAGGGCTTTCGCATGCTGCAAGCCGGCAGGCTGGACGCGATGATGTGCGTGCGTCCCGGTTGCGGGCACGCGTTGAGGCAGATGGGAGGCGGCCTGCCCAATCTGGCCGAGTATGCGCATGGCGACGAGCCGATGGCGCTCTACGTGTCCAAACGCAGCGAGCTGGCGCGCGACGCCGTCATGCTGGGCAAATTGAAGGCCGCCTGCCTGTCCGCCGCCGGCAAGCGCGAAATGGCCGACTTGCTGGCGATTTACGATTGAGGCGGCGGGCTCACCAGACGCGCAGCGTCTGACCGGTCTGCACGCCGTCCACGCTGCGCACATAGGCCAGCGCCGCGCGCGCCGCCGGCACCGCCTCGAAGCCGGGGAAGAAGTCCCGGTATTGCTCCCAGGACTCCTGCAACACGTTGGGGCTGACCACATTGATGCGGCGGCCGTCGCTCAACTCCACCGCCGCGCCGCGCACAAAGCCTTCCAGAGCCGAGTTCACCGCGCTGGCGTTGCTGCCGAAGCGGATGGGCTGCTCGCTGACGATGCCGCTGGTCAGCGTGATGGAGCCGCCGGCGTTCAGATAATGCTGACCGATCAGCGCCAATTCCACCTGGCCCATCAGCTTGTCCTTGAGGCCGACGCGGAATTGCTCGGCGCTCATCTCCGCCAGGGGGCCGAAGTGCAGCTTGCCGGCGGCGCTGACGATGGCGTCCACCTTGCCGACGCGTTCGAACAGCGCGCGGATGCTGTCGCCGTCGGTCAGGTCCACCAGCACATCGCCGCGGCGGCTGCCGGCCTTGATCACTTGATGATGGGACAGCGCCTGGCTGACGGCTTGGCCCAGCGTGCCGTGGGCGCCGACGATGAGGATTTTTTTCATGGGGAGTCTCCCTGATAAGTACAAGATGCGCTCATTCTGCGCCGGTACGGCGGATGGATTAATCCGCTAAGATGAACAAGATTGAAAACCACGGGTTATGAATGGCATGGATCGCCTATTGAGCATGGAGCTGTTCGTGGCGGTGGTGGAGCGCGGCAGCTTCACCGCGGCGGCGGAGGCGCACGGCTTGTCCCAGCCCATGGTGGGCAAGCATATCGCCAGCCTGGAGCGCCGGCTGGGCGGCAGGCTGCTGGCGCGCACCACGCGTCGTCAGCAACTGACCGAATTGGGCTCGCATTATTTCCAGCGCTGCCAGTCCATCCTGGCGGAAATCCGCGCGGCGGAAAGCGGGGCGGAGTTGATGAGCGGCGCGCCGCGCGGCGTGCTGCGCGTCAACGCCTCGGTGACCTTCGGCTCCTTGCGGCTGGCCGGCCTGCTGGCCGAGTTCATGCGGGCGTATCCGGACATCACCGTGGACCTGACCTTGTCCGACGACCTGGTCGACCTGGTGGCCGACGGCTACGACGCCGCCTTCCGCATCGGCCGGCTGCCGGATTCCGGCCTGGTGGCCCGGCCCTTGCAGCCTTACCGGATGATGGTGGCGGCGGCGCCGGCCTATCTGGCGCGCAAGGGCGTGCCGCGCGCGCCGGCGGAGCTGGCCGCGCATGACTGCCTGGGCTTTTCGCTGTGGCGCAAGGACGACGGCTGGGAACTGCTGGGCGCCGGCGAGTGGGCGCGCGCCAGCCGCTTCCAGTCCAATCACGGCCAGGCGCTGCGCATGGTGGCGCTGGCCGGCGGCGGCATCGTGCTGCAGGCCGAGGCGCTGCTGGGCGACGACGTGGCCGCCGGCCGGCTGGTGGAACTGCTGCCGGGCTGTTTGCCGCCGCCCAAGCCCATGCATTTGATTTATCTGCCGGATCGCCAGCCCTTGCCCAAGCTGCGAGTGTTCATAGACTTCATCGTGGAGCGCCTGGGCGCGCTGTGAGTTTTATTGACAGGGGCTGTCAGCGATTTTCGTTTGAGCTGCGGCGCGCATCGGCGTAGCGTGGACGCATCGATGATTTGGCGAGAGGAACGGGCATGGAGCCGGATTTGCGGGCGCCCAGCCGGCGCGATTTGTTCACCGGCTTTTTCGCTATCGGCCTGACCGGTTTCGGCGGCGTGTTGCCGCAGGCGCATCGGATGATGGTGCTGCGCCGCCGCTGGCTGAGCGAGGCCGACTTCGCCGTGGTGCTGGGCCTGGGCCAAGTGCTGCCGGGGCCCAATATCGTCAATGTCGCGGTGGCGGTGGGCAGCCGCTTCCACGGCGCGAGCGGGGCCTTGGCCGCCGTCGCCGGCCTGTTGCTGGCGCCCATGGTCATCGTGCTGCTGCTGGCCTCCTTCTACGGCCATTACCGGCAACTGCCGCTGGTGCAGAACGTGCTGCACGGGCTGGCCTCCGCCGCCGCCGGCCTGATCGCGGCGATGGGACTGCGCTTGCTGGCGCGCATCGAGCGCAAGCCTTGGTGCGTCTTGGTGGCGGCGCTGACCTTCTGCGCGCTGGGCGTCTTGCAACTGCCCTTGCTGTGGTCGCTGGCGCTGCTGGCGCCCGTCGCCGTCGGGCTGGCCTGGCGCGACCGGCCTAAGGAGGGCGCATGATTCTGCTGACGCTGCTGTGGCAGTTCTCGCTGTTGTCGCTGGTGGCGGTGGGCGGCGCCAATGTGCTGATTCCCGAGTTGCAGCGGCTGGTGTTGGAACAGGGCTGGATGAGCGGGCGCGAGTTCGCCGCGCTGTTCGCCATCGCCCAGGCCGCGCCCGGCCCCAATGTGCTGGTGGTCAGCCTGATAGGCTGGCAGGTGGCGGGGGTGCCGGGCGCGTTGGTCAGCATGCTGGGGATTTGCGGCCCGTCTTCGGTGCTGAGCTTCTACGTGGCGCGCTGGTGGCAGCGTTACCAGCGGGCGCCGCTGACCCTGGCGCTCCAGCGCGGCCTGGCGCCGCTGACCATAGGCCTGGTGGCCGCCAGCGCCTGGCTGTTGAGCCTGGCGGCCAACGCCGACGCGGGGGCCTGGCTCTTGTGCGGCGCGGTGGCGCTGACCGCGTGGCGCAGCGCGCTCAACCCCTTGTGGTTATTGTCGGCCGGCGCTTTGCTGGGCGGTTTGGGCTTGCTCTAAGCAGAAGCCATAATGAACAGGGCTTTCTCGGGAGGGCGCGCGTTGACGCGAATCTTGATGCTGCTGTTGTGCGTTCTGGCCTTGCCGGCGCAGGGGCAAACCTTGTCGATCCGCTATGCGCTGGTGTCCGGAGAGCAGGACCCGCACCTGCCTTATATGCAGGCTTTGCTGCAGCTGGCCTGCAGCGAGGCCGGGCTCAGTTGCGAATTGAGCAGCGCGCTGGACATGAACCAGGGGCGGGCGCTGGAGCAGATGGCGCACGGCGACGCCGGCGTGGACCTGTTCTGGGGCATGAGCAGCCGCGAACGCGAACTCAAGGCGCTGCCGGTGCGCATTCCCTTGTACAAGGGCTTGATCGGCTGGCGCGTGCCGCTGGTGTCGCAAAAGCGCGGCCGCTTGTTCGAGAAGGTGTTCACGCTGGCGGATCTGAAGGCGCTGAGCGCCGGCCAGGGGCAGGATTGGCCGGATACGCAGATTCTGCGCGGCGCCGGCTTGCCGGTGGTGGCCAGCCCCTTGTATTTGCCGCTGTTCGCCATGCTGCGGCAGGGGCGCTTCGATTATTTCCCGCGCAGCGTGATCGAGGTGGACCAGGAACTGGAGTCCGAGGCCGCCAAAGGCCTGACGCTGGACCCTTACATCGTGCTGCACTATCCGGCGGCCTTTTATTTCTTCGTGTCGCCGCGCCGGCCGGAGCTGGCCAGGGCGCTGACCCAGGGCCTGGAGGCCGCGATCAAGGACGGCAGCTTCGACAAGCTGTTCCTGCGCTTCAACGGCCCGCGCTTGCGCGCCTTGAACCTGGCGCGGCGGCGCATCATCGAACTGCCCAATCCCTTGCTGCCTAAGGATACGCCGCTGCAGCGCAAGGAGCTGTGGTTCTACCCGCGCTGAGGGTCAGGCGGCAGCAGGTCGGTGAACACGAAGCCGTCCCGCTCCACCGTTTCGCCCACCGCGTGCGGCACCGGATGCAGGAACATCGGCCCGTCCCAGGCGAAGGAATGGAACTCGCCGTATTCGCCGCAGGGGTCGGCGTCCGGCGGCAAGGCGTCCAGCAAGTCCTGGCCGAATTCGCTGCCGGCCAGGCCGCGCGGCAGCTTGCGCGGGTCCAGGCAGGTCAGTCTGGCCTTGAGCCCGCTGCGCAGCATGGTCTGCGCCAACTCGGCGGTGGGCAGGCCCCACAGCGGGAACAGCGGCTCTATGCCGCTGCCGGCCAGGTTCCGCTCGCGGTAGGCGCGCACATCCTCCAGGAATAGATCGCCAAAGGCCATGTGGCTGACGCCGTCGGCGCGGCAGGCGCCGACGAAGTCCGCCATCCGGCCGGCGTAATCCTCGTTGCTGCAAGGGTAGGGGATGGCCACCTGACGCAGCGGCAGCCCCAGCGCCGCGGCCTGCGCCTGCAGCAACTCCACCCGCACCGCGTGCATGGCCACGCGCTGGAAAGCCTGGTTGACGGTGGTGAACAGTCCGACGACTTCGACGTCGGGATCCCGGCGCAGCACATGCAGCGCCCAGGCGCTGTCCTTGCCGCTGCTCCAGGACAAGAGAACGGTTTTCTTCATGGCGCACAGCTTAGCCGCGCGGAGGCGCGCCGCCAAGCGGGGGGACTGAGCCGGGGGACTCGGGTATAATGACGCTCTATTTTTTCGCCTTTCAGGACTGATTGCCGCATGACCCAGCTCAAGAACGATACCTTCCTGCGCGCGCTGCTTGGCCAGCCCGTCGAATACACCCCGATCTGGATGATGCGCCAGGCCGGCCGCTATTTGCCGGAGTACCGCGCCACTCGCAGCCGGGCCGGCAGCTTCATGGGTTTGTGCACCAGTCCCGATTACGCCACCGAGGTGACGCTGCAGCCGCTGGAGCGTTTCCCGCTGGACGCCGCCATCCTGTTCTCCGACATCCTGACCGTGCCGGACGCCATGGGCCTGGGCCTGTACTTCGCCGAAGGCGAGGGCCCCAAGTTCGAGCGCCCGCTGCGCGACGAAGCCGCCGTCCGCGCGCTGACGGTGCCGGCTCTGGACAAGCTGAGCTATGTCTTCGACGCCGTGTCCAGCATCCGCAAGGCGCTGGACGGCCGCGTGCCGCTGATCGGCTTCTCCGGCAGCCCGTTCACCCTGGCCTGCTACATGATAGAAGGCGGCGGCTCCGACGACTTCCGCCATGTCAAAGCCATGCTCTACAGCCGGCCGGAACTGCTGCACCACATTCTGGACGTCAACGCCCGCACGGTGATCGACTACCTGAACGCCCAGATCGACGCCGGCGCGCAGGCGGTGCAGATCTTCGACACCTGGGGCGGCGCGCTGACCCAGGCGGCCTACCGCGAGTTCTCGCTGGCCTATATGCGCCAGATCGTCGCCGGCCTGAAGCGCGAGGCCGACGGCCGCCGCGTGCCGGTGATCGTGTTCACCAAGGGCGGCGGACAGTGGCTGGAGGAGATCGCCGCCATCGGCGCCGACTGCGTGGGCCTGGACTGGACCACGGACCTGGGCGCCGCGCGCGCGCGGGTGGGCGGCAAGGTGGCCTTGCAGGGCAACTTCGATCCCAACGCGCTGTTCGCCGAGCCGGCCGCCATCGAACGCGAAGTGGCCCGCATCCTGGCCAGCTACGGCGCGGGCAGCGGCCATGTCTTTAATCTGGGCCACGGCATCTCGCAGCACGTCAAGCCGGAGCACGCCGGAGCCTTGGTGGAAGCGGTGCATCGCTTGTCCCGTCCTTATCACGCCCAGGGCTGAAAAGCCGGATTAAACGCCGTTGGCATGTTTTTGCCGCTCCGGCGGAGTTGTCCGCGGCGGACGCACCAAGTTGGCGCGGTCCGGCGGGCATTAAAGCCGGCTTTATCAGTGTCTAAATCCGGCATCAAGCCGCTGTTAGCGCGGCCCGCGGAAAAGGATTTGTTTTTTCAACAGAAAATTTAACTTTTCCCCTGACGCCGTTCGCGCGCCGTCGGGGTATCCTTACCCGTCCGGCCAATGGCTCTCCTGCGGCCGGATTGTATTTTTGCACTGTGATGAATAAGGATATTGACAAGGCGAACCATAGTCGTTCTCTGAGTTATGCACATTTGCTAGTCAGAGTTCAGGTCCTTGTCAAGCCGATTGCTCATGTTTTTTTGATCAATTTAAGCCTTTGAAAATAAAGAGAAAAATAATTGATTAATTTTTGCGCAATCTAACGGAAATGTTGATCTGGGGCCGTTTCGACCTCTAGGCGACAGCTTGTTCACAAAGTTATCCACAGCATCTGTGCACAGTGGCCGCAAAGCCTTGTCACAACAGCATTTGTCTTCGGGGGCGCGCCGGATGGGGCAGCAAAGCATCGTGCAAGTGGCCGTGGACGTGCCGCTGCCAGGTACGTTCAGTTACCTGACCCAGTTGTCTGTCATGGCCGGGCAAAGAGTGGCGGTTTCCTTCGGGCCGCGCCGGCTGTGTGGCGTGGTTGTCACGGATATACCTCAGCAGGGTATCGATCCGGCCAAGCTCAAGCCGGTGGAGTCCGTGCTGTCCGGCCTGCCGCCGCTGCCGGAAGATTTCATGGCCCTGGTCCGTTTCGCCGCCGATTACTACCACCATCCGCTGGGACAGGCGCTGTTCACCGCCTTGCCCACCGGCCTGCGCGAGCCCCGGGACATCGTCTTGCCGGATGAACGCCCGTACGCGCTGACCCCGCAGGGCGAGGCGGAAGCGCCGCCGGCGCGCCAGCGCGCCCGGCTGGCGTTGTGGCAGGCGCTGCAGGACGGCGCGTTGACGCTGGCCGCCGCCAAGGCGGTGACGCCGCAGGCGGGCAAGGTGCTGGCGGATTGGCTGGCGGAAGACAAGGTGCGCCGCGTGGCGCCGGAGCCCGTCCCTTTGCGGGTGGCGGACAGCCCTGAACTGAACGACGAGCAGCAGGCCGCGCTGGACGCCTTGCGCGGCCAGGCCGGCTACCAGCCCTGGCTGCTGCACGGCATTACCGGCAGCGGCAAGACCGAAGTCTATCTGCGGCTGATCGCCGATCATCTGGCCGCCGGCCGCCAGGCGCTGGTGCTGGTGCCGGAAATCAATCTGACCCCGCAGCTGATCACGCGCTTCACCCAGCGCTTTCCGGACAGCCGCATCGCGGTGCAGCACAGCCATCTGGCCGACGGCGAGCGCCTGAGGGGCTGGCTGGACGGCTGGCAGGGGCGCGCCGACGTGATGATAGGCACCCGGCTGTCGGTGTTCACGCCGCTGCCGCGCCTGGGCCTGATCGTGGTGGACGAAGAGCACGACGGCTCCTTCAAGCAGCAAGACGGCTTGCGCTACCATGCGCGCGATCTGGCGATCTGGCGCGCGCGCCAGGCCGGCGTGCCCATTGTGCTGGGCTCGGCCACGCCCAGCCTGGAGACCATGGCCAATGTCGAGGCCGGTCGTTACCGCCGGCTGTCCCTGAGCCGGCGAGCGCACGGCGCGGCGCGGCTGCCGGATGTGAGGCTGGTCGACGTGCGGCGGCAAAAGCTGGCCGAAGGCCTGTCCGAACCGGTGATCCAGGCGCTGCGCCAGCGGCTGGCGCGCGGCGAGATGAGCCTGGTGTTCATCAACCGCCGCGGCTTCGCGCCGGTGGTGGCCTGCACCGATTGCGGCTGGACCAGCGGCTGCCCGCGCTGCTCCGCCAAGCTGGTGGTCCATCTGCTGGAGCGCAAGCTGCGCTGCCACCATTGCGGCTGGGAAGAGGCGGTGCCGCGCGCCTGCCCGGATTGCGGCAACCCCGACATCAAACCGCTGGGCGAAGGCACTCAGCGGCTGGAGTCCGCGCTGACGCGCTTGTTCCCCGAGGCGCGCATCCTGCGCATAGACCGCGACACCACCAGCCGCAAGGAAGCCTGGGACGAGATCTACCGCAAGGTGCACGCCGGCGAAGTGGACATGCTGGTGGGCACCCAGATGCTGGCCAAGGGCCACGACTTTGGCACCCTGTCGCTGGTGGTGGCGCTGGGCGCGGACGGCGGCCTGTATTCCGCCGATTTTCGCGCCTCCGAGCGCCTGTTCGCGCAGCTGATGCAAGTGGCCGGCCGCGCCGGCCGCGCCGAGGCCGCCGGCGAGGTGCTAATCCAGACCCAGTGGCCGGATCATGAGCTATACCAAGCGCTGACGCGCCACGATTTCGACGGCTACGCCAAGGCCCTGCTGGACGAGCGGCGCATCGCCGGCTTCCCGCCCTGCGCCTACCAGGCGCTGCTGCGCGCCGACAGCCCCAGCCTGGAACTGGCCACCGCCTTCCTGGCCGAAGTGCGGCGGCTGGCCGAGCCGCTGGCGGCGCAGGTGCTGATCGCCGGCCCGGCGCCGGCGCTGATGGCGCGCTTGGCCAACCGCGAACGCGCCCAGTTGGTGCTGGAAGCGCCGCAAAGGCAGGCGCTGCACGGATTTTTGAATCAATGGCTGCCGCAGGTGGAAGCGGCGGCCAAACGCCATGGACGCGGCCTGCGCTGGTCGCTGGACGTGGACCCACAGGACATGTGACCGCTCAATGAAAGCAAAAACGAAATCAAGCCTGCTGGCGGCCTGCCTGCTGCTGTCTGCCTTGCCGGCCCGCGCGCTGGACTTGCACGGCCTCAAGCCGGAGGAAGTGGCCGTCTGGGCCGCGCCGGTGGAGAGCGGCAAGACCCTGGCCGGCCATCGCGCCGACAGCGCGGTCAATCCGGCCTCCACCATGAAGCTGATCACCAGCTGGAGCGCGCTGAACCTGCTCAAGCCCGGCTACCGCTGGCACACCGGGCTGTGGTCCGCCGCGCCGCTGCGCGACGGCGCGCTGCAAGGAGATCTTTACTGGCTGGGCGCCGGCGATCCGCGCTTCAACAACGACAGCCTGCTCAATCTGCTGTACGGCCTGCGGCTGCGCGGCGTGCAGCGGATAGACGGCAAGCTGCTGCTGGACAAGAGCGCCTTCAAGGGCGCGTCCAGCGCCCGCGACTTCGACGAAGACGCCGGCCGCGCCTTCACCGTGGAGCCGGACAGCCATCTGACCAATCTGAAAGTGGCCTGGCTCAACTTCTACGTCGACGCCGGCGGCGCGCGCGTGGCGCTGGATCCGCCGTTGGCTGGCGTCAGCGTCAACGCCAAGCTGCAGGCCGGCGGCCAGGGCGGTCCGAGCGATTGTTCCGACGTGCGCCGCTATGTCAGCATCGCCAACGATTTGCGTTCGGTCACCGTCAGCGGCACCTTGCCGCCCAGCTGCGACGGCGTCAAAACCTTCGTCAACGTGCTGGATCACGACGCTTTCGCCAGCCAGGACTTCGCCGCCCTGTGGCAGGCGCTGGGCGGGGCCGGGCCCAAGGGCGCGGCGCAGGGACGAGTGCCGGCCGGCGCGCGCGAACTGGCCGGCCACGACTCGCAGCCGCTGACGGTGGCGATCAGCGACATCAACAAATACAGCAACAACACCATGGCGCGCACCCTGTTCCTGACCTTGGGCAAGGAGGGCGGAGGCGGCGAGGACACCCGCGCCAACGCCGAGCACGCGGTGAGGCGCCTGCTGGCCGCCAACGGCATTTCCGATGAAACGCTGGTGTTGGAGAACGGCTCCGGCCTGTCGCGCCGCGAGCGGGTCAGCGCTAGGCTGATGGGGCAGGTGCTGCTCAACGCCGCGCGCGGGCCGTACGCCAGCGAATTCCTGGCCAGCCTGCCCATCGCCGGCGAGGACGGCACCTTGCGCAAGCGCTTCGCCGAGCAAGGGCCGCGGCTGCGGATGAAGACCGGCACCCTGAAGGACGTCAAGGCGCTGGCCGGCTACTGGCTGGGCGCGGACGGCCGCCGGCTGGCGCTGGCGGTGATCGTCAACAGCCCGCGCGCGCCGGAGATGGGCAAGGCGATGGACCAGATCGTCGCCGATCTGATCGACCGCTTCGAGGCGTCCAAATAAGAAGCTGGCGGCTTGACGGTTTCGGCGCGCGCGGCGGGAGTATAATATTCGGTTTTGCGCGCTCCTCGCCGGAGCGCCGGATTCCGCGAGAGCCATCGATGAAACCCGTAACCATGTACACCACCGCGGTATGCCCCTACTGCATCCGCGCCAAGCAAATCCTCAGCGCCAAAGGCGTGGCCGAGATCAAGGAAATCCGCATCGACCTGGACCCGGTCGAGCGCGACAAGATGATGGATCTGACCGGCCGCCGCACCGTGCCGCAGATCTTCATCGGCGATACCCATGTAGGCGGCTGCGACGATCTGGTCGCCTTGAACCAGGCCGGCAAGCTGGACCTGCTGCTGGCCGACTGAGCCGGCTTGCCCGCGATCAAGCCGCCGCTTGGCGGCGGTTGGCCCTGCGGCGCTTTCGTGCGATGATGCAGGCCTGTTTTAACCATTCCAAAACCGGCCGCTTGCGAGCGGCCTCCGTGTGAGACGAAGAGATGAGCGAACAACAAGAGCTGCAGCCGGCGTTTTCCATCGAGAAAATCTACGTGAAGGACATGTCCCTGGAAGTGCCTGGCGCGCCGCAGGTGTTCCTGGAGCAAGAACAGCCGGAAATCGACATGCAGTTGGCCAGCGAAGGCAAACAGCTGGACGACGGTTTCTACGAAGTGACCCTGACCGTGACCGTGACCGCCAAACTGCCGGAAAAAACCATGTTCCTGTGCGAAGTGGGCCAGTCCGGCATCTTCCAGATCCGCAACGTGCCGGCCGAAGACATCGACCCGATTCTGGGCGTGGCTTGCCCCAACATCCTGTTCCCCTACGCGCGCGAAGCCGTGTCCAGCGTGGTGAACCGCGCCGGTTTCCCGCCGGTGCTGCTGTCCCCGATCAACTTCGAGGCCCTGTACATGCAGCAACGCGCGCAACAGGCCGAAGCCGGCAACGCCTGAGGCGAAACCAGCGATGAAACGCCTCGTATACCCGCTGCTGGCGCTGAGCCTGGGCCTGCTGTCCCACGGCGCCGCCGCACTTGAGTTTCGCTCGGTCAAGGAAACCGGCGTGGCGCTGTACGAGGCGCCGACGCTCACTTCGAAGAAGCTGTTCGTGGTGAGCCGCTATTACCCGGTGGAAGTGCTGAGCAGCCAGAAGGAATGGTCGCGCGTGCGCGACGCCACCGGCGGCATCGCCTGGATTCCGGCCGCCGCGCTGTCCAAGCAGCGCTGGCTGCTGATCACCGCCGACAAGGCGGAAGTGCGCGCCGCGCCGGCCAACGACGGCCCGCTGGCCTACACCGTGCCCAAGGACGGCGTGGTGGAGCTGCAAGAGCCGCCCAAGGGCGGCTGGGTCAAAGTGCGCCACCGCGACGGCAGCATCGGCTATGCTCGTATTACCGACCTTTGGGGCTTGTAAGGGCTACGCATGAAACTGGCCATCCTGGGCGCTGGCGCGTGGGGCACCGCCCTGGCCATCGCCTTCGCCCGTCACCATCAAGTCACGCTGTGGGCGCGCGACGCCAATCAGGTGGCCGAGCTGGCCTCCAGGCGCGTCAACCAGCGCTACCTGCCCGACTGCCCGTTTCCGGACGCGCTCAAGCTGTCCGCGGAACTGCCGCGCGCCATCCACGACGCCGAACTCATCCTCATCGTCACGCCGATGGCCGGTCTGCGGCCCACGCTGCGGGCGCTGACCGCGCTGTCCTCGCAACTGCCGCCGCTGCTGTGGGCCTGCAAGGGCTTCGAGGCCGGCTCCAGCCTGCTGCCGCACCAGGTGGTGGCCGAGGAGCTGCCGGCCAACCACCGCTGCGGCGTGCTGTCTGGCCCCAGCTTCGCCCGCGAAGTGGCGCAGGGCTTGCCGGCGGCGGCGGCCATCGCCTCCGACGACGAAGCCTTCGCCCGGCAAGTGGCGCGCGACCTGCACAGCCCGCTGCTGCGCCTGTACGCCAACGCCGACCTGGTGGGGGTGGAGGTGGGCGGCGCGGTCAAGAACGTGATGGCCATCGCCACCGGCGTGGCCGACGGCCTGGAGTACGGCATGAACGCCCGCGCCGCGCTGATCACCCGCGGCCTGGCCGAAATCACCCGCCTGGCCACCGCGCTGGGCGCCAGCCAGCACACCATGATGGGTCTAGCCGGCATGGGCGATCTGATCCTCACCTGCACCGGCGCGCTGTCGCGCAACCGCCAAGTGGGCCTGAAGCTGGCCGAGGGCAAGCCCTTGCAGCAGGCGTTGCAAGAGCTGGGCCACGTCGCCGAAGGCGTGGCCACCGCCCGCGAAGTGCTGACCATGGCGGAGCGGCTGGAAGTGGACATGCCCATCACCGCCGCGGTTTGCGGCCTGCTCTACCAGGGGCACGATCCGCAGCGGGTGGTGCTGGGCCTGCTCAGCCGTTCGCCCAAATCCGAGGATGGCGATCTATTGCAGTAAGGCCCCCGCTTGGATCGGATGCGACAACAGCCGCCTTGGCGGCTGTTTTTTGTCCTTGCAGCGAGCGCGCCCCTTAGTCTCTGCCTTTGGCGGAAACGAGGGCGAGGGGCTGGCTGCTTTTGTTGGATACCTTGCTTGAATCTGAGAATGCAGAATACTTTTCCCTTTGTAGAAGAAACGCGTTTTGGCAATTGGTTCCTGAATACGGCCACCTGGAAAGTGCACGTCTTGCGGCGCGCCTTGAACGATCTGGAGCGGATGATGCCGCCGCGGCGCGCGTTCGCCCGGGTGTTGGACGTGGGCTGCGGGTTTGGGCATTCCTTCGACGAGCTGGCCCGCAGATTCGCGCCGGACGAGATCGTGGCGCTGGACGCGGATCCGGCGATCGAACAGCGTGCGCGCCCGGCCGCCGACCGCTGCCCGAGCAAAGTGACGCTGGCCTTCGGCAATGCGTCGCGCATGGAGTACGCCGACGAGAGTTTCGACATGGTGTATTGCCACCAAAGCTTCCACCATCTGGTGGAGCAGGAGGCGGCGATGCGGGAGTTCTTCCGGGTGCTGAAGCCGGGCGGGGTGCTGCTGTTCGCCGAGTCGACCAGGCGCTACATCCACTCCCTGCCTATCCGTCTATTGTTCCGCCACCCGATGGAGATTCAGAAAACCGCCGACGAATACCTGGGCCTGCTGCGCGGGGCCGGTTTCGACCTGCCGGACGCGCGCGTGTCCATGCCCTATCTGTGGTGGAGCCGGCCGGACTTGGGCGCGCTGGAGTGGTTTGGCTTCAAGGTGCCGCAGAAGCGTGAGGAAACCCTGGTCAACGCGGTGGCGATCAAACCGGCCGTTTAATCCCGCGGCGAGGTTTTTGTTGCGCTTGCGACAAAATGGGACGGATTCGTAACCATCGTTTAATGCCGTATGCTTGTTTGCTTGTTGGCTGAGTGTGAACAATTTAGAATACGCTCCTTTTTTTGATTGACAGGCTTGCGGATGGCGGAAGTGACAATGAGCGGCGAACCCACGCTGGCGATTCGGCGTTGGGCGGCTTGGATGCCGGGCCGCGAGTCGGCCGCCGACTGGGCGCAACGGCCGTTGCAGAAGGCCGAGGCGCCCGTCGCGTATCCGGACTGCCGTTTTGTCGACGCGTCGCAGCGGCGTCGCTTGAGCCCGCTGGCGCGCATCTGTCTGCATTTGGCCCAAGCGTGCGCGGCGGACGTTCCGGCGGCGAAGCTGGTGTTCGCCTCCCGCCATGGCGAGGTCAACCGCACGCACTTGATGCTGGAAGACATCGCCGCCGACTCGCCGGTGTCCCCGACGGTGTTCGGGCTGTCGGTCCATAACGCGATTGCCGGCATGCTGTCCTTGCTGCGCCGCGACGCGTCGGCGGCGAGCGCGGTGGCCGCCGGCGAACAGACTTTGGGTTACGGCCTGCTGGAGGCGGCGCTGGAAGCGGCGGCGGATCCCTCGCAACCGGTGCTGCTGCTGTTCGCGGACCTGCCCCTGCTTCCCTTCTATCAAGGCGCCGACGACGGTCTGGATCAGCCTCAGGGACTGGCGTTGCTGTTGCAAGCCGGCGCGCCGCGCTGGAGCTTGCGGCAGGACGCGCATGCGCGCGCGCCGGAGGGCTGGCCGCAGCCGGCCTGGCTGGCGCACGGGCTGGCCGGCGAGCGGCCGCGGCTGGAGCTGAACGGCTGGAGGCTGTGCCGTGAGGGGGCTTAATTACTGCTGGCGCTTGTTGATGACGGCCTTGGCGTTCTCCTTGTTCAGCGAGGGCGCCTTGTTGCTGACCTTGGTGGTGTTTCCGGCTTTGCGGCTGGTGCCCAAGCGCAACGGCCGCCGCCAGCGGCTGGCGCGCGCCATCATCCAGCGCGCTTTCGCCCTGTTCATCGCCTTCATGCGCCGCAGCGGCATCATGACGCTGCGCATGAACGGCGAACGGCAACTGGAACAGGCGCGGGGCACGCTGGTGCTGGCCAATCACCCGACCCTGATCGACGTGGTGGCCATCATCGCCCGCATGCCCAACGCCAACTGCGTGGTAAAGGCCGCGCTGTGGGACAGCCCCTTCCTGGGGGGCGTGGTGCGCGCCGCCGGCTATATCCGCAACGACGATTCCGGCAGCTTGATCGCGGACTGCGCCGCCTCGCTGCGACGAGGCGACAACCTGCTGATCTTTCCGGAGGGCACGCGCACCGTGCCGGGGCGCGAGCTCAAGTTTCAACGCGGCGCCGCCCATATCGCGCTGGCGGCTCAGGCCCCCATCTTGCCGGTGACGCTGAGCTGCAGCCCGTCCACGCTGACCAAGGACAAGCGCTGGCACCAGATTCCGCCGCGGCGTTTCGACTTCGGCCTGGATGCCGGCCGGCCGCTGGCCTTGGCGGAGCTGTTGCCGGCTGATACGCAGCCGTCGCTGGCCTCCCGCCGTTTGAGCGAGGCCTTGCAACATTATTTCAGCCAAACATTGGCAAGGAAGGAAAGCTGGACATGAATGCGCTGGAACATGAAATCAAGTTGTTGATCATTTCGGCCTTGGAACTGGAAGACGTGAGCGCCGAGGATATCGACGCCGCAGCGCCGTTGTTTGGCGAAGGATTGGGCTTGGATTCCATCGACGCGCTGGAATTGGGCGTGGCATTGAAAAAGACATACAAGGTGAAGCTGGAAGCCAACGATCCCGCCACCAAGGCGCATTTCGCCTCGGTGGCCAGCCTGGCTCGCTTTGTCGCAACGCAACAGGAAGCATGAGAATGACCCGTGAGCAAATTTTGAATGAACTGAGGATCATTCTGCAGGACACTTTCGAGATCGAACCGCAACGCGTGACGGCGGAGGCCAATCTGTTCGTCGATCTGGAGCTGGACTCCATCGACGCGGTGGACCTGGCGATCAAGCTGCAGCAGTTGACCGGCAAGCGCATCAAGCCGGACGGATTCAAAACGGTGCGCACCGTGGATGACGTGATCACCGCGGTTGAGCAATTGCTGGCCGCCTGAGATGTCGGCGACGCGCCTGTTGGCGGCGCTGGGCGCTTGTTGCTATCCGCTCGCCGTCTTTCTGGGCCTGCAATATTTCCCGCCCCGCGCGGTGGGCGCCGCCTTGCTGCTGCTGCTCTTGCTGCGCTACCGGCGGCAAAGCCGCGCGCTGTGGCGCGATCTGGCCGCGGCCCAGCGCGGCGCCTTGCTGGGCATGATCGTCCTGTCCGCGCTGGTGGCGCTGACCGGCAGCGCCTTGCTGCTGCGCTTGACGCCGGCCTTCATCAGCCTGTCCATGCTGTGGGTGTTCGCCCATTCGCTGCGCCATCCGCCCACGATGATTGAACGCTTCGCCCGTCAGATCACGCCGGACTTGCCGCCGGAAGGCGTGGTCTACACTCGGCGCGTGACCCGCGTCTGGTGCGGATTTTTCGTCTTCAACGCGGCGGCGGCGCTGTATACCGCCTTGCCGGCGGGGCAGGCGTTCTGGCTTTGGTACAACGGCCTGGCGTCCTATCTGTTGATGGGCGCCTTGTTCGGCGGCGAATGGCTGTACCGGCGCTGGCGTTTTCCCGAGGCGCGGACATGAGCTTGCTGGCCCTGGAGCATTTGTTGAGCGGCGAGCGCGATCCGGAGCGGGTGGCGGCCTTGCGCGACGGCCGGCCCTTGTTGTGGCGAGACTTCACCGGCGCGGTGGCCGGCGCGGCCGCCACGCTTGAACCCGGCCGGCGCTATGCCTTGATCGCGGCGGACGCCTGGCTGTTCGCCGTCGGCCTGTTTGCGGTTTGGCGCGCCGGCGCTGAGGCGATGGTGCCCAACAACGCCTTGCCCGCCACCTTGAGCGCGCTGGCGCCGGCTTTCGACGAGGTATTGGACGACGCCGCGCTGCGGGCGCGGATGAGCGCGCCGGCCGCGTCAGCGGCGACGCAGGCCTTGGACGGGGAGGGCTGCCGGCTGACCTTGTTCACCTCCGGCTCCACCGGCGAGCCCAAGTCCATCGTCAAATGCCTGCGGCAGCTCTCGGCCGAAGTCGCGGTGCTGGAGCGCAGTTTCGGCGCGCAGGCCGGCGACGCCTGCGTGCTGGCGACGGTGCCGCATCATCATATTTACGGGCTGCTGTTTCGTCTGCTGTGGCCCTTGAGCGCTGGCAGGGTGTTCGAAGCGACGCCGCATTTCCTGCCGGAGGACTTGCTGGAGGCCGCCGCCGGCGTGGGCCGGGCGGTCTTGATCGGCAGTCCGGCGCAGCTGTCGCGGCTGCCCGAGCTGATCGACCTGCCGGCCTTGCTGTCGCGGACGCGCTTGTGCGTGTCCTCGGGCGGCCCGCTGCCGGCCGACGCCGCAGCGGCTTTCGCCGCCGCCGGCGGCGAGCCGCCGCTGGAGATCTTCGGCAGCACCGAGACCGGCGGCGTGGCCTGGCGCCGTCAGCTCGACGGCGACCGCGCCTGGACGCCGCTGCCCTCGGTGAGCTGTTCCGTCGGCGAGGAGGGCGCTTTGCGGGTCGCGTCGCCCTTCCTGCCGGACGACGCGCCCTGGCTGGCCTCGGACGCCGTCGAGTTTCTGCCGGACGGCCGCTTCCTGTTGCAAGGGCGGCGGGACCGGGTGGTGAAACTGGCGGAAAAGCGGCTGTCGCTGGGCGAGCAGGAGCAAAGACTGGCCGATCATCCGTGGCTGGCCGCCGCCGCTCTGCTGGTGCTGCCGGGGCGGCGCGACACGCTGTGCGCCGTCGTCGCGCTGTCGGCGCAGGGGAAGGAGCAACTCCATTCCCTGGGCAAGCTGGCCGTGCAGCAGACGCTGCGGCGCTATCTGGCGGCCTGGTACGAGCCGGTGCTGCTGCCGCGCCGCTGGCGCTTTGTCGACCTCCTGCCGCAGACCGAGCGCGGCAAGCCGGACCGGACGGCGATGCTGGAGCTGTTTTGAATTGGAAGGTATTGGCGCAATGACTCCCTCGCAGGCTTTCATGCCTCCTTATTCCGTGTTGGAACAGACGGAGGACGCCTGCCGCGTGGCCATCCCGCTGGCGGCGGACGCGGCCTGCTTTGACGGACATTTTCCGGGCTTCCCGGTGCTGCCCGGCGTGGTGCAGCTGCATTGGGCGGTGAGCATCGCCGCCCGGATGCTGGGCGCCGCCGGCGTTTTCGCCGGCATGGATCAGATCAAGTTCACCGGCATCGTCCAGCCGGGCGACGCCCTGGAGCTGGCCTTGCAGCTCGACGCGGCCGCCGGCCGCGTCAGCTTCGTCTACGAAGTGGAGGGCCGCAAGATGTCTTCCGGCCGGTTGCGGATGCAAGCGCAATGAGTTTTCGCCCCTGTCTGATCATTCCCTGTTACAACCATGGTTCCACCATGGGCGGAGTCTTGGAGCGGCTGCGGCCTTACGGCGTGCTCGCCTGGGTGGTGGACGACGGCAGCGACGAAGCCACCCGGCTGACGCTGGAGGCGCTGGCGCGCGCGGAGCCCTGGGTGCGGCTGCTGCGTTTGCCGCGCAACGGCGGCAAGGGCGCGGCGGTGACGCACGCGATGCGGCTGGCTTACCAGCAGGGCTACAGCCACGCCTTGCAGGTGGACGCTGACGGCCAGCACGCGCTGAGCGACGTGCCGCGCTTTTTGGAGCGGGCCGCGCAGCGGCCCGACGCGGTGATCGCCGGCCGCCCCCTGTACGACGCCAGCGTGCCCAAGGCCCGCTTGTACGGCCGCTACCTGACCCATTTCTGGGTGTGGGTTGAAACCTTGTCCTTCGACATCGCCGACTCCATGTGCGGTTTCCGCTGCTACCCGCTGGCGGCGACGGAAGCCTTGCTGCGGCAAACCCGCATTCCGCGGCGGATGGATTTCGACATCGAAATCATCGTACGTCTGCATTGGGCCGGCGCGCCGGTGCTCAACCTGCCGACCAGGGTGACGTATCCGCCCGGCGGACTCTCCCATTTCGACGCCCTGCGCGACAATGCGCGCATCAGCCTGATGCACACCCGGCTGGCCTTGGGCATGCTGCCGCGCGCGCCGCGGCTGCTGCGCCGGCGTTGGCGCGAGGCGCGCGCGTGAGCTGGGCCGCCACCGCGGAGCGCGGTTCGCTGTTGGGCATGAAAATCCTGCTGTGGTTCTACCGCCTGCTGGGCGCGCGCTCGGTACGGCTGCTGCTCTATCCCATCGTCGCCTACTTCTTCCTCACCGGCCGCGCCGCCCGCGCCGCCTCCCGCGACTTTCTGCGGCGCGCGCGCACCGCCGACGGCGATTCGTCGCCGGTCCGCGCGCTGGACGTCTACCGCCACCTCTACAGCTTCGCCGAGGCCGCCGCCGACAAAATGGCGGCTTGGGCCGGCGGCCTGCCGCCGGAAGCGGTGGCCGCGCCGGGCAGCGACGATATGCGGGCGCTGCTGGCGAGCGGGCGCGGGGCGCTGCTGGTGGGCTCCCATCTGGGCAACCTGGAAATGTGCCGGGCGCTGGGGCACGCGGCCGGCGCGCGCCGGGTCAACGCCGTGGTCTACACCCGGCACGCCGCGCGGTTTTCCCGTTTGCTGGCCGCGGCCAGTGGCGACTACGCCGTCAACCTGATCCAGGTGCAGGACATGGGCGTGGACACCGCCATCCTGCTCAAGGACAAGATAGACAACGGCGAGTGGGTGGTGATCGTCGGCGACCGCACCCCGGCCAGCGACAACGGCCGGGTGCAGCGCGCCGAATTCCTGGGCGGCTCCGCCGCCTTCGCCGAGGGGCCGTGGATTCTGGCCAGCCTGCTCGAATGTCCGGTCTACCTGCTGTTCTGCCTCAAGGAGAAGCGGCGCTACCGCATTGCCTTGGAGCCATTCGAGGAAAGACTGCGCCTGCCGCGCCGCGAGCGCGGCGAGGCTTTGCGGCGGACGATTCAGCGTTACGCCGATCGCCTGGCCTGGCATGCGCGGCGCTCGCCGCTGCAATGGTTCAATTTTTACGATTTCTGGCGCGCTTAGCCGGAGTCAAAGCTGCCGCGTGGCGCGGCGAGAAAGAGTCCGTAGTGATGAAGAGCAAGGAGGCGCTCAGCGTGGGCGCCGGACGTTTGACGATTGAAGACGTGTGCGCGGTGGCGCAGGGACAAGTGCGGACGGAGCTGGCCGGCGGCGCGTTTCCGGAGCGCATCGAGCGCGGCGCCGCCTTCCTGGCCGGCCTGCTGGCCGAGGGCGGCGAAGTCTACGGCGTCAACACCGGTTACGGCGACAACTGCACGGTGACGATTCCCGCCGCGTTGGTGGCCGAGCTGCCGCTGCACCTGACGCGTTACCACGGCTGCGGCCTGGGCGACTACCTGGACGAGGCGTCCACGCGCGCGGTGCTGCTGGCCCGGCTCAACTCCCTGTCCCAGGGCGTGTCCGGCGTGCGCTGGCTATTGCTGCAGCGGCTGGCCGCCTTGCTGCGGCACGACGCGCTGCCGCTGATTCCGGC
Organism: Chromobacterium sp. LK11; assembly: GCF_001043705.1. Lineage (NCBI taxonomy): Bacteria > Pseudomonadati > Pseudomonadota > Betaproteobacteria > Neisseriales > Chromobacteriaceae > Chromobacterium > Chromobacterium sp. LK11. The sequence goes on from NZ_LDUR01000004.1 coordinate 26,379, forward strand.
CGAGGGCTCGGTGGGCGCCAGCGGCGACCTGACGCCGCTGTCCTATGTGGCCGGGGTGTTGTGCGGCGAGCGCGAAGTGCGCTACCGGGGCCAAGTGCGGCCGGCGGCGGAAGTGCTGGCCGAACTGGACCTGCCGCCGCTGACGCTGGCGCCGAAGGAAGGACTGGCCTTGATGAACGGCACGGCGGTGATGACCGGCCTGGCCTGCCTGGCCTTCGCCCGCGCCGAATACCTGACCCGGCTGAGCGCGCGGCTGACCGCGCTGTCCTGCCTGGCCTTGAAGGGCAATCGCGGCCATTTCGCGCCGGAGCTGTTCGCGGTCAAGCCGCATGAAGGGCAGAACCAGGTGGCCGCCTGGATCTACGCCGACCTGGACGACGGCGGCGAAGCGCGCGAGCAGATCCGCCTGCAAGACCGCTACTCCATCCGCTGCGCGCCGCATGTCATCGGCGTGCTGCGCGACGCCTTGCCCTGGCTGCGCCGCGACATCGAGAACGAGCTGAACAGCGCCAACGACAATCCCATCATCGATCCGGACCTGGAGCGGGTGCTGCACGGCGGCCATTTCTACGGCGGCCATATCGCCTTCGCCATGGACGGCATGAAGAACGCGGTGGCCAATCTGGCCGACCTGATGGACCGGCAACTGGCGCTGCTGGTGGACACCCGCTACAACCACGGCCTGCCGCAGAACCTGTCCGGCTCGCGCGGCGAACGCGCCGCGATCAACCACGGCTTCAAGGCGGTGCAGATCACCGCCTCCGCCTGCACGGCGGAAGCGCTGAAGCTGACCATTCCGGCCTCGGTGTTCTCCCGCTCCACCGAATGCCACAACCAGGACAAGGTCAGCATGGGCACCATCGCCGCGCGCGACGCGCTGCGCGTGTTGCAGCTGACCGAACAAGTGGCGGCTTGCCTGACCCTGGCGGCGGCGCAGGGCGTGCGCTTGCGGCAACAGTCCGGCGAACTTGACCTGGCCCGGCTGCCGCCGGCGCTGAGCGACTTCGTCGCCGAACTGGAGACGCTGTCCCCCTTCCTGGACGAAGACCGCCGCCAGGACGGCGAGCTGCGCCTGGCGATAGAGCGGATTCAGCAACGCGCCTGGAGCCTGTATTGATGACGGCGGACCTTAAAGCGGCCGCGAGCTTGCCGGCGGCGGAGATCGAAATCGAGATTCCCTTCCACGACGTGGACGTGCTGCACGTGGCCTGGCACGGCCATTACGTGAAGTACTTCGAGCTGGCGCGCACCGCGCTGCTGCGCAGCTTCGACTACGACTACCCGCAGATGCGCGATTCCGGCTACGCCTGGCCGGTGACCGAGTGCTACCTGAAATACGTGCGCCCGGCGCGTTACGGCCAGCGGGTGATCGCGCGCGCGCAGCTGACGGAATACGAAAACCGCCTCAAGGTGGTTTACCAGCTGCGCGACGCGCTCAGCGGCGAAAAACTGACCCAGGGCCACACCGTGCAAGTGGCCTTGGACCTGGCCGACGACATGGCGCTGCAATTCGTCACGCCGGCGGTGTTGTGGAACAAGCTGGGCATCCCATGCGAGGAATGACGATGTTGAAACCGTGGACGCGCCGCGCATGCGGCTTGTTGCTGCTATGCCTGGCCGGGGCCGCGCCGTTGGCGCAGGCCGAGGATTTGCTGAGCCAGATTTCCAGAAAGCTGGCGGCGAACTCGATCTTGCACGCGGATTTCGCGCAGAGCCGGCGCATGGCCGCCTTGAAAAAACCGTTGCAGCTGTCCGGGCGCATGGTGTTGTCGCGTGACAGCGGCGTGATCTGGTCCATCGTCAAACCATATCAGTTGGGCTATGTGATGACGCCCAAGGGCGTCAGCGAACTCCTGCCCGACGGCAGCCGCCGCGAGCGGGCCAGCCGCGACATCCCCGGCATCGGCTCGGTGGAAGGCTTGTTCCGCGGCTTGCTGGCCGGGGACAGGAACTTGCTGCAGCAGCACTTCGCGGTGGAGGCCAAGGGCAGCGCCGCCGCCTGGACCTTGTCGCTGACGCCCAAGCCGGGGCCCTTGCAAAAAGGCCTGGGCGCGGTCGAGCTCTCCGGCTCCGCGCAACTGGAGCGCGTATTGCTGACCGAACCCGGCGGCGACAGCACGCAGATCCGCTTCAGCCGCATCGACGCGCAAAGCCCGTTGAGCGTCGAGGAAAGCCGCTTGCTGGGAGGGCGTTGATGCGCAAGCGTTTTTACGGCTGGCTGGCGCTGATGCTGCTGTGCCTGGCCTCGCTGCTGCCCTATCTGGGGCGGCCGCTGCCGGTGCAGACCAATATGCTGGCGATGCTGCCGGACGACGCGCGCCAGCCCGAGGTGGAGCGCGCGCTGGCGCAGCTGGCGGCCAAGGCGGGCGAACGCCTGGTGCTGATGGTGGGCCATGGCGATCCGGCCCAGGCCAGCCTGCTGGCGGAGCGGATGGCCGCCCGGCTGCGCGCCCAGCCTGCCTTGCGCTCGGTGCAAGGGAGAATCGGCGAGGTGGACCCGGCGCGCCTGCTGCGGCCTTACGCCCCTTACCGGCACGGCCTGCTGACCGAGGCCGACAGCGCAGGGCTGCGGCAAAACCCGCAAGCTTATCTGGAAACCCTGCTGCTGCGTCGCTTGAGCCTGCCGGGCCAGGGCGCTTTCGGCCTGCCGCTGGCGGAAGACCCCTTCGGTCTGTTCGGCAATGTGCTGGCCGCGCTGCCCATGGCCAAATCGTCGTTGCAGATCAAGGACGGCTGGCTGGCGGCGGAGCGCGACGGCGTGTCCTGGCGGCTGTTGACCGCGCCCTTGAACGGCGACGCCTACGATCCGGCGCTGCAGCAAGCCCTGAGCCGCGAAGTGGCCGAGCTGCGCGCGCTGGCGGAGGCCGACGGCGGCAAGCTGGCCGCCACCGGCGCGGTGCTGTTCGCCAGCGAGGCGCGCGGCGGCGCCGAAGCGGAAATGAATATGATAGGCAGCGTGTCGATGGCGGCCGTCATCGGCCTGATGCTGCTGGTGTTCCGTCGGCTGCGACACCTGGCCCTGTCCGGCGCGGTGATCGCCGCCGGCACGCTGACGGCGGTGGCCGCCACCCTGGCGGTGTACGGCCAACTGCACCTGTTGACCCTGGTGATGGGCGCCAGCCTGATAGGCGTGGCGATAGACTACTCGACCCATCTGTTCGCCAGCCAGTTGCAGGACGGGCCGGATTGGGACGTGGAGCGGGCGCTGGCCGCCATTCATCCGGCCATCCGCATGGGGCTGCTGACCACGCTGCTGGGTTACGGCGCGCTGGCCTTGCTGCCCTTCCCGGGGCTGCGCCAGATCGCCTTCTTCTCCACTGCCGGCCTGGTCGGCGCCTACCTGACCGTGTTGTGGTGCGTGCCCTGCTTTGTGCGCCAGGCCGCGCCGGCGTCGGCGCGGGGCATTCTGCCGCCGATAGGCCGCGTCTTCGACCGCTACTGCCAATTCATGCGCGGCCGCCGCCTGGCCGCGCTGCTGCTGGCGCTGAGCGCTTTGTCCTTGCCGGGGCTGGCCCGCTTGCAGGCGGACGACGACGTGCATCAGCTGATTCGGCCGTCGGCGGACCTGTTGGCGCAAGAGCACTTGATTCGAGGGCTGGCGGGGCAGGGCAACAGCCGCCAGTTCTTCCTGCTGGAAGCGCCCAGCGAAGCCGCTTTGCTGCGTCTGGGGCGGCAGCTGGACGGCCGCCTCGACCAACTGGTGAGCGCCGGCCAGCTGCAAGGCTACCAATCCTTGTCCAGCCTGCTGCCGCCGCCGGAGCGGCAACAGGCCGACCACGCGCTGCTGCGGGACGCGATGCGGCGCGCGGGTCGGCAAGTGCTGCTGGACGCCGGCGTGCGCGACGAGATCGCCGACGGCTATCTGGCCGGCCTGGCGCGGCCGGCGCCGCCGTTGACGGCGGAAACGCTGCTGGCCCAGCCGCTGGCCGCGCCGCTGCGCCATCTGTGGCTGGGGCCGCGCGACGGCGTCTGGCGCATGGCGGTGATGCCGGGCGATTTCCAGAAACTGGACGCCTTGCGGCAGGCGGCGCAAGGGCTGAGCGGCGTGACCCTGGTGGACAAGGCCGCCAGCGTGTCCGATCTGTTCCGCCAGTTCCGCGAAGCCTCCACGCTGATGTTCGCGCTGTCGCTGCTGGCCATCGTGGCGCTGATGCAACGCCGCTACGGCTGGCGGCGCGCGCTGTTGCTGGCCGCGCCGGTCAGCCTGGCGGTGCTGTTCACCCTGGGCGCGCTGGGCTGGCTGGGCGTGAGCGCCAATCTTTTCGTCGTGCTCGGCTTCCTGATGGTGCTGGGCGTGGGCGTGGACTACGCGATCTTCGTGGAGGAAGGCCGCCGCCACCACCAGCAGGCGGCCTTGCTGGCGGTGGGGCTGTCGGCCCTGACCACGCTGTTGTCCTTCGGCTTGCTGGCCGCCAGCGCCACGCCCGCGGTCAGCAGCTTCGGTTTGACCCAATTGATAGGCGTGGGCCTGGCGGTGCTGCTGGCGCCCATGGTGACTTTGTTCAAGACCGGGGACGCGGGACGGGCCGAGCCATGTTGAAACTGCTGCCCCTGCTGCTCTTGCTCACCGCCTGCGCCGGCGGCGGCCATTGCGTCCGCCTGCCGCAAACCCCGGCCTATTGCCTGCGGCCGCCGGCCGAGACCTATGGCGCCAGCCAACTGGTGACGGCGAGCGGCCGCGGTTTTCGCGAACTGTCCTTGCTGCAGCTGGAGGCCGATGGGCAGCGGCTGTCGCTGGCGGCCTTGTCGCCGCTGGGCCAGCCCTTGCTGAGCGCCGGCTGGGACGGCCGCCGCTGGAGCGCGAGCTCGCCGTTCGGCCGCCGGGTCAGCGAGCAGGGGCCGGCGATGCTGGCCCTGGCGCAATGGCTGCATCTGCCTGAGGCCGCCGTGCTGGACGGCTTCGGCCGTGCGCCCGCCTGGTGGCTGCACGCGGCGGACGGCCAGCGTCGGCTGATGAACGGCGACCAAACCTTGCTGATCGACGCGCCGACGTCCAAGGGGCGACGGGTCCAGCTGCCTTCGCTGGGCATGACGTTGGAGATGGAACCCTTGGCGATAACGCCGGACGCGGAGCCTCAATGACGGTTTACCTGAACGAATTGGCGATGATCAACGCGCTGGGCCGCGAACTGCCTGAGATCCACCGGCGCTTGCTGGCCGGCGACTGCGGCGGCATGTGCGAGGAGGCCGGCGCGGTGGTGGGGCGGGTGGCGGGCGCGCTGCCGGAGATCCCGGCGGAGCTGGCCCGCTACGACAGCCGCAACAACAGGCTGCTGCTGGCCGCGCTGGAACCCTTGCGCGTCCGCGTGGAGGCGCTGGCCGCGCGTTACGGGCGTCATCGGATCGGCGTCGTGCTGGGCACCAGCACCTCCGGCATTCTGGAGACGGAGCTGGCGGTCGCCGCCGCGGCGGCCGGGCAGGCGTTGCCGGAGGGTTACGACTACGTGCAGCAGGAAATGGGCAGCCCGGCTTTGTTCCTGGCCGAGCTGCTGGGGTTGGACGGCGTCGCCTACGTCGTCTCCACCGCCTGCTCCTCCAGCGCCAAGGCGGTGGCCGCCGCCGCCCGGCTGCTGTCGCAGGGGCTGTGCGATGCGGTGATTTGCGGCGGGGCGGACAGCCTGTGCCAGCTGACCCAGCGAGGCTTCGCCGCCCTGGAGTCCGTCAGCCCGGACTTGTGCCAGCCTATGAGCGCGCGGCGCCGCGGCATCAATATCGGCGAGGGCGCCGCCTTGTTCATCGCCAGCCGCGAGCCGGGCCCGGTGGCCTTGCTGGGCTACGGCGAAAGCAGCGACGCCTGGCATATGTCGTCGCCGCATCCGGAAGGCCGCGGCGCGGAAGCGGCGATGCGGCAGGCCTTGAGCATGGCCGGCGCCGAGGCGGCCCAGGTGGGCTATGTGAATTTGCACGGCACGGCCACCGTCAAGAATGATGAAATGGAGAGTCTGGCGATGACGCGGGTGTTTCCCGACGGCGTGCCGGCCAGCTCCACCAAGCCCTTGGTCGGCCATCTGCTGGGGGCCGCCGGCGCCACCGAGCTGGGCTTCTGCTGGCTGGTGCTGAGCGACCGCCGGCGTCGCCTGCCGCCGCATGTCTGGGACGGCGCGGCGGACCCGGCCTTGCCGGCGCTGAGTCTGACGCCCGCCGGCGCGATGCTGCCCGCGGGGCGGCCGCTGGTGATGAGCAACTCTTACGCCTTTGGCGGCAATAATGTGTCGCTGTTGCTGGCGGCAACAGCGGCGGACGAGAACGAACACGCATGATGTTACCGGCTATCACCGAAGTTTTGCCGCACCGCGGCGGCATGTTGCTGCTGGAGGCGCTGCTGCGTTACGACAGCGAAGGCCTGACGGCCAGCGCCACGCCGGACGCGGCGGCATGGTACGCCGACGCCGACGGCAATATGCCGGCCTACATCGGCATCGAACTGATGGCTCAGGCGGTGGCCGCCTGGGTGGGCCTGACCGCGCGCCAGGCGGGGCTGCCGGTCAAGCAGGGCGTGCTGCTGGGCACGCGCCGCTACCAGCCGGCCTGCGCGGCGTTCGCCGCCGGGCGGCCGCTGCGGGTCAGCGCCAGTCCGGTCTACCGCGACGAGTCCGGCATGGGGTCCTTCCTGTGCCGGATCGATTGCGGCGAAGACCGGCTGGCCGAGGCCACCGTCAATGTGTTCGAACCGGAAGATTTCGCCTTATTTCTGCAGGAAAGCAGCGCACAATGAAAAAAAGAATCCTGATCACCGGATCCAGTCGGGGCATAGGCCGGGCAGTGGCCTTGCAACTGGCGAGAGACGGCTTCGACGTGGCCATCCACTGTCGCAGCCGTCGCGAAGAAGCGGAGACCGTGGCAGCGGCCGCCCGCGCGGAGGGCGCGGCGGCCACGCTGATGCAGTTCGACGTCAACGACCGCGAGGCCGCGCGCGCGGCCATCGAGGCGGACATCGCCGCCAACGGCGCGTTTTGGGGCGTGGTGCTGAACGCCGGCGTGACCCGCGACAACGCCTTCCCGGCGCTGGAGGGCGAAGACTGGGACCTGGTGGTCAACACCTCGCTGGCCGGTTTCTACAATGTGACCCATCCCTTGATCATGCCCATGGTCCGCGCCCGCAACGGCGGCCGCGTCGTCACCCTGTCCTCCGTCTCCGGCGTGATGGGCAACCGCGGGCAAGTGAATTACAGCGCGGCCAAGGCGGGCCTGATCGGCGCCACCAAGGCGCTGGCGGTGGAGTTGGCCAGCCGCAAGATCACGGTGAACTGCGTGGCGCCGGGCCTGATCGACACCGACATTCTGGAAGGCGTTCCGGTGGAGGAGGCCTTGAAAATGGTGCCGATGAACCGCGTGGGGCGGCCGGAGGAAGTGGCGGCCCTGGTGGCCTTCCTGATGTCCGAAGGCGCCGCCTACATCACCCGTCAGGTGATAGGCGTGAACGGGGGCATCGTCTGATGCGCCGCGTCGTGATCACCGGCATGGCGGGCATCACCAGCCTGGGCCATGACTGGCCCGCCATCGCGGCCAAGATCCAGGCCGGGCGCAACGGCGTGCGCGCGATGCCGGAGTGGGAGAACTTCCCGGACCTGAACACCCGCCTTGGCGCGCCGGTGGACGACTTCGCGTTGCCGGCACATTACCCGCGCAAGATGTCGCGCGCGATGGGGCGGGTGGCGCAAATGGCGGTGTGCGCCACCGAACGCGCCTTGCTGGACGCCGGCCTGTTGCAAGACCCCTGCATCAAGGACGGCCGCATGGGCGTGGCCTACGGTTCCTCGTCCGGCAGCGTGGCGCCGATACAGGCCTTCGGCCAGATGCTGGCCACCGGCTCCATGGCCGGCGTCACCTCCACCAGCTACATCCAGATGATGAGCCACACCGCCGCGGTCAATATCGGCTTGTATTTCGGCCTGACCGGACGAGTGATTCCCACCGCCAGCGCCTGCACCTCCGGCAGCCAGGCCCTGGGCTACGCCTACGAAACCATACGCTTCGGCCGCTGCGATCTGATGATAGCCGGCGGCGCGGAGGAAATGTCGGCCGGCGGCGCGGCGGTGTTCGACACCTTGTACGCCACCAGCCAGCGCAACGACGAGCCGGCGCATACGCCGCGGCCCTTCGACCGCGACCGCGATGGCCTGGTGGTGGGCGAGGGCGCCTGCACCCTGGTGCTGGAAGAGCGCGAGCACGCGCTGGCGCGCGGCGCCGTCATCTATGCCGAAATCTGCGGTTTCGGCACCAATTCAGACGGCAGCCACATCACCCAGCCGGAAGCGCCGACCATGGCGCGCGCGATGCAGCTGGCGCTGGACGACGCCGGCCTGTCCGCCGGCGCGATAGGCTACGTCAACGCCCACGGCACCGCCACCGATCGCGGCGACATCGCGGAAACCCAGGCCACCGCCGCCGTGCTGGGGCGGGCGCCGATCAGCTCGCTGAAAAGCTATTTCGGCCACACCCTGGGCGCCTGCGGCGCGCTGGAAGTGTGGCTGACGGTGGAAATGCTGCGCGCAGGCTGGCTGGCGCCCACGCTGAACCTGGATCAGGTGGACCCCGCCTGCGGCGAACTGGATTACCTGACCGGCGAGATCCGCCGGGCCGATGTCGAATACGCGATGAGCAACAACTTCGCCTTCGGCGGCATCAACACATCCCTGATTTTGAAACAGGCCGGCTAAAGCGGCCAGGAGAGAAAACATGCGTCAATTACGCGCTTATATTGCAGCCTTGTTTTTGGCGATGATCGCCGTTTCCGCGCAGGCCGCGCCGGCCAGCGTGCCGGTGCGCGACGTGAGCGACCAACTGGTGGCGCGCATGGACGGCAAGCCGATGAGCGCGGACATGCTGCGTCGCGCGATCATCGCCGGCGCCGGCAGCAAAGGCTGGGTGGTGGTGGACGACGGCGAAGGCAAGCTGCTGGCCAGCCTGGACGTGCGCGGCAAGCATCAGGCCAAGGTGGCCATCAGCTACGGCGCGGACCGCTACAGCGTCAAATACCTGTCCGCCAACAACCTGAACGTGGAAACCAAGAGCGAGAACAAAAACTACAGCGGCGCCGCCGAAAAAGCGCCGGTGGGCACCACGCTGATCCATCCCAACTACAACCGCTGGGTCGCCATCATGGTGCAAGAGATCCAGTCTTCGGCCAACCAGATCGCGCCTTGAGCATGAAGCGTCGCGTCGTCGTCAGCGGCTATGGCCTGGCCAGCCCCATCGGCAACGATGAGGCGACGGCGCTGGCGGCCTTGCGCGACGGGCGCAGCGGCATTGCCGCGCGGCCGGATTTCGCCGAGCAAGGCATGAGCAGCCGCGTGGCCGGCGCGCCGCGCCGCGACGACATCGCCTTGCCGCCGCGCAAGCTGCAACGCTTCATGGCGGACGCCGCCCTGTACGGCTGGCACGCGGCCCAGCAGGCGATTGCGCAGGCGCGGCTGCCGGCCTCCGTCCTGCGGCATCCGCGCACCGGCCTGGTCGTCGGTTCCGGGGTGGGCTCGGCGGCCAGGCTGAGCGAGGCGATGGCCATCCTGGCCAGCCGCGGCATCCAGCGGCTGACGCCTTACTACGTGCCGCAGATCATGGGCAACACCGTGTCGGCCAATCTGGCCACCCACCTGGGCATCCAGGGGCTCAGCCTGGGCGTGACCTCCGCCTGCGCCACCTCCGCGCACGCCATCGGCTACGCTTTCGAACAGATTCAGTTCGGCAAACAGGACGTGATGCTGGCCGGCGGCGCGGAAGAAGTCAGCTGGCAATCCGCGGTGCTGTTCGACGTGATGGGCGTGCTGGCCGCCGGCGACGCGGCGGCGCCGGAAGCCTCCTCCCGTCCTTATCACGCGGACCGCGACGGCTTCGTCATCGCCGGCGGCGCGGGCGTGCTGGTGTTGGAGGCGCTGGAGCACGCGCTGGCGCGCAAAGCCCCCATCATCGCCGAGCTGGCCGGCTACGCCGCCGGCAGCGACGGACACAGCATGGTGGCGCCCAGCGGCGCGGGGGCCGAGCGCTGCATGCGGCTGGCCTTGGCGGACGCCGGACTGGAGCGGGTGGATTACATCAACACCCACGCCACCGGCACTCAGCAAGGGGACCGCGTCGAAGTCGAGGCCGTGCAGGCCGTGTTCGGCGCCGACGCCGTGCCCGCCTTCTCCTCCACCAAGGGTTTGACCGGCCACGCGATCGCGGCGGCCGGCGCGATGGAAGCCATCTTCAGCCTGCAGATGATGAGCCACGGCTTCGTCGCCGGCTCGCCGCAGTACGGCGCGCTGGACGATTGCCTGGCCGGCCTGCCGCTGGTGCGGCGCGTCCGGGCGGCCCGGCTGGACAGCGTGCTGTGCAACAGCTTCGGCTTTGGCGGCGCCAACGCCTGTCTGGTGTTCTCTCGCGCGGCGCTTTGACGCCGCCGCTTCTGGCTTACTTGAGCACCTGCGCCTTCAGCGCCACGCCCGCCATCAAGAAGCCGCTGCCGCACATATACTCCTTGGCGTTGCTGACCTCTTCAGACTTGTAATAACTGCGGATATTGACCACGGCGGAGCCGCCTTCCTTGCGCGCGCGCTCCTGGAACTCCAGTAGCGCGGAAATGAAGGCGCGCTGGCAGGCGGCGGCGTTGTCCTTGCCGAAGCTATTGGTTTTCTTATTGCTCACCCATTCGCCCAGCACCTTGCCTTTGCCGCCGCGGGCAAAGCGGAAGGTGATGCTTGGGTCCAGCTTCTCCTTGGCCAGATCGGTGTTCAAGGCGTCTTCGATGGACAGCATCAGTTTTTCATCCGCGGCGTGAGCGGCGGCGGGCAGCGCCAGCGCGCCGGCCAGCAGCAGGGGAGCGAACAGTTTGTGCAGAGTCATGGGTTTGGCGATTCGGCTGTTAAGAGGCTGATGGATGACGCCGGCCGCGCGGAAGCCGCGCCGCCGCGTCGAATCGAGGAGCAGGAGTTTACCCGTGCGCGCAACCCATTCCAAAGACATTATTAACATTGAAACGGCGCCGCGCGCCGCGCCTCCGGTTGACCTCCGCCGGAAAGGCCGTCCAGCGCGCGGACGCTTTCAACGCCGCGCCTGCAGCGCGTCCAGGCCCTGTTGCAGCCATTGCTGTGCCGGCTCCAGCGTCAGATGCAGCACATTGCAGGGGCAGGGCTGTTCCTTGGCCTGCGCCAACAGCGCCAGCACCGCGCGCAGGCTGTCGTGGCCCTTGCGCAGATCCAGCAGGGCGCTGCGCAAGCCTTGCTCGCGGGCGTAGAGCTGGCCTTCCAGCCGTTTCAAGGTGGCCGGCGCCACGCTGTTGAACGGGCGCAATTCGGAGAGCAAGGTATTCAGCGGAAGAGAGGGAGACAGCAGGGCGCGATAGCGCCGGGTTTGGTGCGTCATCGGAAGGCTCCTATGGCTGGGCCTGCCTTCGCTGCTACGCGGATTTGGCAGGCGGATGACGAGGGTAGCAGACCGGCCATAGCTCCGGCAGGCGCACGAATGCGCCTCCCCGCCAGCGCCTGCCTTTGATAAGGCGGGGACTATGGCGAGGCTATGGCGTTATGAGCTGCTACACCCAAATGCCGCGGAATGAGGCGGCACGCGGCGATTGTTACTGATTGGGGGTAGGGGGTCAAGCCGGTTGCTTTGGCGAGGCGGAAGGGCCGCAGCCGGGCGCGGCCGGCGCTTCCGGAGAGAAGTAGCGCCGCCAGAAAGCCTCGCGGCAGGCGTTGTTGAAGCTGATGTGGCCGGGCTGGATGGCGTCGCCGGACGGCTGATGGATCACTTCATAGCGAATCCAGCATTCGGCGCAGGCGGCCTCGGCCGGGTAGTCGTCCTGTTCCGTCGTCCGCTGGATTACCGCGCCGTCGTCGAAAACATAGGTGGACTGCTCCGCAACGACGGTATAGCCCTGATCCGTCCAACTGTCCCGGCTTGAGCCGTCCAGGCGCGCGCGGCGCGGGGAAGGGGCGTCCAGGATGGCGTTGACGTAGTTGACCAGATGATTCATGCGCGCACTGCTTGGATAGGGCGGAAGGCTGTAATGGTAGGCGCAAACGGGGCGGGGGTGAAGCGGAAGGACAAAACAAAAAAGCCCTGATTGCTCAGGGCTTCAATGTCTGGTTCTGGCGGAGAGGGAGGGATTCGAACCCTCGGTACGCTCGCACGTACGCCTGATTTCGAGTCAGGTACATTCGACCACTCTGCCACCTCTCCGACTCAGAGTGGGGCATTCTATTGGGCAAGGGATTGTCTGTCAATAGCCTTGTCGCGGCTAGCCATAAAAAACGCCGCCCGGAGGGCGGCGCATGGCGTGGAGCTGGTTTTGCTCAGTGCTTTTTCAGCTCGCCTTCCCACTTGGCCACCACCGCGGTGGCGATGGAATTGCCCACCACATTGGTGGCGGAGCGGCCCATGTCCAGGAAGTGGTCTATGCCCAGCAACAGCAGCAGGCCGGCTTCCGGAATGTTGAACTGGGCCAGGGTAGCGGCGATCACCACCAGCGAAGCGCGCGGCACGCCGGCCATGCCCTTGGAGGTGAGCATCAGGATCAGCAGCATGGAGATTTCCTGCGCCAGCGTCAGATCGATGCCGTAAGCCTGGGCGATGAAGATGACGGCGAAGGTGCAGTACATCATCGAGCCGTCCAGATTGAAGGAGTAGCCCATCGGCAGCACGAAGCTGGCGATCTTGTTGGAGCAACCGAAGCGCTCCAGCTGTTCCAGGGTCTTGGGATAGGCGGCTTCGGAACTGGCGGTGGTGAAGGACAGCAGCAGCGGTTCGCGCATCATGCCCATCAGCTTGAGCACGCGCGGGCCGATGAACATCGCGCCGGCCAGGATCAGCAGGCCCCACAGGATGCCGATGGACAGGTAGAACTCCGCCATGAACTTGCCGTAGGTGGCGAGAATGCTCAGGCCTTCCTTGGCCACGGTGGCGGCGATGGCGCCGAACACGGCCAGCGGCGCGAACAGCATCACGTAGCTGGTCACTTTCAGCATCACGTGGGCCACCACGTCGATGGTGTCGATCAGCAGCTTGGCGCGTTCGCCCAAAGCGGCCATCGCGCAGCCGAAGAACACCGAGAACACGACGATCTGCAGAATCTCGTTGGTGGCCATCGCCTCAAACACGCTCTTGGGGATGGCGTGGGTGACGAAGTCCTTCACCGACAGAGCGCCGGCCTGGATGCCGCTGGTGGCGTGGCTGTCCGGCAGCGGCAGGTTGAGCGCCACGCCCGGCTTGAGCAGGTTGACCATGATCAGGCCCAGGGTCAGGGACATCAGCGAGGCGCTGATGAACCACAGCATGGTCTTGCCGCCGATGCGGCCCACGGTCTTGGCGTCTCCCATCTTGGCGATGCCCACGATCAGGGTGGACACCACCAAGGGCGCGATGATCATCTTGATCAGGCGCAGGAAGATGTCGGTCAGAATGGAGATGTTGCTGGCGAAGGCTTGGATGTCGGCTTCGCTGGCGGCGTTCTCGCGATAGAGATAGCCGGCGATGATGCCCAGCACCAGGCCGATGAGGATCAGCCCTGTGAGTTTTTTCGACTGCATTGAGAAGTTCCTACCTGTATTTGAGAGCGTTTTGATAACAACACGGCAAGTTCGTAATGAAACAATGCCGGCGCCAGTCCGGTGGAGGGAGCAGCCGCTTCGTGTGTGTCAAGGTTGCCGATGTAGTGGCCCGCCTACGTTATTGTTGTTTGATTTTATTGGCATTGCTGCCAGTTGTAGGACAGTTATTGACCTATTTAGGGGTGGGATTATAGTGAATTAGCGAACGCTTGTCTTTGTTGTATTTCGAGTCTTGAATTTCGTAGACGAGTGTGTGTTGCGGAAACGAATGATGATGAACTTGCCATCGGGATGAAGGGCCGCCGCGGAGGCCTTGCTGCGGCGGCCCGGCGTTTCAGTGGTGGATGTCCAGCGTGACGTCGCCGCGTTCTTCGGCCACGGTTTCCAGAATTTCCAGGATGGTGGCGTAAAGGTCCGCGCCCAGCGCCTTGCGCGCCTCCTCGGTTTCGCGCCAGACGATCTCGAACGGACCCGGCACGTCCTTGGCCAGGCTGTCGTACAGCGCGTCCAGATTGCGGCCGAAATGGGCCGGCAAGCGCAACTGGCGGCTCAGTTCGTCAAACAGCTGGTCCAGGCTTTTGATGTGGTGCAGTTCGCAAACTTTCACTGGCATGGTGGCACCTCGATGAAGCGGTTGTAGTGGTCCACGGTGACGAAACGCTGGCCGGAACCGGAGAACACGATGCGATAAGCGCCGCGCTTGCCCCCTTTATAGTTCAGGTCGGCTTCCTGCCATTGCCCTTTGGGCAGGCGTTTTTCGTAGTTGCCGAAGCGGTCGCCGCCTATGGACTTGCCGTTGAGGCCGGGCACGCTCCACAGGCTGCGGCCGGGCTGCCAGCCGGCGTTCTTGGCCTGGCGCTTGGTGACGAACTGCGGCGGCAGCTGGCCGGTTTTGCCCAGTTGGCTCAATACCGCGCTCAGCTCGTTCTGATTGAGCCGGTTGCCGGCTTGCTGATTGACCTGGGCGGCCACCAGCGAGCATTGCGGCAGCGCCCAGGCGGCGGGGGCGGCGATCAGGCAGGCCAGCGCCAGCAGGCGCGACAGACGTGGAATCATTGGGTTTGCTCCAGGGGCAGGGACTCAACCGGATAGTCGGCGCCTATCAGCAGCGGCAGAATGCGGCGCATGCCGGCGCTGTCGGCGTCGGTGGTGATGAAGCGGTAGGCCGGTTCGGCGGCGGGCGCGGCCTCCGGCAACAGCGAGACCACGCGCCGGGCGATGGCTTCGGCCGGGTCGTACAAGGCGATGCCGTCGCCGGTCAGTTCGCGGATCAGCGGTTCCAGGAACGGGTAGTGGGTGCAGCCCAGCGCGATGTGGTCGATGTTTTCGTCGAGTAGCGGCCGCACTACGGCGGCCACCAGTTCGCGCGTGCGCGGGCTGTCTAGTTCGCCGGCCTCCACTTGCTCCACCCAGCCCGCGCCCACGCGGCGCAGCACTTCGATGTGGTCGGCGTGGGTGTCCAGCAGTTTGCGCACCCGCTCGCTTTGCAGCGTGGCCTGGGTGGCCAGCACCGCGATGCGGCCGGTGCGGCTCATGGCCGCCGCCGGCTTGATCGCCGGTTCTATGCCCACCAGCGGGATGGATAGCTCGCGGCGCATGGCGGCGATGCCGGCGGTGGTGGCGGTGTTGCAGGCCACCACCAGCAGGGAGGCGCCTTGGTCTTGCAGATAGCGGGCCATCCTGACGCTGCGCGCGGCGATGTCGCTGTGGCTGCGTTGGCCGTAGGGGCAGTAGGCCTGGTCGGCCAGATAGGTGATGCCCCAGCCGGGCAGCGCGGCGCGCACGGCCTTCCATACCGAAAGGCCGCCGAGGCCGGAGTCGAACATCGCGATCATGATGTGTTTATCAGTTGTTCTGGATGACGATCTTGGGGAATTTGCCGGAGAAGTCCTGGGCTTTCTCGCCCACCTTCACCGCCACTTTGCGAGCGATGGCCTTGTACAGCTCCGCCACCTTGCCGTCCGGGTCGGCCGCCACCGTGGGTGTGCCGCCGTCCGCCGCCAGGCGGATGCCCATGTCCAGCGGCAAGGAGCCCAGCACGTCGACGCCGAAGTCCGCCGCCATCCGCGCTGCGCCGCCTTCGCCGAAGATGTGTTCGGCGTGGCCGCAGTTGGAGCAGACGTGGATGGCCATGTTCTCCACCATGCCCAGGATGGGAATGCCCACTTTCTGGAACATGGTGACGCCCTTGCGCGCGTCCAGCAGCGCGATGTCCTGCGGGGTGGTGACGATGACGGCGCCGGTGACCGGCACTTTCTGCGACAGCGTCAGCTGGATGTCGCCGGTGCCCGGCGGCATGTCGATGACCAGATAGTCCAGATTGTCCCAGCGGGTGTCGTTGAGCAGCTGTTGCAGCGCCTGGCTGACCATGGGGCCGCGCCAGACCATGGCCTGGTCCGCGTCCACCAGGTAGCCGATGGACATGGTCTGCACGCCGTGGCTTTCCAGCGGTTTCAGGCTCTTGCCGTCCGGGGTTTCCGGACGCTGGCCCTGCAAGCCCATCATCAGCGGCTGCGAGGGGCCGTAGATGTCGGCGTCCAGGATGCCGACGCGCGCGCCTTCCGCGGACAGCGCCAGCGCCAGATTGGCCGCGGTGGTGGATTTGCCCACCCCGCCCTTGCCGGAGGCGACGGCGATCACGTTCTTGACGCCGGAGAGCAGCGGCACGCCGCGCTGGGCGGAGTGGCTGGTGATCAGGCTGCCCACGCGCACGCTGAGCTTGCGTTGCTCGGCCAGCGGCGCCAGCGCGGCTTCAAAGCGCAGGCGAACCGGTTCGTGCTGGCTGTTGGCCGGATAGGCCAACACCACGTCCAGCGACAGTTCGGCGTCGCTGATCTTGATGTTTTTCACCGCCTTGGCGGCGACGAAGGGTTTGCCGGTGTTGTCGTCGATCAGGCTGGACACGGCTTCCAGCACTTGCGCATCGCTGAGTGACATGCTGTTTTCGGTTCCCGGTGAGGACTGGAAAAGGCGGGTGAGCTTGGAAAGCATGGGGAGGACATCCGTTGAATCTGTGGCTGTCCGGCAGTTTACCCCAACTTGCCCGCGCTGGCATCGGCGCGGGCGGGCAGGGCGTTCCGCCGGCCGGGTTTATTTGACCACGTTGCCGGCGACGTTGAGCACGTCCCAGGTGCGGGCGAAGGGGGGGGCGTAGCAAAAGTCCATCATGCCCAGTTCGCGCGCGCTGACGCCCTTGGCGATGGCCACCGCCAGCGCGTCCAGCCGGTGCACCACGTCGCCGTTGCGGCCTATCATTTGCGCGCCCAGCAGCCGCTGGCTGCCGGTTTCGTAGGTGAGCTTGACGTGGACTTCCGCCTGGCCGGGCACGTAATTGGTGTGGTTCTTGTCCTTGACCAGCACGCTCTTGCAATCGAAGCCGGCCGCGCGCGCTTGCGCGTCGGACAGGCCGGTGCGCGCGGCGTCCAGCGACAGCACCCGCACCGCGGCCGAGCCCAGGGTGCCGGGATAGGCCTGGCGGCCGCCGGCCATGTTCTCGCCCACCAGGCGGCCCAGCTTGTTGGCGCCGGTGGCCAGCGCCACATAGACCGGCTGTCCGGTCAGCTGATGCGGCGCCGCGGCGCAGTCGCCGGCGGCGTAGATGTCCGGCAGACTGGTTTCGCCGTAGGCGTCCACCACGATGGCGCCGTTGCCCAGCCGGGCGAGGCCGGCGTCGGCGGCGAAGGCGGTGTTGGGGCGTATGCCTATGCTCAGCACCACCAGGTCGGCCGGGTATTCGCCGCGCTCGGTGAGCACGCTTTGCACCGCGCCGTCGCCGCGCAGCGCGGTGACGGCCTCGGACAGATGCAGCGCCACGCCGTGTTCGCGCAGCTCCTGTTCCATCAGGCTGGTGATCTCGGCGTCGAAGGCGTCCGGCATCACCCGTTCCGCCAGCTGGATCAGCCGCACCCGCTTGCCCAGGCGCACCATGGCTTCGGCCAATTCCAGGCCGATGAAGCCGGCGCCGATGATGGCTACCTCGCGCACCTCGTCGCGGGCCGCGGCGGCGCGCAGCGCCAGGCCGTCCTCCATCACCCGCAGCGTGTGCACGCCGGGCAAGTCCAGGCCAGGCAGCGGCGGGCGGATTTCGCTGGCGCCGGTGGCGATCATCAATTTGTCGTATGCGGCGTCGAAGACCTCGCCGTCCGCCAGCCGGCGCACCCGCACCCGCTTGGCCGCGGGGTCTATGCTCAGCGCCTGGTGGCCGGTGTGCACGCGGATATCGCGCTTGGCGAAGTCTTCCACGCTGAATTCGGCCATATGGCCGGGCTCGTCGAACTCGCCGCCGACGAAATAGGGCAGGCCGCAAGCGCCGAAGGAGATGATCTCGGACATCTCGTAGACGTCGATTTCGGCTTGCGGCGCGCTGCGGCGCGCCTTGGCCGCCGCGCTCATGCCGGCGGCTTCGCCGCCGATGATGACGATTTTCATAGGGTGTTTCCGTTCGGGGTTTGTGTATGGCCTTGCGTCGACGCGCAATGGATCGTCAGGCGGTCTCTTGGCCGCTTTGATGGAAAAAACCGCCGAGCATGCTTGTTTACAGGCTGTAAATAGGCATTCTCCGGCGGTTTTCAAGGCGGCGTCGCGCGTTGTGGCTTAAGCCATCTCTTCGTCCAGATTGATCTCGCGGTCGCTGTTGAACACTTGCATGTCGGTCTGGCCCAGCAGGCGGCTGGTCACGGTGCCGGCGGTGATGGAGCCGCTGACGTTGAGCGCGGTGCGGCCCATGTCGATCAGCGGCTCGATCGAGATCAGCAGGCCGGCCAGCGCCACCGGGAAGTCCAGCGCGGACAGCACGATCAGCGCGGCGAAGGTGGCGCCGCCGCCAACGCCGGCCACGCCGAAGGAGCTGATGGTGATGATGGCGATCAAGGGCACGATGAAGTGCAGGTCCATCGGGTTGACGCCCACGGTGGGGGCGATCATCACCGCCAGCATGGCCGGATAGATGCCGGCGCAGCCGTTCTGGCCTATGGTGGCGCCGAAGGAGGCGGCGAAGTTGGCGATGCCGTCCGGAATGCCCAGCAGCTTGTTCTGGGTGGCCACGTTCATCGGGATGGAGCCGGCGCTGGTGCGCGAGGTGAAGGCGAAGGTCAGCACCGGGATCACTTTCTTGGTCCAGCGCAGCGGATTGACGCCGGCCAGGCCCACCAGCAGCAGGTGCACGGCGAACATCAGCAGCATCGCGCCGTAGGAGGCCAGCACGAAGTTGATCAGGTTGACGATGTCGGCCCAACTGGAGCCGGACACCACCTTGGTCATCAGCGCGAACACGCCGTAGGGAGTCAGGCGCAGCACCAGGGTCACCATGCGCATCACGATGGCCTGGGCCACGGCGATGAAGTGGCTGAAGCTGGCGAACAGCTCGGGCTTCTTGCGGGCGATGCCGGTGGCGGACAGGCCGACCAGCACCGAGAAGATCACCACCGCGATGGTGGAGGTCTTGCGCGCGCCGGTCATGTCCAGGAAGGGGTTGGCCGGCAGGAAGTCCAGCACCAGCTTGCTGAAGGACAGCTCTTCCACCGTGCTCAGGTTTTTCACCAGCGATTCGCCGCGCGCCACTTCGGCCGCGCCGGCGGTCAGGCCCTCGGCGCTGAGGCCGAACAGATTGGCCATCAGGATGCCGGCGCCGGCGGCGAGCATGGTGGTGAACAAGAGCACGCCCAGCGTGGCGGCGCTGATCTTGCCCAGCGAGGAACCGCCCTCCAGCTTGAGCAGCGCGGCGATGATGGACACCATGATCAGCGGGATCACGATCATCTGCAGCAGCTTCACATAGCCGGAGCCGATGATTTCGCACAGTTCCAGGCAGGCGGCCAGCGCCGGCGAGCCGGGTTGGGCCAGCCATTGCAGCGCGGCGCCGAAGGCGACGCCCAGCGCCAGGCCGGTGAAGACCCGCTTGGTGAAGGAGACGTGAGTGCGTTGCTGCTGCCACAGCAGCGCCAGCAAGGCCAGCGTGACGGCTAGCGTGGCGATGACGGTCAAGGTCATGGGAAACCCCTTAATCTATTGGTTTTGTCGTCAGGTTTCACTGGCCGCCCGGGCCGGCTGGTGCAGGGGGGAGTGTTGGGGCGGCGAGCTGGGCTCAGGGTAGCGACGGCAGGGCGCCGGTTTGTTGAGCGAGGTCAGACGAGCGTGGAATCCTGATAAAAAAAGCTTCATCCAGGCCGGGCGTCGCGTGCGGGAGGCTGCGCGGCCAAGCCGGGGAATGCGGCGAAAAGGCGCGATTTTACCGAGTTTCCCCGGGCTTGACCCATATTAATAAGCATAAGCTTATTGATTGTTTTTCTATCAGCCGCGCCGTCGTCTCGGCCCGCAGCGCTCAGGCGCAGGCGCGAACGGTGCGGCAAGCGTCCGCGCCGGCCGGGGAAGCCCGGCCGCTCCCCTGGTCTGGTAGGGCGAAACGGTTTGGCCGCAAATTGCTGTTTTTATTGTGTTTGTGGCAAAAATTGCTTTGCGCGCCCCCGGTTCTGCAGGTACAATTGCGCCCTTTTTTCGCTTTATTGGCCCTTGTCCGTCCGGCCGCATGGGCAAGCGCGCCGCTTGCCGGTCTCAGAAAGGCTGCATCTCCGTAATGTCCGCTCTACACGCAAAGCTTAGCCGTTCCAATCTATTGTTCCCGCTGGCCCTGGTGCTGTTCGAATTCGCCGTCTACATCTGCAACGACATGGTGCAGCCGGCGATGTTGGCGGTGACCCGGGAATTCCTGGTAGACGCCTCCTGGGTGCCGGCGTCGATGACCGCCTTCCTGCTGGGCGGCGCGCTGCTGTCCTGGCTGACCGGCCCCTTGTCCGACCGCATCGGCCGCCGGCCGGTGCTGCTGTTCGGCGTCGCCTACTTCACCGTGACCTGCCTGGCCACCTATCTGGTCAGCTCCATCGAAGCCTTCATCGCGCTGCGCCTGCTGCAGGGCGTCGGCCTGTGCTTCATCAACGCCGTCGGCTACGCCGCGGTGCAGGAAGCCTTTGAAGAAAAGGCCGCGGTCAAGGTCACCGCGCTGATGGCCAATGTGGCGCTGATCGCGCCCTTGGCCGGCCCGCTGGCCGGCGCCGCCTTGATGGAGCTGGCGCCGTGGCGCACCAGCTTCCTGCTGATCGCCGTTCTGTCCTTCCTGGCCTTGCTGGGCCTGCTGTGGAAAATGCCGGAAACCACCCAGCCCAGCCATGAGAAGCTGCCGCTGGCGCAGATGGGGCGCGATTACCTGAAAGTGTTCGGCAACGGCCGCTTCGTGCTGTCCGCGCTGTGCATTCCGCTGCTGGCGCTGCCGCTGATGGGCTGGATCGCCATGTCGCCGGTGCTGCTGATCAATGATCTGCACATGAGCGCGCTGGAATACGGCCTGATGCAGCTGCCGGTGTTCGGCGGCCTGATCGCCGGCAATCTCGCGCTGGTGCTGGTGGCCGGCCGCTGGCCGTTGGGTCGTTCCGCGCTGATCGGCATGTGGCCCATCGTGATCGGTCTCAGTCTGATGCTGTCCGGCGTGCTGTGGTCCGCGCATCCGCAATACTTCATGGTGGCCGGCATGATGCTGATGGCTTTCGGCGAAGGCCTGGCCTTCGGCGTGCTGTACCGCTTTGCGCTGATGTCCTGCGACGCCGCCGGCAAGGGCACGGTGTCCGCCAGCATGAGCATGCTGTCCATGGCCGGCTACGCGCTGGGTGTGGAACTGTTCCGCATCGCTTACCAGCAAGCCGGCATGCTCGGCTTCGCCTGCCTGTCGCTGGCCTTCTCGCTGGCCTATGTGCAAGTGGCGCGCCGCACCGTGCGCTGGGCGATGCTGGAGCGCGCGCAGCAGGCCGAGGCCAAGCAGCCGGAACTGGCCAATCAGGCGTCCTGAGCCTGAACCCGGCCCCGCTGGCACAGCCCGGCCCGCATGCGCGGCCGGGCTTTGTCTTGGCGGAGCCGGCTTCCCGGCGATCCGTCGTGACCGCCGGGGGCGACTGCCTCTATAATCGATCGTTTCAGATCGCACCTTTGGAACAATCCTAATGACCAAACGCAAGATTCTGGTGACCAGCGCATTGCCTTACGCCAACGCGGGGCTGCATCTGGGTCACATGCTGGAACAGATTCAGACCGACATCTGGGTGCGCTTCCAGAAGATGCGCGGCCACGAATGCTATTACGTCTGCGCCGACGACACCCACGGCGCCCCCATCATGCTGGCGGCGGAAAAGCAGGGCATCACCCCGGAGCAGCTGGTGGACAGCGTGCGCGAACTGCACCTGGCGGATTCCCAGGGCTTCCTGATCGGCCACGACAACTACTACAGCACCAACAGCCCGGAAAACAAGGCGCTGGCGGAGCAGGTCTACCTGGCGCTGAAGGCCGACGACAAGATCGCCTGCCGCACCATCGAGCAACTGTTCGACCCGGAAAAGCAGATGTTCCTGCCGGACCGCTTCGTCAAGGGCGAGTGCCCGAAATGCAGCGCCAAGGATCAGTACGGCGACAACTGTGAAGTCTGCGGCGCCACTTACAACCCCACCGAACTGAAGAACCCGTACTCGGCGGTGTCCGGCGCCAAGCCGGTGCTGAAAACCTCCGAGCACTATTTCTTCCGCCTGGGCGAGTGCGCCGACTTCCTCAAGCAATGGACCGGCGGCAGCAGCGCGCGCGCCGACGGCGCGACCCAGCCGCATTTGCAGCCGGAATCGCTGAACAAGATGAACGAGTGGATCTCCGGCGGCCTGCAGGACTGGGACATCAGCCGCGACGCGCCGTATTTCGGTTTCGAGATCCCGGGCGCGCCGGGCAAGTACTTCTATGTATGGCTGGACGCGCCCATCGGCTACATGGCCAGCTTCAAGAACCTGTGCGATCGCAGCGGCCTGAACTTCGATGAATGGTTCGGCAAGGACAGCCAGACCGAGATGTACCACTTCATCGGCAAGGACATCCTGTACTTCCACGCGCTGTTCTGGCCGGCGATGCTGAACTACTCCGGTCTGCGCGCGCCCACCGGCGTGTTCGCCCACGGCTTCCTGACCGTGGACGGGCAGAAGATGTCCAAGTCGCGCGGCACCTTCATCCAGGCCAAGAGCTATCTGGACTGCGGCCTGAACCCGGAGTGGATGCGCTACTACATCGCCGCCAAGCTCAACGGCCGCATCGAAGACATCGACCTCAACCTGAACGACTTCGTCGCGCGGGTGAACTCCGATCTGGTGGGCAAGTTCGTCAACATCGCCAGCCGCTCCGCCGGCTTCATCGCCAAGCGCTTTGACGGCATGCTGGCCAGCCAGGTCAGCGACGGCGACATCCTCGCCAAGCTGCAGGCCGCCGCCGACGAGCTGGCCGCCGCCTTCGAAGCGCGCGAATACGCCAAGGCGCTGCGCGACGTGATGGCGCTGGCCGACGTGGTCAACGCCTACGTGGACGCCAACAAGCCGTGGGAACTGGCCAAGCAGGAAGGCCAGGACGCGCGTCTGCAGGAAGTCTGCACCGTGCTGATCAACGCCTTCCGCCTGCTCACCATCTACCTGAAGCCGGTGCTGCCCAAGCTGGCCGAGGGCGTGGAAGCCTTCCTCGACGTGGCGCCGCTCGCCTGGAGCGACGCCGCAAACCTGCTGCTGGGCAAGAAGATCAATGCCTACCAGCACCTGATGCAGCGCATCGACCCGGTACTGATCGACAAACTGATAGAAGCGAACAAACAGAATATGCAAGCCACCGCAGACGCGCCGGCAGCCGCTCAATACGAGCCGCTGGCCGAAACCATCAAGATCGACGACTTCGCCAAGCTGGACCTGCGCATCGGCAAGGTGCTGGAGTGCAACTTCGTCGAAGGCTCGGACAAACTGCTGCAGTTCACCGTGGACCTGGGCTTCGAGAAGCGCAACATCTTCTCCGGCATCCGCAAGGCTTACCAGGAACCGGAAAAACTGGTGGGCCGCAATGTGGTGGTGGTGGCCAACCTGGCCGAGCGCAAGATGCGCTTCGGCGTGTCCCAGGGCATGATCGTCTGCGCTTCCGGCCAGGACGACAGCGAAGGCCTGTTCCTGCTGGACGCCGACCAGGGCGCCAAGCCGGGCATGCGCATAGGCTGAGCCGGTAGTTCCTAATCCTGACTGTTCTTTTTGCTAGTTGGGTCCCGCGGCCCCTGCTGTCATATTGGCATGCAGGGGCCGCGTCATTTCGCGGCCCCGAAAGCTTCACCAGGCTGTCATCTGAGGCTGTTACATTGACCGCAAGCCAAATGCGAAACATTCTCGTCCGGCTGGCGGAACTTTTGAAAATATGGTATGTCTCTAGATGAAATGAATTTTGAACAACCCAAAAAAAAGAAAAAGGAATGAACCATCATGAAAATTTCTCAACTGAAACCCGGCTACAAAATCCTTGAGCACAAGGACAGCGGCTCTACCATGCATTACGAAGTGGTCAGCATCCGACAGGTTGGCAAGATGTTCGAAGTGACTTTCAAGTCCGCTTTGGGCTTGGCCAGCGCCTTGTATCCCGCCAACGCCTTCATTCAGGCGGCCGCCTGATGCCTCCCCCCTGCGTTTGTCCATTCCATTGCGCAGATTACCGATGAAGCCCCGCGAAACGCGGGGCTTTGTTTTTGGCCGGTCCTTTCCCTCCCTTGCAAAAAACTCAAGCCAGGCAGTTGACGTTTCGATGCAAATTGTTCATGCTTTTTGCATTTGATGGCGGAGGCGCCGTGCCGCAACGCTCAAAACTGATTCTGGAAATCATCGTCAATTTCCTGTTGCCCTGGCTGTGTTACCGCTATGGCGAGCCGCGCTGGGGCGAAGCCGGCGCGCTGATGTTCTCCGCCTTGCCGCCGGTGTTGTGGAGCGTGGTCGAGCTGGTGCGCTTCCGTCGCGTGGACGCCTTGAGTCTGCTGGTGCTGGCGGGCATAGGCTTGTCCTTGCTGGCCATGTTGTTGGGCGGCGACGCGCGCCTGCTGTTGCTGCGCGAGTCCCTGATCACTGGTTTGATCGGCTGCGGCTTTCTGCTGTCCCTAGCGCTGCGTCGGCCGCTGGTGTTTTATCTGGCGCGGGCGACCTTGGCGCGGGAATCGGCGCAGGGGCGGGAACGGTTCGAACAACTGTGGCGGCTTGACGGTTTCAGGCGCGCCATCCAGCGGATGACGCTGTGGTGGGGCTTGGGTCTGAGCCTGGAGGCCGGCGGGCGCGCTTATCTGGCCTGGACCTGGCCGGTGGAGCGTTTTCTGCTGGTGGCGCCCTTCATCAGCTACGGCGTGATGGGCGGGCTGTGCCTGATGACCTTGCTGTATCGGCGACGGATGCGGCGCGAAGCCGCTGTGGGCGTGGCCGCGCCTTGAAGCGGGCGGGTGGACGAATAAAAAAAAGGGCCGCATAAGCGGCCCTGAAGTTCCGTGATGAACACTTAGGAGGAAAGACACGGCTGCTTGATTTGCGGCTTCGCTGGCAGTCGAAGCCGCAGCGGCAATGTCTTCCAAAATGCACAAAGATCGCGCCCGCATCGGCAGTGCCTGTTGGCAGACAGGCGGCTGACTTCTCGGGCCGCAATCGCTCGGGGAGAACGACTGCGCTGACCTTGAGTTCACTTTAGACGGTCTTTGTTGATCAGGTGTGTGGTAGCAAAGATCAACTGTTAACAAGTATGTATCGTCTTGGCGCGAACTTTCAGCGCGCCGGCAATCTTTTTTGTCAAAACGCTTGACCAAGAAAACGGGGCGGGGTATAGTTCACTCCTCTGCACGAAACACAGCAGACAGATCAGACGCGGGGTGGAGCAGTCTGGTAGCTCGTCGGGCTCATAACCCGAAGGTCGTAGGTTCAAATCCTGCCCCCGCAACCAGTTAAAAAAGCCTGAAGCTAAACAGCTTCGGGCTTTTTTGCGTTGGTTTCCCTTCTTTGTCCGGTAAGACTATCGAGTCGGCTTGTTTTTGACGCTTCTCAGCGTTCAGAAGATGAGTTTCCGCTCCCGCTCCGGAAAGACGTTCCCGCCGCGATATTGTCGCGGCAACTCCCTTCTTGGCCCATGCCGGGCCTCATTTCCTTGAGAGCAGCGGGCGCTTGGCCGCCCAGGGAGTTCGGCCGGATTGGCGCGCTTGGGCGATTTGGAGCTTCGGCGGCAGGGGCGCCGCATCCTGCGGCGTTTGGTGGTTCCGAACCTGGGCTCTTGGGGAGAGGCGTCGCCGACTCATGATATTTTCTTGTCGGCCTGAGCATGAGGCTCCTGAACCGCCTGGGCAAGGAAGGGGGATTCACCTGGCAATCCGTTTTCAATTTTCTCGCCTTGCGGTGCCGCCCTCAAACAAGCAATAAACCATCCCGCGGCTTTGCTCAGGATTGCGCCTTCCCGTACCAGTAGCAGCAAGTTCACATCCGGCGGGCGCACGTCCAATGGCAATTCGACAAAGCGCTGCGCTGCCAGCGTCGATCTCAGGGCCAGATTGGACAGCGGCACCACGGCGTCCAGCATCGTCAGTAAAGCGCAAATCAATACATTCGAGGTGCAGCAAATGATGCGTTCCGGCGGCGGCAATCCCTGCCTGGAAAACATGTCGCAGATGAAGCGCTCATATTGGCCGCTTTGATCCGAGTGCAACCACTCGGCGTCCTGAAGCTGGTGCAGGCTGGCGGCATGCCGCAGCGGGCTGTCCGCGCTGACCACGAAGCCGGATCGCGATTTCAACAGTGATTCCGGTTTGACAAAGGCGCCATCGGGCGGGGCGGCGAAAGCCCCGAGTCCAAAATCCAATTGCCCGTTGCGCAAGCCGTCCAGCAGCTGTTGGCTGTCCAGCTCCAGAAAGTCCACGCGCACCTGCGGCATGGTCTTGCGGAACGCGGCGAACGCCTGCGGCAATATTTCCAAGCCGGCCAACGGGGTCAGGCCGATGCGCAGATTACGCTCGCGGCCGCTGCGCAATTGGCTCATTTCCTGTTGCGCCCGCTCCAATTCGCGTATCACCAGCCGCGCGTATCCCAGCAGCGTTTGGCCGGCGTCAGTCAAAGTCACCCCCCAGGAGTTGCGCAGCAGCAGCGACACGCCTTGCTCCGCCTCCAGCTCGCGCAGAGCTTTGGTAATGGCGGGCTGGGTCACGCACAAAGCCCTTGCCGCCGCATTGATGCTGCCATGATCCGCTACCGCCGCCAGCGCGCGCAGTTGGTGTTGCTTCAGCAAACTCACTCTAATAACTCCTGCTTATGGCTATCAATATTTGTGCTTATTCAGCACAAATAGTTTTGCATATCATGCAGCGACACCTTCCAAACCACGGGGCCCAAACCATGGCAAACCTTCCATTCATCCTCCCAGAAATTCTGCTCAACCTGGATGAGTTCATCGAGCTGCGCCGTCAGATCCATGCTCATCCCGAGCTTGGGTTCGAGGAAAAACGGACCAGCGAGCTGGTGGCCGCCAAGCTTGCCGAGTGGGGGTACGAGGTGCATGCCGGCGTGGGCAGAACCGGAGTGGTGGGGACGTTACGAGTTGGCGATGGCTGCCGCGCGCTCGGCATCCGCGCCGATATGGACGCGCTGCCCATCCAGGAGAACACCGGGCTTCCCTACGCCAGCACCTGCCCTGGAAAGATGCACGCCTGCGGCCACGACGGCCACACGGCCATCCTGTTGGCCGCGGCCAAGTACTTGGCCGAAACCCGCCGCTTCAACGGCACGCTGAACCTGATTTTTCAGCCCGCCGAAGAGGGCCTGGGAGGGGCTCCGGCCATGCTGGAGGACGGCCTGTTCGAACGCTTTCCCTGCGATGCCGTATACGCGTTGCACAACGCGCCCGGGTTGCCCGTTGGATGTTTTGCGTTGAAGGAGGGGGCGATGGCGGCCTCGTCCGACAGCGTGGACATACGCCTCGCCGGGGTGGGGGCGCACGGCGCCATGCCCAGTTTTGGCCGCGACCCCATCGTCGCCGCATCGTCCATCGTCATGGCTCTGCAAACGCTGGTGGCGCGCAACATCCCCGCAACGGAAGCCGGTGTGGTCTCCGTCGGTTCGCTCCATGCCGGCAAGACGTACAACGTGATTCCCGAGCACGCGGAGCTGAAGCTGACCGTGCGCGCGCTTAGCCGCGATGTCCATGCCACGTTGAAACAGCGCTTGCATGAAGTCGTCCAGTTGCAGGCGCAGAGCTTTGGCGTGGCGGCGGAGATCGATTACCGCACCATCTCGCCAGTGCTGGTCAATACGCCGGATGAAACGCGCTTTATGAGCGCGCTGATCCGCGAGCAAACCGGCGCGCAGTGTTTGATCGAACCGCCGCAGGGAATGATGGGCAGCGAGGACTTCGCCTGGATGTTGGAGAAGAAGCCGGGCTGCTACGTGCTGCTGGGCAACGGTACCGAAAGCCGCGGCGGCTGCATGGTTCACAACCCCGGCTACGACTTCAACGACGAGGCGCTGCCGGTGGGCGCCTCGCTGTGGGCACGGTTGACGGAAAACTACCTGCGAGCCTGACGCGCATTGCGATCAAGCCGGCGGCACAGCCGGCATTGCACCACCAAGGAGAAACCGATGCTGCTGCGCCATACCTGGCCGCCTCTGCTGGTGGCCTGTCTGTCCCCATTCGCCTGGGCCGATTCTTTCTTAATGACCCGCCTGCAAGGCCTGCCTCTGTTCAACGGCGCTCTGAAGAACGGCGGCGTTGCCCCGTATGGCACATTGGACCTGGGCGTTAACTACTCGCAGGCCGGCGGCAAAAGCACGTGGCAGATGCAGAGCGGTGGCGAATGGACGTCAAAATTCGGGCTGGCCGGGCGCGAGTTGTTGGGCGGCGGCTGGAGGGCGGAGTTCAACCTGGAGGCCGGCTTTAACGCAAATGACGGCACTCCTCAGGTCGCCGGCGCGCCTTTCAACCGCGAAGCCTGGCTGGGGCTGGAGTCCCCGCAATGGGGGGCGCTGCGGCTGGGGCGTCAGCTCAACGCCGGTCTGCCGCTGTTCGTCGATCCATTCGGCGCCGTCAACACCAACTCGGTCTATAGCTGGGTGGGCATGGGGGCGGTGCAGACGTCTCGTGGCGTCTTGCCCAATGCCGATCTCGGTCCCGGCTCTGCTCAGCTGGACAGCCGGGCGGGAGGCGCCGTCAAGTGGATGTCCCCGCGCGGTCAGGGCTTCAATGTGGAGCTGCTGCAAGCCGCCGAGCCAGGGCGGCGAACACCTGGCAGCCGCGGGGCCATGCTGGCCCATCTGGATGGGCCGCTGTTTCTGGCCGCCAGCCTCAACCAGAGTTGGCAGCCTTTGCCCCAAGCGCTCGGCACGGGCGCGGTGCGCAATGACTTCTATGGCTTGGCCGCGGTTTATGACACGGGCCGGCTGGTGTTGTCCACCTCCCACACCGTGACCATTCCGCGCCGCCAGCAAAACGGCATCGCCCGCGTTTACACGGCCGGGGCCATCGTCGCGGAAAAACGGCATGTCTATCGGCTCTCCATCGTTTATCGCGACACGTCCGGCGCGCGCGATTCGGACGGACGCTCCATCTCCAGCGCCGCCCTCGGCCTGATGCTGGGTTACGACTACATGCTGTCCAAACGAACCGGCCTATATGCCCGCGCCGGTTCCATTCGCAATCTTGGCGGCTCCACCTTGGTCCTGAACAGCCAGCCGCTGCCCACCGACGCCCTTGGCCGGCCGTTGTCGGGGATTGCGCCCGTCAGTGCCGCGATAGGCCTGTATCACAACTATTTCTGACGCAGGCTATAGCTAAAACCGGGAAATACACCATGCACAAGACGCTGACCGCTCCACCTCCCTCCGTCCCGGCCGAACCCGCAGCAAAGTCGTCGCGCCGAACCATCGTCGCCGTATCGCTGGGCAATTGGCTGGAGCTGTACGACTTTACCGTATTCAGCTTTTTCGCTTTGCTGATCGGTAAACTGTATTTTCCTTCCCACAGCGAGTACGGATCGCTGCTGATGGCGCTGGCCACCTTCGGCATTGGCTTCGTCATGCGGCCGCTTGGCAGCGTGGTGATAGGCCGCATCGCCGACCGTTCCGGGCGCAAGCCGGCGTTGACGCTAACGATCTGGCTGATGGTGGCCGGCACCGCTCTGATCGGTCTGGCGCCCACCTACGCCAGTATCGGCGTACTGGCGCCGCTGCTGATCGTCGCGGGCAGATTGCTGCAGGGCTTTGCCGCTGGCGGCGAGGTTGGGGCCGCCACTAGCTACCTGATGGAGTCCGGCGCACGCCATCGCCGTGGCTTCAGGGTGAGCTGGCAGATGGCCACTCAGGGCGGGGCCGTGCTGGCCGGCGCGCTGAGCGGCGCTCTGCTCAGCCACTTCCTCAGTGTTGAGGCGCTAGAGAGTTGGGGCTGGCGCTTGCCCTTCCTGCTGGGGCTTCTGGTGGGGCCGGTGGGGCTGTACATCCGCCGCCACTTGGATGAAACCCACCACGCTGAGCCGTCCGCCCAGCCCCGTCTGGGCGAGCTGGTCTATCGGCACCGAAGCAAGCTGTTGCTGGGCATGATGCTGATCATGGGCGGCACCGCCAATATGTATGTGGTCGGCCACTACCTGCCATCCTACTTGATCAAGGTATTACATCAGCCGCCGGCGTCAGCGCTTCTGGCGGGGTGCGCGGCCGGGCTGCTTCTGTTGCTGGCGTCGCCGCCGGCCGGCATGCTGGCCGATCGCCTGTCCCGGCGCAAGCCCTTGCTGCTGGCGGTCAACTTCTTGTTGGTGTTGCTAGCCCTGCCTTGCTTCATGCTGCTGCATGCTTACCCGGCTCTGCCGGCCGCCCTGGTCTTGGTGCTGGTCTTGGCCGGGCTGCTGGCGCTGGGCAGTCCCGCCGGCTTCTTGCTGATCATGGAAGCCTTTCCCCGCAATGAGCGAGCCACCTGCCTAGCCATCGTCTACGCCTGCGGTGTGACGCTGTTCGGAGGTTTCGCCCAGTTCATCGTGACCTGGTTGATCAGCGTCAGCGGCAGCCCGCTGGTGCCGGCCTGGTACATCATGGCTTGCGGGGCGGC
This sequence comes from Chromobacterium sp. LK11, assembly GCF_001043705.1. NCBI lineage: Bacteria > Pseudomonadati > Pseudomonadota > Betaproteobacteria > Neisseriales > Chromobacteriaceae > Chromobacterium > Chromobacterium sp. LK11. Next base: position 56,819 of record NZ_LDUR01000004.1, read on the forward strand.
CAGCTTGCTGGCGCTGCTGATCTTCCGTGAAGAGCGGGCAAAGGATTGAGCCAGGCAGGCATGGGCGTTATTGAGGCCTCTCTATGGCCCCGACTCGCTCCAGGCGGGAGGTTATCGGCATGATGATCCAGTTGGCCAGATCGTCATGTCGCGTGGCAGGGAAGAGCCGACGCCGTCGCCGACGAAGATCAGGCGGCGAATCTCGTCCAGGCATTTGTCGTAGACGGCGGATTCGATGCGGCTGACGGTCAGCAGCACCACCAGGCCGGCTGCATCCTCCAGCAGCGGGGCGGCCCGGCGGCCGGCGTGCTCGCCGGCGATCAGCGCCGCGCCGCCCCATTCTCCGCCCACGGCGACGCCTTGCAGCACTCGCAAGGCCACCAGAGTCCGATTCGCTGGTAGGTGGGCAGCAGGCCGATGCAGACGGTGGCCACCCCCATCAGCATCAGGGTGATGACCAGCGATTTCTTCCGGCCCAGCCTGTCTCCCAGGTGCCCGAAGACGATGCCGCCCAAGGGGCGGGCGAAGAAGCCGACGGCAAAGGTGCCCAGGGCGGCCATGCGGCTGAGGAAGGGGTCGCCGGGCGGGAAGAACAGCTGGTCGAACACCAGGGCGGCGGCGGTGCCGTAGATGTAGAAGTCGTACCACTCGATCGTGGTGCCGACAAAGGCGGCCAGGCCGGCGCGCGCCGGCTGGCGGGCGCCGGAGGCGAGCGGCCCGGATTTACTATTACCTGAAATAGTATTTTCCATATTAATAGTCTATCCCCAAGCGAGGGTTGATCATCTTGCCGGCAGGCCAAGTTTATTGCGCACCGCCGGCCTGTCGTCAAATCATCAATATGCATCCGGACTATGGCCGGGATTCATATTTTCCCGGCGCCGTCACCGGCGGCGACGCCAGGGGAGAGGCTGTTGCTGGGCGCCGCGCTGCCTTATAGTGGGTTCATCCATCCGCATCCGGGAGCCGCAGCATGCGCATTGCCGTTTTTGACGCCAAGAATTACGACCGCCACGCGCTGGAGGCCGCCAATCAAAGCCACCGCCATCAATTGCAGTTTTTCGAGCCGCGCTTGAACCTGGACACCGTGAGCCTGGTGCAGGGGGCGGACGCGGTCTGCCCCTTCGTCAACGACAGGCTGGACGCCGCGGTGGTGGCCAAGCTGGCGGCGGCGGGAGTGAAGCTGGTGACCTTGCGCTGCGCTGGCTACAACGGTGTGGACCTGGCGGCCTGCCGCCGGCACGGCATCGCGGTGACCCGGGTGCCGGCCTATTCGCCGCACGCGGTGGCCGAGCACGCCTTCGCCTTATTGCTGGCGGTGGTGCGCCGCATCCACAAGTCCTACACCCGGGTGCGGGAGATGGATTTTTCGCTGGACGGGTTGGTGGGTTTCGATCTGCACGGCAAGACCATGGGGGTGTTGGGCGCCGGCCGCATCGGCCAGGCCACGATGTCCATCGCCCGCGGTTTCGGCATGCGGGTGCTGGCCTATGATCTGTACCCCAAGGCCGAGCTGGCGGCGAGCCTGGGCTGCGAGTTCGTGTCCCTGGACGAGATCTGGCGGCAGGCGGACGTGATCAGCCTGCATCTGCCGCTGACGGCGGAGAGCCGGCACCTGGTCAATCGCGAGACGCTGGCGCGGATGAAGCCGGGCGCGGTGTTGATCAATACCAGCCGCGGCGGCCTGATCGACACCGCCGCCTTGCTGGAGGCGCTGAAGGCCGGGCGCTTGTCCGGCGTGGGCCTGGACGTGTACGAGATGGAAGAGGGCGTGTTTTTCGAAAACTTGTCGGAAAGCGGGCTGCAGGACGATCAGCTGGCGCGGCTGCTGACCTTTCCCAATGTGCTGGTGACTTCGCACCAGGGCTTTTTGACGCGCGAGGCGCTGATGAATATCGCCGACGCCACCTTGGGCAACGCCGGCGCTTTCGAGCGGGGAGAGGCGCTGGTCAACGCCGTCTCGGCCTAGTCAGGGCAGGTCGCGGCGGAACACCCAGTTCAGCTCGCCGGAGGCGGCGGCGTCGAAGGCGTAGCCGGCGCTGTCGAAGTGCTTGAGCTGTTCCGGCTGGCTGACCTGATGCAGCGCGGCCCAGCGCGCCATCATGCCGCGCGCGCGCTTGGCGTAGAAGCTGATGATTTTGTACTGGCCGTTCTTGCGGTCCTGGAACACCGGGGTGATCAGGCTGCCGTTGAGCTTGGCGGGCTTCACCGCCTTGAAGTATTCCTCCGAGGCCAGATTCACCAGCACCGGGTCTTTTCTTTGCTCCAGCACCGCGTTCAGCGCCTGGGTGACGGTGTCGCCCCAGAACTCATACAGGTTCTTGCCGCGCGGGTTGCTCAGCCGGGTGCCCATTTCCAGCCGGTAGGGCTGCATCAGGTCCAGCGGCCGCAGCGCGCCGTAGAGTCCGGACAGGATGCGCAGATGGCTTTGCAGATAGTTCATCTGCCCCGGCTCCAGGCTGGCGGCGTTCAGGCCTTCGTAGACGTCGCCCTTGAACGCCAGCACCGCCTGTTTGGCGTTGGCCGGGCTGAACGGCGCCTGCCAGTCGTGATAGCGGCCCACGTTCAATTGCGCCAGCGCGTCGCTGATGCTCATCAGCTTGCCGATTTCCAGCGGGCTCTTGGCGCGCAGCACCTGGATCAGTTCGGCGCTGTGGTGCAGAAAGTCCGGCTGGGTGTATTGATCGGTGGCGGCGGGGGTGTCGAAGTCCAGCGTCTTGGCTGGAGAGATGACCATCAGCATGAGGCGAATCCTTGTTGAGCAACCGCCATTGTACTGGACTGCGCCGGGCTTGGCCCGTCGTCGTGACCGACGGCGCGCTTGGCTCTAGAATGCAGGCCGGGATTTGAATCTATGATGCTCTGGCAAGGAGAGGACATGCGGGTATTGGTGCAGCGGGTGCGGCAGGCGTCGGTGACGGTGGAAGGGCGCGTGAGCGGGGAGATCGGCCCCGGGCTGCTGCTGCTGGTGGGCATTGAAGAAGAGGACGGGGCGGAGGACATCGCCTGGCTGACGCGCAAGCTCAGCCAGCTGCGCATCTTCAACGACGAGGCCGGGGTGATGAACCGCTCGGTGCTGGACAGCGGCGGCGAGGTGTTGGCGGTCAGCCAGTTCACCCTGTTCGCCAGCACCAGGAAGGGCAACCGGCCGTCGTATTCGCGCGCGGCTCGGCCGGAACGGTCCAGCCCCTTGTTCGATCAGTTTGTCGCCGCGATGGCGCAGACCCTGGGCAAGCCGGTGCCCACCGGGGTGTTCGGCGCGGACATGCAAGTGGCGCTGGTCAACGACGGTCCGGTGACGATCTGGCTGGACAGCAAGACGATGGAGTGAGCGATGGAAGGCAGCCGCTGGCGGTCCTGGCGCATTCTGCTGACGCCGTATTATCTGAATCTGTACGCCCGACAGGCGCATGTGCTGCGGGTGGCCGCGGCGTTTCTGGTCGGGCTGGCCCTGAACCTGTTGTTCGAGATACCGCACGGCAGCTGGATGCTGGTGACCATCCTGATCGTGCTGGGCAGCGTGCCGCACTGGGGCGGGGTGAGGCGCAAGGCCTTGCAACGCATGGGCGGCTCCTTGCTGGGGGCGGCGGCCGGCCTGGTGGCGATGGCCTTGTACCGCCATTCCCCGCTGTCCTGCTACGCGTGGATGACGGCGCTGGTGATGCTCAGCGCCTGGTTCGCGCTGGGCAAGGGCGAGTATCTGGCGCTGCTGGTGGGCTTGACCATGGTGATCGTCGCCGGCCTGGGCAATGAGCCGGTGGAGGCGGCGCTGTGGCGCGGCTTCAATGTGCTGGCCGGCTCCGTGCTGGGCCTGGTGGCCGCCGGCCTGTTTCCGCTGCGGGCGATAGACAGCTGGCGCTTTTTGCTGGCGGACAATCTGCGCGAGGCGGCCACCCTGTACAGCAAGATCGCGAGGCGGAGCGAAGTGGACGCCGGCCTGGCGCTGGAGCGCTTCAACAGCCGCTTGATCCGCATGCGCGCCCTGGTGGCCGCGGCGGTGCAGGAGTCCGGCCTGCCCGGCGCCCGCTTCGACGCCATCCAGCGGCGGCAGCGCGCCTTGTGCAGCCTGCTGGACCGGATGAGCGAGGTGGCCCAGGGCACGCCGGCCTTGAGCGACAGCGCGGAACAGCGCCGCGCCATCGTGCGCACGCTGATGCGCGCCGCCCACGGCATGCGCTTCAATCAACCGGAGATGCTGGCGGAGGCGCTGGACGAGGCGGTGAGCCCGCTGGCGCTGGACAAGCCCTCGTATTGCCACTGGCTGACCGCGGAGTTCAATCTGGTCGCCGAGCATTTGCGCGAGGAGCTGGCGCAGCTGCTGCCCTGCCTGATGCAAGTGCCGCCGCCCAGCCGCGGGGTGCTGCTGATGGTGTGGCACTGGCTGAGCAGCGCCAGCCAGGGGCGCAGCCGCTAGCGCATGAAAAAAGCCAGGGCTCGCCCTGGCTTTTTGCTTGCGTCCACGCGCTTATAGGCCCTGGATGCGCACTTTCTGGCCCGGCTGCAAGCGGGTCAGCTGGCGCGAGTCGTTCCAGCGCTGGATGTCGTTGTGGTTGACGCCGAAGCGGCGGGCGATGCTGAACAAGGTGTCGCCGCGCTGCACCACGTATTCCGCCGGCACGCTGCCGGTGGCGCGCTGGCTGGTCTGCAGGCCGCTGACTTTGAGCAAGGCGTCTTGCTGCGCCTGGCTGGCGCGGCTGTCCGCCAGCAGGGTCACGCCCTTGTCCAGAGTCTTGTTGACGTTCAGCACCTGGCCGACCAGCACGGTGTTGGAGTCCAGCTGATTGGCCGTTTTCAAATCGTCCAGGCCGAGGTTGAAGCGACGGGCGATGCTGTACAGAGTGTCGCCGGCGGCCACGGTGTAGTTGCCGTCGGCGTCGGCCACGGGCAGGGCCGCGGGCGCCGCCGCCACGAGGACGGCTTTGGCCGGAGCCGGCGAGGCTTCCGGCGCGGCCGCCAAAACCGGCGCCGGCTGGGCGGCCGCTTGCGGGGCCGGGGCCTGCGCGACCGGAGCGGTTGGCGGCACGGCCTGGGCCGAGGCCACCATCACCGCCGGCGCCGCGCGCGGCGCGTCCGCCTGCGCCAGCAAGGTGGCGCTGTCGCCGCTTTCCGGCAAGGCGGTGTCGGTGGCGTCCAGCGGACGGATGTCGCGCTGATCCTTGCTCATCGCCACCAGCACCGGCTGGCCGGCCTTGAGCGAGGTGCCGCTCAGATTGTTGGCGCTCATCAGCTGGCCGGCGCTCATGCCGTGCTCGCTGGCGATCAGGCTGACGTTGGAGTCCGCGGGCGGAGTGTAGACCTCCCAGGTCAGCAGCGGCTTGTCCCACTTGGCCAGATTGGCCTGGAATTTGTCTGCCTTGGCCGCCGGGATCAGCATCTGGCGGCCGTTTTTGTGCGCGTACACCGGCAGATTGAACGCCGGGTTCAGCTCTTTGAATTCGTTGATGGACACGCCGGCCAGCTTGGCGGCGATGTCGATGTTCATGTGCTTGCCGGTGGAGACGGCGACGAAGTAGGGCTTGTTGGGGAATTTGTCCAGACGCACGCCGAACTTGGCCGGGTCGTTGAGGATGTTGCGCACCGCCAGCAACTTGGGCGCGTAGTTGCGCGTTTCGTTGGGCATGCGGATGTTTTCGTAGCTGACTTCCTGGCCGCTGGCCTGCAGCCGGGCGATGGCGCGGGAGACGTTGCCCTCGCCCCAGTTGTAGGCGGCCAGCGCGATGTTCCAGTCGCCGAACTGCCCATAGAGGTTTTCCAGGTAGTCCAGCGCGGCGCGGGTGGCTTCGGTCACGTCGCGGCGGCCGTCGTACCACCAGGTTTGCTCCAGGCCGTACTGACGGCCGGTGGCCGGCATGAACTGCCACAGGCCGGAGGCGCCGACATGGGATTTGGCGGTGGGAACGAAGGCGCTTTCCACCAGCGGCAACAGCGCCAGCTCGGTGGGCATGCCGCGGCGCTCCACCTCGTTCATGATGTGAAACAGATATTTTCTACTGCGGTCCAGCGTGCGGCGGAAGTATTCCGGCTTGCTGGCATAAAAGCGTTCCTGGCGGCGCACGATGTCGGCGTTCACTTCCGGCAGTTGGAAGCCTTCGCGAGCGCGTTCCCAGACATTGTCGCCGTTGCGAAGCAGGCTGGAGTTCAGCAGCATCATGTCCAGGCCGGCGGCCAGGCCCTCGTCCACGCCGACGGATTGGCGAAACGCCCCGTCCGCGTGCGCGGCGGAGGCAAATAAAAAAGCAAATGACAGCGAAAGTGCCAACGGGGTGAAGCGATTCATTTGGCGGGCCCGGAATTCTGATTTCGGCTGATGCTAAACAGCCAACATAGGGGTGTCAACCAAAAAACCAAATAACTTCATGTGCTTTGCTGACATATAGGCCATGCAGACTGTCCTGCGCCAGTTATTTTTAACAGCGCCGCTCAGGATTCAGTTCCTTGTCATGGTTTTCGCGCCGCTTTGCGCCCCGCTGCGCGTCGCGACTGAGGACGCGGCGAGCCGTGGATTCGGCGTGCGCGCGCGGCCCATTAGCGTTCCGCTTCTTTCGCTGGCTTTACCTTGTTCCGCCCCGGCTCGCGAGACAGTAAACGCGTTTTCAGAAGCGGTTTTTCCACTCGCGCAGCGCGGAAAAAACTTCCACCGCGTCGTTCAGCGGCTTTCCGCTCCAGTGCGCGGCGGACTGGCGCACCGCCGGCTCGTGCGCGCGCAGGAAGGGGTTGCTGGCGCGCTCCAGGCTGATGGTGGAGGGCAGGGTGGGCAGGTCCTGTTCGCGCAGCTTCAGGTCCCGGCTCATGCGGATGGCCAGCACCGGGTTGCCTGGCTCCACCGTCAGCGCGAAGCGCAGATTGGCCAGGGTGTACTCATGGGCCGGATAGACCTTGGTGGCGTCCGGCAGCGCGGCCAGCTTGGCCAGCGAATCGTGCATTTGCCGCGGCGTGCCCTCGAACAGCCGGCCACAGCCGGCGCCGAACAGGGTGTCGCCGCAGAACAGCGCGTCGTCGATCACGTAGGCCAGGTGGTTCAGCGTGTGGCCCGGAACTTCCAGCACCGCGGCCGCGCCGAAGGAAAGCTCGACGCGGGCCCCGTCCATCACCGGTCGGGAGACCGAGGCGATGTCGGCCGGGCCGTAGACGGCGGCGTCCGGCCAGCGCGCGGACAGCTCGGCCACGCCGCCGATGTGGTCGGCGTGGTGGTGGGTGATCAGGATGGCTTCCAGCCGCAGCCCTTCCCGTTCCAGGAAGGCGGCCGCCGGCGCGGCCTCGCCCGGGTCCACCACCACGGCGCGGCCGCTGTGATGCAAAACCCAGATATAATTGTCACTGAAGGCCCCTACCGGGCTGACGGTGAATTTGGCTGGCATAAGGCTTCTCTCGATGAAGAATTCGTTTAGCGACTGGCTGTGCTCCAGCGAATTGGGATGTTATCTGCTGGAGCGGGAGCAGGCTTATTTCGACCGCGCCGTCGCCGACGTGTTCGGCTTTCATGCGGTGCAGCTGGGTTTGCCGGAAGTCGATTTCCTGCGCGCCAACCGCATTCCCTGGCAGTGCCGCGTTTCGGACTCCGGGCCGGCGCAGATCCGCTGCGCTCCGGAACAACTGCCGTTCGAGAGCCGCAGCCTGGACCTGCTGGTGATGCCGCATGTGCTGGATTTTACCACCGTGCCGCATCAGGTACTGCGCGAAGCCGAGCGCGTGCTGATGCCGGAGGGCCGGCTGATCCTCACCGGCTTCAATCCGGTGTCGCTGTGGGGCGTGCGCCGGCTGATCCAGGGGCGCGAGAACGCGCCGTGGAGCGGCAATTTCCTGTCGCTGGTGCGCATCAAGGACTGGCTGACCCTGCTGGAGCTGGAGCCCGCCAGCGGAGGCTTCATGGGCTACGCGCCGCCGTTCTCCCGCTGCGACTGGGTGCAGCGCTTCCGCTTCATGGAGCGGGCCGGAGACCGCTGGTGGCCGCTGGCCGCCGGCGTGTACGGCATCGAGGCGATCAAGCGTCAGCGCGGCATGCGCTTGATCCTGCCCAACTGGAAGCAGGGCAAGGCCAAGGCCGGCCTGGCGGTGGCCGCCGGCAACGAGCGTCATCACAGCCACCGGGAACCATGAGACAACACAGCAAGCGGGGCGCGAGCCCCGGCAATGACGAGACAGCATGACGACTGAAGACAAGGTAGAGATGTATACCGACGGCGCCTGCAAGGGCAATCCGGGGCCGGGCGGCTGGGGCGCTTTGCTGCGCTTCAAAGGCAAGGAAAAGGAAGTGTGCGGCGGCGAGGCCAACACCACCAACAACCGCATGGAGTTGCTGGCGGTGATCAAGGGCCTGGCCACCCTGAACCGGCCGTGCCGGGTGGTGGTGTACACCGACTCCCAATACGTGCAAAAGGGCATTTCCGAGTGGATACACGGCTGGAAGGCGCGCGGCTGGAAGACCGCGGCCAAGGAGCCGGTGAAGAACGCCGATCTGTGGCAGCAACTGGACGCCGAACGCAACCGCCACCTGCATGTGGAGTGGCGTTGGGTCAAAGGCCACGCCGGCCATGAATTCAACGAACGGGCCGATCAACTGGCCAACCGCGGCGTAGAGCTGGCCTGAGCCGGCCGCGCCCGCCCTTCCTCGGAATTCAGAGCGGCGCCGCCGGCGGCGGCCGTCGCCAGGACAGCGCATGAGACAAATCATTCTCGATACCGAAACCACCGGTCTCGAACACGCCCAAGGCCATCGCATCATCGAATTCGCCGGCCTGGAAATGATCAACCGCAAGCTCACCGGCAAGCATCTGCATCTTTACATCCATCCGGAGCGAGACATCGATCCGGACGCCCAGCGCGTGCACGGCATCTCGCTGGAGTTCCTGGAAGGCAAGCCCAAGTTCCGCGAGGTGGCCGAGGAAATGGCCGACTTCCTGCGCGACGCGGAATTGATCATCCACAACGCGCCGTTTGACGTCGGCTTCCTCAACGCCGAGTTCGAACGGGTAGGCCTGCCGTCGATCAAGAACCTGTGCGCCAATGTGATTGACACCCTGCGCGAGGCGCGCGACCAGTTCCCCGGCAAGCGCAACAGCCTGGACGCCTTGTGCGACCGCTTCGAGATCGACCGCTCCAACCGCACCTTGCACGGCGCGCTGGTGGACTGCGAACTGCTGTCCGAAGTCTATCTGTGGATGACCCGCGGCCAGGAAAGCCTGGTGATGGACATCGACGTCGATCTGCCCGGCGGCCAGCACGGCGCGATGGATTTCGAGCGCAAGCCGCTGATCGTCAAGCGCGCCAACGAGCAGGAGCTGGCCGATCACCAGAGCTATCTGAACGATCTGGACAAGTCGGTGAAGGGCCGCTGCCTGTGGCGCAGCCTGGAGACGCCGGCCGGAGAGGGCGCGTGAGCCGCTATCTGGCGCTGGTGCCGGCCGCCGGCCACGGCAGCCGCTTCGGCGCGCCCAGCCCCAAGCAATACCTGCAACTGAACGGCAGGCCCTTGATGTGGCACACCCTGCAGGCATTGGCCGCGGTGCCCGCGGTCGAGGCGGTGGCGGTGGTGATTTCCCCCTGCGACGAGTGGTTCGACGATTTCGATTGGGACATCCCCAAGCTGCAAGTGCTGCGCGTGGGCGGCGTCAGCCGCGCCGAAAGCGTGCGCAACGGCCTGGAGGCGCTGGACTGCGAGGCAGACGACTGGGTGCTGGTGCACGACGCCGCGCGCTGCTGTCTGACCGCGGACGCGGTGGAACGGCTGCTGGCCGAGGTGGGCGACGACCCGGTGGGTGGCCTGCTGGCGCTGCCGGTGCCGGACACCGTCAAGCGCGCCGACGCCGAGCAGCGCGTGGCGGTCACTGTCTCGCGCGCCGGCCTGTGGCTGGCGCAAACCCCGCAGATGTTCCGTCACGGCAAATTGCGGGAAGCGCTGCAAGGCGGCGACCTGGCGGACGTGACCGACGAGGCCTCCGCGATAGAGCGTTGCGGCGGCAAGCCGCGGCTGGTGGAGGGCGACGCCCAGAATTTCAAAGTGACTTATCCGCGCGATCTGGCCTTGGCGCGCGCGGTGCTGGCGGCAAGAAAGGATTGATATGTTTCGAGTTGGACAGGGCTACGACGTGCATCAGCTGGTGGCCGGCCGGCCGCTGATTCTGGGCGGCGTGCTGATTCCGCACGACAAGGGCCTGCTGGGCCACTCCGACGCCGACGCCTTGCTGCACGCGATCACCGACGCGCTGCTGGGCGCGGCGGCGCTGGGCGACATCGGCCGCCATTTCCCCGACACCGCCGCCGAATTCAAGGGCGCGGACAGCCGCGCGCTGCTGCGCGAAGCGGTCAAGCGCGTGCGCGCCGCCGGCTGGCGGCCGGTGAACGTGGACAGCACGCTGATCGCGCAGCAGCCCAAGCTGGCTTCGCACATAGACGCGATGCGCGCCAACGTCGCCGCGGACCTGGGCCTGGAACTGGACGCGGTCAACGTCAAGGGCAAGACCAACGAGAAGCTGGGCTATCTGGGCCGCTGCGAGGCGATAGAGGCGCAAGCCGTCTGCCTGCTGGCGCCGGCGTGAAACCGGGCCGCACCGCGGTGCGCGGCTCGAGATTCTAGATTGATGACAGGTGTCTGGCGGACCGCCCCGTGCCATAATCCGCCCGGCGCAATACCATCCCAACACAGGAGGCATTACCATGTTGACTCAGGACCAGCTGAAGCTTGCCGTGGCCAAGAAGGCCATTGAATTCGTGCCGGACGATTGCATCGTCGGCGTCGGCACCGGCAGCACCGTCAATCTGTTCATCGAAGAGCTGGCCGCGATCAAGGGCCGCATCCGCGGCGCGGTGTCCAGCTCCGACGCCTCCACCGCCCGCCTCAAGGCCCACCACATCCCGGTGTTCGACCTCAACGAAGTGGATTCGCTGCAGGTCTACATCGACGGCGCCGATGAAATCAACCACCACCTGCACATGATCAAGGGCGGCGGCGCCGCGCTGACCCGCGAGAAGATCGTCGCCAGCGTGGCCGAGCAGTTCATCTGCATCGCAGACGAAACCAAATACGTCGCCATGCTGGGCGGCTTCCCGTTGCCGATCGAAGTCATCCCGATGGCGCGCAGCTATGTGGCGCGCGAGCTGGTCAAGCTGGGCGGCCACCCCGAGCTGCGTCAGGGCGTGACCACCGACAACGGCAATGTGATCCTGGACGTGCACGGCTTGAAAATCCAAAAGCCGGTGGAGCTGGAAGAGATCATCAACCACCTGGCCGGCGTGGTCACCTGCGGTCTGTTCGCGCGCCGCCGCGCCGACGTGCTGGTGTTGGGACGTCAGAGCGGCGTCGAAGAAATCCGTTAACGGCCAGTGCAAAGTCCCGACGGCGCATGCCTGCCTCTGAACAGGCTTGCGCCGCCCGCGGGCGGGCAGATGAATTGTCACATCGTCGTCATCTGCCCGCATTAACATAGCGTTTTTTGACAGGTTTTGGTTTGGGGCAGACATGGCAGAGCATATTTCCAAACAGTTCGATATGGAGCTGGAAACCATCCGCACCCGCGTCCTGCAGATGGGCGGACTGGTGGAGCAGCAGATTTTGTCCGCGGTGGAAGCCCTGCTGGCCGGCGACATTGAAAAGCTGGACAAGGTGATTGCCGAGGACGCGCTGGTCAACGCGATGGAAGTCACCATCGACGACGATTGCCTGCACATCATCGCCCGCCGCCAGCCGGCCGCCAGCGACCTGCGCATCGTGTTCACCGTGATCAAGGTGATCACCGATCTGGAGCGCATCGGCGACGAAGCCAAGAAGATCGCGCGCATGGGCAAGACCATCTATCAGTCGGAGCGCTACCAGGTGCCGCGCTTCCGCGAGATCGAGAAAATGGCGGACGTGGCGCTGGGCATGCTGCGCCGCGCGCTGGACGCCTTCGCCCGGCTGGACACCAGCGCCGCGCTGGAACTGGCCGAAGCCGACCAGGAGCTGGACGAGGACTTCGCCGCCGAACTGCGCCAGCTGATCACCTTCATGATGGAAGACCCGCGCACCATCAGCATGTCCATCGACACCCTGTTCATCTCCAAGGCGATCGAGCGCATCGGCGACCACGCCACCAATATTTCCGAATACGTGGTCTACCTGGTCAAGGGCAAGGACATCCGCCACACCACGCTGGAAACCAAGAAGCGCGAAACCCTGGGCTGAGCCCGGCCGCGCCGGCCACGGCGACTGGACATGACGGTTTGACTAAAATGGCGGTAACATTCGGTGTTGCCGCCATTGTTGCGTCCGGCGTCCATGCCAGTCCCGGCGATCCAAACTGACGATGAATCCCCCCCGTTGCCGCCGGCGCCGCCGCGCGGGCGCGGGCCCTGACAAAGAGAGAAGGGGTGTCTTTGACACTGACCACGCCCCCCAACAACGTGCTCGCCACCATCGATATGGGCTCCAACAGCTTCCGCCTGCAAGTGTCGCGGGTGGTGGACGACCAGCTGTACGCGCTGGACGTGATGAAGGAGACCGTGCGCCTGGGCGCCGGGCTGACCGCCGACAAACAGCTGGACCAGGAAACCCAGGACAAGGCGCTGGCCTGTCTCGCCCGCTTCGGCGAGCGCCTGCGCGGCTTCACCCCGGCGCAAGTGCGCGCCGTGGGCACCAACACCCTGCGGGTGGCCAAGAACGCGGCGGACTTCATCGCCAAGGCCGAACCGCTGCTGGGCTTTCCCATCGAAGTGATCGCCGGCCGCGAAGAAGCGCGGCTGATCTATCTGGGCGCCGCCCACTCGCTGCCGGACACCAAGGAAAGGCGCATGGTGGTGGACATCGGCGGCGGCTCCACCGAATTCATCATCGGCAGCCATTACAAGGCGCTGGTCACCGAAAGCCTGCCCCTGGGCTGCGTCAGCTACACCTTGCGCTATTTCGGCGACGGCAAGCTGACCCAGGTCAATTTCCGGGACGCCATCCTGGCCGCGCGCAATGAGATCCAGCGCATCGCCCACCAATACCAGCGCGAGGAATGGCAGCTGGCGGTGGGCACCTCCGGCACCGCGCGCTCCTTGCGCGACGTGCTGGAAATCAACGACTGGAGCACGGCCGACATCACCCTGGCCGGCATGGAAAAGCTCAAGGCGCTGCTGATCCGCCAGGGCAGCATCGCCGCCATCGACGTCAACGGCCTCAAGGCCGACCGCGCGCCGGTGCTGGCCGGGGGCCTCGCCATCATGATCGCGGTGTTCCAGGAGCTGGCCATCGACAAGATGACGGTGGCGGAAGGCGCTTTGCGCGACGGCGTGCTATACGATCTATTGGGCCGCCAGCGTGAAAAGGATATGCGCGATACCACCGTCACCCAGTTCAAGCGCCGCTACCATGTGGACACCGCCCAGGCCGAGCGCGTCACCGCGCTGGCCGAGCGCCTGTACCGGATGGTGGCCGGCGAGGACGTGGACCAGGCCATGCTCAAGCGCCTGCTGTGGGCGGCCAAGCTGCACGAGATCGGGCTGACCATCTCGCACACCGCCTATCACAAGCACTCCTCCTACATTCTGCAGCACGCCGACATGCCCGGCTTCTCCAAGCGCGAGCAGGCCACGCTGGCCGCCATCGTGCTGGGCCACCGCGGCGACATGGGCAAGATGCGCCAGTACATGGAAGACGCCAGCCTGTGGCAGGCGGTGGTGGCGCTGCGGCTGGCGGTGCTGTTCCACCGCAGCCGCAACAGCATCGCGCTGCCGGAAATGCTGGACCTGCGCCAGCACGCCACCGGCTTCGCGCTGACGCTGAACAAGGTCTGGCTGAAAGGCAGCCCGCTGACCGCCAGCGGCTTCAAGCAGGAGATCGGCCAGTGGAAGAACGTCGGCTTCGTGCTCGACATCGTGCAAGTGTGAGCCGCCCATGCGCCACGCCACGCTGAAAAAACGCATACCCACGCTGGGCGAGGCGCCCGGCACCCTGCTGTCGGTGGGCGAGGCCAAACTGCCGGAGGCCTCGATCTCGCTGTTCGAATACGGGCCTGAGCAATTGCAGGAAACCGTGTTCCAGACCGTGGCGGAGGGCCTGGCCCATCAGCCCGGCGGCGGCGTGCTGTGGCTCAACGTCTACGGCCTGCACCAGCCCGAGGTGATGCGCGCCATCGGCCAGCGTTTCGGCCTGCACTCCCTGGTGCTGGAAGACATCATGAACGCGCGGCAGCGCCCCAAGGTGGAGGACTACGGCGATTACCTGTTCGTCGCCAGCCGGGTGTTCGACTATCACCAGCACAGCGAAAACGGGGCGGGGCGTTTGCTGTCGGACCAGATCTACCTGGTCATCGGCCGCCGCTTCGTGCTGAGTTTCCAGGAGCGTCCCACCGGCGTGTTCGAAGAAGTGCGCGAACGGCTGCGCCGCGGCCGCGGCCTGCTGCGCCACAAGGACGCCGACTACCTGGGCTACTCCTTGCTGGACGCGATGATAGACGACTACTTCGGCGTGCTCACCGAGTTCAACGAAAAAGTGGAGCGCATGGACACCATGCTGCTGCGCGGCCGCGACCAGGGCGTGCTGCTGCAGATCCAGCGGCTGAAGCGCGACTGCCTGAAGTTGCGCCGAGCGCTGATGCCGATGCGCGAAATGCTGATCTCGCTGAACCGCGGCGAACACGGCTTCTTCAAGCCGGAGACCCTGGTCTATCTGCGCGACGCCTACGACCACACCATGCATGTGATCGAATCGCTGGAAATGTCGCGCGAGATGGTGGGCGACATGCTGGACCTTTATCTGTCCACCCAGTCCCATAGGCTCAACCTGCAAATGCGGGTGCTCACCGTCTTGACCATGATCTTCATGCCGCTGACGCTGATCGCCGGCATCTACGGCATGAACTTCGAATACATGCCGGAACTGAAATGGCATTACGGCTATCACCTGGTGCTGGTGGCGATGCTGGGCATCGCCGGCGGGCTGGGGTGGTTGTTCTGGAAGCGGCGCTGGCTTTAAGAACCCGGTCAAAGTCCGCTGCGCGTCGGCGATACGGCGTTGAAACCGGCTTCGAAATGCTCATGTACCACTTGTACATTCCGCTTTCTCAACCGGTTTCGCCTTGTCTCGCTCTAGCTCGCTAGACTTTGAACAGGTAGTAAGAACCTGTCTGCCATCCGCTGCGCGTCGGCGATACGGCGTTGAAACCGGCTTCGAAATGCTCATGTACCACTTGTACATTCCGCTTTCTCAACCGGTTTCGCCTTGTCTCGCTCTAGCTCGCTAGACTTTGAACAGGTACTAAGAACCTGTCTGCCATCCGCTGCGCGTCGGCGATACGGCGTTGAAACCGGCTTCGAAATGCTCATGTACCACTCGTACATTCCGCTTTCTCAACCGGTTTCGCCTTGTCTCGCTCTAGCTCGCTAGACTTTGAACAGGTACCAAGAACCTGTCTGCCATCCGCTGCGCGTCGGCGATACGGCGTTGAAGCCGGCTTTGAAATGCTCATGTACCACTTGTACATTCCGCTTTCTCAACCGCAAGGCCTTGTCGCGCTCTGGCTCGCGAAACTTTGAACAGATTCTTAAGGTGGCGCGTTCCTGACAGGAGCGTCAGCTTCCGTATCCGGCCGGGCCCGCCAGCCTGGCCTTGAACAGCGCGCGCTTTCCCGGCGCCCGCCGTTTTTCCTTTTTCTCTCTCCACCCCCGCCGTGCCGGAGCGCAAGCATCGGGGGGAGTTTCTGCGTCGCCGATTATCCTGATGTCCTTTTGTATTTAAATGCGTTCTTCTTGAATCTTTAAGTCCATCGAAATTCATTTTCCCTATTTATTTATTTTTGTTGATGAAATTGAATGATGTCCATGGTTATGTAGGATCATAACTTTTATGACGTTATTTTAGGACAAATCCTATATTTCAGAACTTATTGAAAACATAGAATCTTCCGCAGATTGTTAGAAAGTTTTGGCATTGGCGCGTGAGCGTCATTCGAATGTCGCGGCTTCATGCTTGCGGCTTTTTCAATCTGTAGGAGGCTTTACATGAAACTATCAAGCAAGAAGCAAGGGAAATTCATTCTGGCGGCGCTGGCAGCTTTCGCCGTCAGCCCGGTATTCGCCGACACCTTGTCCGGTCAGATCGACTTCACCGGCAAAGTGATTTCGGACTCTTGCCGTCTCAGCTCGCCTAATGGCGACGCCACCAGCATCAAGGTGGACATGGGTACGGTGTCGGTGGAGGACATCGGCACAGTGGCCAATCCCAAGTTCACTGGCGCTGGCAGCAAGCAGGTGGATTTCAACATTATCTGCTCCACTGCCAGCAAGGTGACGATGAACCTGGCCGGCACGGCGCCGGAAGTGCTGAGCGGCAACAACATCCTGCGCGTCAACAACGGTACTCAATCGGCGGGCTTCGCCCGAGGCGTGGGCATCGCCGTGTTCGACAGCGCCGTGGCGGCCAATCCCAAGGCCTATGACCTAACCAACGGGATTTTGCTGAAGGAAGACGCTGCCGGTGTAGCTGGCGAGGTCCGCCGCGTCAGCTTTGCCGCCGCCTATGTCACCACCGGGGCGACGCAGGTACCCGGCATCGCCAACGCCAGCCTGCCGTTTACGCTGACTTACGAGTAAAGCGCCGATGCGGCGCCGTCAGGCGCCAAGCGTCTGTTCCGGACCCACGGCATGAGATGGACGGTGCCGTGCGGACGGGATGGGCTCTGTCAGCAAGGAGGGCGGTTTGCCGCTCTCCGTTTCCCTCTCGCGTCCTGGGCCGTACCCGCCGCCTTGGAACCATTGTTGGACATCTCGTGGTCGCACTCATGAAAACCATTTTGTCCCTGGCGCTGACCTTGGCCATCAGCCCTGTCTGGGCCAGCATCGCCCTCAACGGCACCCGCGTCATCTTCGATGGCAAGGATAAGGAGGCCTCCATCGTCGTCAGCAATCTGGGCGAGGAAATTCTGGTCCAGTCCTGGCTGGAGCCGGCGGAAGGCCAGCCGGACGAGCTGCCGTTCGCGGTGACGCCGCCATTGGCGCGCTTGCCGGCCAAGCAGCAGCAACTGCTGCGCGTGTTGTATGAAGGCGCTGGCGCCGAGCCCGAGCGTGAATCGGTGTTCTGGTTGAATGTGCAGGAAATCCCCCAAGCGGCAAAGGGCGACAATGTGCTGCAGCTGGCGGTACGCCAGCGCATCAAGGTGTTCTTCCGGCCACCGGGCCTGGGCAGCGAGGCGGCTTTGCAAGCGCCGGAAGGCTTGCGCTGGAGCTTGCTCCAGGCCGAGGGCAAGCCGGTGCTGCGAGTGGACAACCCCAGCCGCTATCACGTGACGGTGGTGGACTTGAAACTCAAGGCCGGCGCCGGCGATAAAGAGCTGGCCAACGCCTATATGGTGGCTCCGGGCGGCAGCGGGCAATGGTCGCTAAAGCCGTCCGCCGCCGGCGTGCAGCTGCATTACGGCATCATCAACGACTTCGGCGGCCATGTGGAGTACGAAGTGGCGCTGGGCGCCGGCCAGGATGGCCATCCCCGGCAGCGCGCGCCGCGCGTCCCTGGCCCTTGAGTCTGCCGCGCCAGCCCAGGATTGCCGATCCCCTTCTGACTGCAAAGCCCAACCATGCGTAAACGCCCAAACCGCTTGCCCTGGCATAAGCCTTCGCCCCAGCGCCGCTGCGCACTGAAACCCGGCTGCCTGGCCCTGCTGCTGGCGCTGGCGGAACTGGCCCGCGCCGAGGCGATGGAGGGCGGCATGCCGCCCGCGCCCGCCTTGTTGGCCTTCAACACCAACTTCATCAACGGCTCCGGCCGTCCGGCCGACTTGAGCGCGGTGCTGAGCGCCGGCAACGCCTTGTTGCCCGGCAGCTACCGGGTGGACGTGCTGGTCAACGACAACCTGACCGGACGCCGCGACGTCGTGTTCCGGCAACACGCCGCCAGCGGCAAGGTGGAGCCCTGCATCGACGCAGACATGCTGCAAGCCGCCGGCGTGCTGTTGCAACGCCTGAGCCCGCCGCCGGCCGCCGACGACCCGGCCTGCCTGGACCTGCCGGCCTTGATGGAACAGGCGGCGGTGGATTACGACGCCAACCGGCTGCAACTGAAGCTCAGCATCCCCCAGGCCTTCCTCAACCGCAGCGTGCGCGGCTATATCGACCCGGCGCTGTGGGACGAGGGCGTGGCCGCCGCCTACGTCAACTACCAGTTCAGCGGCAATGACAGCCGCAGCAGCGAACCGGACGGCGTCAGCCGCCGCAGCGGCTTCCTCGGTCTGCAGAACGGCATCAATCTGGGCGTCTGGCGCTTGCGCAACGACAGCACCTTAAATTGGGCCGACGGCGAGAAAATGAAGGCGCGCAGCAACCGCAGCGTGCTGCAGCGCGATCTCATCGGCTGGAAAAGCCAGCTGGCGTTGGGCGAGCAATACACCGACTCCACCTTGTTCGACAGCGTGCGCTTCCGCGGCGCGCAGCTGGCCAGCGACGACGCGATGCTGCCGGACGGCGAGCGCGGTTACGCGCCGGTGGTGCGCGGCCAGGCGCAAAGCAACGCGGTGGTGGAAGTGCGCCAGAATGGTTACATCTTGTACCGCGCCAATGTGCCGCCGGGGCCGTTCGAGCTGACCGACATCTTCCCGTCCGGCTCCAACGGCGACCTGGAAATCACCGTCACCGAGGCCGACGGCAGCCAGCGAGTCACGCACCAGACCTTCTCCAGCCTGCCCTTGATGCTGCGCAAGGGGCGCTGGCAGTACAGCGTCGCGCTCGGCGAGTACCAGGGCGGCCAGGATGTCCGCCCCAGTTTGGCCGCCGGCACCGTGGTCTACGGCATCGGCGACAATAGCACCGTGGCCGCGGGCTTTCAGTTCACGCCCAACTTTCAGGCCGTCAACCTGGGCGTGGGCACCAATACCCCGCTGGGCGCTTTGTCGCTGGACCTCACCCAGTCCGGCAGCCGGGTCCGGGGCGAGCGGCAGCAGGGGCAGAGTTTGCGGCTGCTGTACGCCAAGACCTTCACCCGCACCCTGACCAACTTGACGCTGGCCGCCTACCGCTATTCCACCTCCGGCTACCGCAGCTTCAACGACCACGCCAACGATCTTGCCGGCAACAGCCAGGGGCAGTTCGGCCGCAGCCGTTCGCGCATCGACCTGACCACCCAGCAAGACCTGGGCCGCGAGCGCCGTTTCGGCAGCCTGTATCTGAACCTGAGTCAGCAAAGCTATTGGGGACAGAGCGGCAGCACCGGCAGCGTGGGCCTGGGCTACGGCAACAACTGGAAACTGCTGGGCTACAACTTCACCTTCAGCCAGAACCGCGACAGCCGGCCCGGCGGCCGCAACAGCAATCAGGTGATGCTGACCTTCACCGTGCCCCTGGGGGCCAAGCCGCGCTCGCCGCGGCTGTACTCCAACCTCAGCCATACCTCAGGCAGCGGCTCCACGCTGCAAACCGGCGTCAGCGGCTATCTGAGCGAGGCCACTTCCTACTCGGCGCAGCTGGGCCACACCGGCCGCGACGGCAGCACCTCGGGCAGCTTCAGCGTCAACCACAACGCCGACTTCATGCAGCTGAGCGCGGCCTATAACGCGGGACGCCAGTACCACTCCACCAATATCGGCGCGTCCGGCGCCATCGTCGCCCACGGCGGCGGCGTCAACCTGAGCCGCACGGTGGGCGACACCTTCGCGCTGTTGCAGGTGGACGGCGTGTCCGGGCCGCCGTTGCGAACCGGCGCCGGCGGCGAACTGGGACGCAACGGTTACGCGGTGCAGCCGTATGCGCAGCCTTACCGCGTCAACACCCTGAGCCTGGACACCCGTCAGCTTGGGGCCGACGTGGAGATGGAGGACACGGTCAAGCTGGTGGTGCCGCGGCGCGGCGCCGTGGTCAAGGGCGTGTTCAAGGCCCGGCGCGGCCTGCGCGCCCAGTTCACCCTGTTGCGGCCGGACGGAGCGCCGGCGCCGTTCGGCGCCAGCGTGGAGGACGGCGACGGCAAGCCGCTGGGCATCGTCGACCCCAAGGGCCGAGTGCTGACCTTGCTTAAGCAGGAAACCGGGCGGATGACGGTGAAATGGCGCGATGGCCAGTGCGTGGCGGACTACCAGCTGCCGTCGGCCAAGCCCGGCCAGTATTACCAGCGACGGATCCTTAGCTGCAACTAGATCGAAACGAGAAGGCGTAAGAGATGAAGCGGGAAGTGAAACCAATAGAGGCCGGTTTGTCGGGAGGTAGGCAAGTTCAACGCGGGCTAAAGCGGGTTGTTGGCCAGGGGGGGCTGCTGCTGGCTTTGCTGTGGATCAGCCTGCCGGCCCAGGCCAAGATCAGCCGTTGTGACGATAGAGCCATTCTCTCCAATGTGACCGAGGTGCCTGGCGTGCCGCTCAGCAGCGCCTCCAAGGCCGGCGATGTGTTGCATAGGAGAATTTACGCCATTTCGGTGGGCTACACCGTGATCAACCCCGTCAACAATGACCGGATGCGCATGGGCGCGGGGTGGACTGGTCCTCCTGACTCCAGTCGATTCGACACGCACCCCGTTCTTCCGGGGCTGGGCATTCGCTGGCGTCACTTTGAAGGCGGTTTTGGCGGCCGGATCATCTACAGTGGCAATGATCATGCCAATACCTGGGCCCGGGGTGATGATTTTCCGCAGGCTGCGGGCAGCTACAGCAAGCAGGAGTATTTTGTGCAGGAATTCGTGCTGACCGACCCCAAGCTTTATCAAGGGGGAACGGTGCTGATCATGCCGGCCGGTTTTTATATTATTGCGCATGGCACCGGCAGCGGCGCGAGCCAGGATGTGTCCAAAGGCTGCAATGATTCGTCCCTGCTGGGGAGCGTGAAGAACCCCAAACTGGTTTACGCTTTCATCCTAGATAATTGGAGCGGCGGCACGCTGCCGCCTCTGCCCAAGCCTAGTTGCAAGGTGTCGTTGAGCTCGCAGCGGCAAGGCGTTGCGATGGACTCGATCAAGGTCTCCGGCCTGAAGCGCAAGGATGATGTGTCCCAGGGGCGCGTGTCGTTCAGCATCCGGCTGGAGGACTGTGCGATCAACGCCAAGCCGTCGATCAATTTCACGGATGCGGGCACTCCTTCCAATACCAGCCATACCTTGTTCGCCAATAACGTAAATGTCAGCGGCAGCGCCAAAGGACTAGGGGTGCGGTTGCGCCGCAATGGTCAGACCGACCTGTACTTTGGTCCGCCGGACAGCAGCGACAGCAGCCGTCGCATCCCACTGGGCACCGCCAACAGCGATACGCCGGTGCTGACGCTGGACCTGAACGCCCACTACGTCCGCACCACGGATGCGGCGATCCAGCCGGGCGCTTTCTCTGCGACGGCCACGTTTGTCGTGTCCTATCCCTAGCTCGCGGCTTTCCTGAGATGCCTCGGCATTTTCGCGTGGCCGGCTATGGCCCTTGTTTGCGCCGGGCATTGACGTGGACGACAGGGATGAAGCAGGAGAGGAAGGCGCGCTGAAAGGATGGCGCGCCGGAACGGGGCTCGGCCTTTTCAGAGCAGGCCCGTCTAAGTGGTGGAGTTTGCAATGTGACGGAATGGAGCGTTGGCTAATGAAACAAACCCGAATCTGGTTGAGCGCCGGCCTTGTATCGCTGATGTTGCTTCTGGGCGACATGGCCCGCGCCGGGGCATGCGAGCCGGTCGACAATGCGCAGAGATTCAGTTTCGCCTTCAACAGGGTGTTTGCCACGCCGGAGGAAAACGCCACTGACGCCTTGTATCCCAACGCCTATGAATGGAACCTGGGACGCTTGTACTCCGGACGCTGCGCCTGCTCAGGCAGCACATTGCCGGGTGGCGTCTATTTTACGACTCGGACTTCGCTGGCCAAGGGCATGAGCCGGGGGGTGAACGGGGTCAATGTTCAGTTTTACGAGATCAACCGCAACCTGCAGCTGGGCACTGAGATTTATCTTGCTGGGCTGGTGAAGGCCTTTAAACCGACACCGTGGAGCCGCTTGTTCAATGAAAACACCGGCAGTTTCAATTGCAGTCAGGGCTCAGCGCTGGTGTCCAACTTTGAGACCGGCAGCCGAGGCCGGCTGCACCTGCTGATCAGCCGTCCCTTTGTCGGCGTCATCAATGTGTCGGAATTCAAGGTGTTGGACGTTTTCGGCTCGATGCATGACGCCGGCGCGGAACCGGTCAAGCCACTGGTGGGCCTGTTCATGAGCATGAGCGTGACGGTGCCGCAGAACTGCAAGCTGGCGCCCGGCCAGTCGACCACCATAGACTTTGGCTCGCTGCTGGCATCCCAATTGGCCGTGCCTGGCGGCTCCAGGCAAGGCGCGGTGAGCCGCAGCTTTTACATTCAGTGCACCAATATCTCCGCCGGCGTGCGGGTCAATCTGGCGTTGGAAGGGCGGCCGCACGGCCGGGACGCGCGCTATCTGGAAACCACGCACCAGAACGTGGCGGTGGCGATGGAGAGCGGCGGCAAGCGGGTGCCGCCCACCGTGCCCGGCGCGCTGCCGGGCGGCGATCAGCTGGTTCCGATCGCGCTGGATTACAACAATCTGCGCGCGCTGTTCGATTTGATCGCCTGGCCGGTGAAAATGACGGAGCGGCCGGCGCCGGGCGGCTTCCAGGGCAGCGCCACCTTGAAGTTCGACTTTGAATAGCGGCAGCGCTTAGAGCCTGTTCAAAGTCTCGCGAGCAAGGGCGAGACAAGGCGAAAACAAGCGAAAAAGCGGAATGTACACGTGGTACATGAGCATTTTGAGCTTGTACTCACCGTGCAACACTTCACGAAGCGCAGCAGACTTTGAACAGGTTCTTAGGGCCGGCTCAGCTCCACCGACCACTCCGGCCCGGAACCGATGCCGCGTTTGGCGGCGTAGCTGTCCATATTCAGCGCCAGCGACACGTCCAGCAGGCTGTTCAGGTAGACCAGCGGCTGGCCGCTGGCCACTTCGCCGAAGGTATGGCGGTAGGGCGCCACCACCTCGTCCACCGGCTTGCCCTGTTTGAAGATGCGCACTTTCACCAGGTCGCCGGGGCGGAAGCCCTGGGCTTCGAACAGCTTCTTGGGGATATTGGTCCATACATTGCCGTATTGCGGGTCCAGCACCGGAATCATGCCCTTGATCCGCTCGCTGGCGGCTTCGGCGCGCTGATACGGCAGCTTGACCACGGCGGCGGCCGGCAGCAGCGGGCCCACTTCCTCGAAGCGGATCTTGCCGGCGGCCAGCCGCGCGCCGGTGTAGGCGTAGACGTCGCGGCCGTGGAAGGTGTAGGAGTCCGCCGAGCCTTGCAGGCGGTTGGTTTTCTCGTCGATGCGGCGCAGCTCGGCCACGCCGTCGCGCTCGGCGATCAGGGTCAGCAGGCCGTTGTTGGGATTGACGAAGTAGCGGCCGTCGCGGGTTTTCAGCGCCACCGACTGGCGTTCGGTGCCGACGCCGGGGTCCACCACCGACACGAACACCGTGCCCTTGGGCCAGTAGTTGGCGGTCTGGTATAGCCGGTAGGCGCCGCTCCAGATGTCGTAATCGGGAATCTCGTGGGTCAGGTCGGACAGCGTCAGCTTGGGGTCCACCGAATAGGCGACGCCGCGCATAGCCGACACCGCGCCGTCCTTGAGGCCAAAGTCCGTCATCAGCACCAGCGGCGCGTCCGCGCGCGCCAAGCCGGCCAGCAGCAGGCCGGCGGCGAGCCAGAGGCGGGCGTGTTGGAATAGCTTCATTCTTCTTCTCCTAAAGAACCTGTTTACGATCTGCTGCGCGTCGGCAGGATGGATAGAAAAGGGCGTTGAAAACCTCTTCAGAAATGCTCATGTACCACTCGTACATTCCGCTTTCTCAGCCGTTTTCGCCTTGTCTCGTCTTAGCTCGCGAGATCGTAAACACGTTCTAAGTGTTTTCTTGTGTTCAAAAGGTGGTTCGCGGTCTTGCGGCGCCTGCCAGCGCCGGGTTTGTTTAGACTTCGTCCGAGCGCAGCCGCTGTACGCCGGCGGCCAGCATCTGCGCCCAGGCGCTGCTCAGCGAGCCGTTCAGATTGATGCCGCGGCAGGCGTCGTCCACCACCGTGGTTTCCAGGCCGGCGGCGCGCGCGTCCAGCGCGCTCCAGGCCACGCAGAAGTCGGTGGCGAGCCCGGCCAGCCATACCCGCTTGACGCCGCGCTCGGCCAGATAGCCGGCCAGGCCGGTGGGCGTCTGGCGGTCCGCTTCGACAAAGGCGGAATAGCTGTCCAGCGCCGGATTGCAGCCCTTGCGGATGATCAGCTGGGCAGGGCTGGTGTCCAGGTCCGGGTGGAAGGCCGCGCCGTGGCTGCCGGCCACGCAGTGGTCCGGCCACAGCGTCTGCTCGCCATAAGGCAGCGTGATGCTGTCGAAGGGCTGCGTGCCGGGGTGCTGGCTGGCGAAGGAAACATGTTTGGCCGGATGCCAGTCCTGGGTCAGGATCACCCGATTGAAGAACTGCATCATGTGGTTGATCAGCGGCACGATCTGATCGCCGTCGGCCACCGCCAGCTCGCCGCCGGGACAAAAACTGTTCTGCACGTCCACCACGATCAAAGCGCAATCGTCGCCGTAGCGTTTCAGGGGCATAGCGTTTTCCTGCAAGGGTTCTCAGCCTTTCTTGTTACCACGCGGCCGCCGGCGCGGTAAAGCCCGGCGCTGTGTCAATCGCGAAAAAATGGTTTGCCATATATACCCTGTGGGGGTATATAATTCAGCCCAGGAGGTCATCATGACAGCAAGCACCGTGGATTTGCCGATTGAGGGCATGAGTTGCGCGGCCTGCGCCGCCAGGATTGAAAAACAGTTGAACCGGCTGGACGGGGTGGAGGCGGCGGTCAATTTCGCCAGCGAATCCGCCAAGGTCTCGTTCGACCCGGTCAAAACCCCGCCGCAGACGCTGGTGGACACCATCGCCAAGACCGGTTTCGCCGTGCCGCGCCGGCAGGCGGAGCTGGATATCCAGGGCATGACCTGCGCCGCCTGCGCCGGTCGCATCGAGAAGGTGCTGAACCGGCTGCCGGGCGTGTCCGCCCAGGTCAACTTCGCCAGCGAGACCGCGCGCGTCGATTACGTGGCCGGACTGGCCGACGAGGCGGCGCTGATCGCCGCGGTGAGCCGCGCCGGCTACCAGGCCGCGGCCAAGGCCGGGCCGGGCGACGACACGCTGGCCGCCGAGCACGCGCGCCGCTACCGGCGCGAGCGGCTGTGGTTCGCGTTCTCCGCCTTGCTGACGTTGCCTTTCGTGATCGAGATGGCGGCGATGTTCAGCGGCGGCCACCATGGCTGGCTGCCGCGTTACTGGCAGTTGGCGCTGGCCACGCCGGTGCAGTTCGTCGTCGGCTGGCGCTTCTACAAGGGCGCCTGGGCGGCGCTGCGCGGTGGCGGCGCCAATATGGACGTGCTGGTGGCTCTGGGCACCAGCATGGCCTGGCTGTTGTCGGCGGCGGTGACGCTGCTGGGGCTGGAAGGCCAGCATGTCTATTTCGAAGCCAGCGCCTCGGTGATCACCCTGGTGCTGCTGGGCAAGCTGCTGGAGGCGCGCGCCAAGGGCAAGACTTCGGCTGCGATCGAGGAGTTGATCCGGCTGGCGCCCAAGACCGCCCGCGTCGAGCGCGAGGACGGCCGAGTGGAGGAGGTGGCGGTCACCGCGCTGCGGCAGGGCGACCTGGTGGTGGTGCGCCACGGCGAAACCCTGCCGGTGGACGGCGAGGTGGTGGACGGTGCGGCGGCGCTGGACGAGAGCATGCTGACCGGCGAAAGCCTGCCGGTGGCCAAGCGCGTCGGCGACAGCGTTTACGCCGCCACCCGCAACCAGGACGGCATGTTGAAGGTGCGCGCCACCGGCGTGGGCGGCGACACCCAACTGGCCGAGATCGTGCGCCTGGTCAGCGCGGCCCAGGGTTCGAAAGCGCCGATCCAGCAATTGGCGGACGTGATTTCCGGCGTGTTCGTGCCGGTGGTGGTGGGCATCAGCCTGCTGACCTTCGTCATCACCGGCCTGTGGTTGCAGGATTGGTCGGCGGCGCTGATCCACGCGGTGGCGGTGCTGGTGATCGCCTGCCCGTGCGCGCTGGGCCTGGCCACGCCGACGGCGGTGATGGTGGGCGTGGGCAACGGCGCGCGGCGCGGCATTCTGTTCCGCAACGCCACCGCGCTGGAGCTGGCCAGCCAGGTGGGGGTGTTGCTGGTGGACAAGACCGGCACCCTGACCGAGGGCAAGCCGCAAGTGAAACAAGTGCTGCCGCTGGCGGCGGACGCGGACCTAGTGTTGCAGCTGGCGGCCAGCGTGGAGGCCGGTTCGGAACACCCGCTGGCGCGCGCCATCCTGCAGCAGGCGCAACAGCAGGGCCTGCCCTTGCTGCCGGTCAGCGGTTTCGCCGCCCAGGTGGGGCAGGGGGTGCAGGCGGAAGTGGCCGGCCACGGCCTAGTGCGAGCCGGCGTGCCCGGCTGGCTGGGCGAGCAGGCGCTGAGCGCCGCCTTGCCCTTGCAGCAGGCGGGCAACACCGTGGTGGCGGTGGCGCGCGGC
This sequence comes from Chromobacterium sp. LK11, assembly GCF_001043705.1. Taxonomy (NCBI): domain Bacteria; kingdom Pseudomonadati; phylum Pseudomonadota; class Betaproteobacteria; order Neisseriales; family Chromobacteriaceae; genus Chromobacterium; species Chromobacterium sp. LK11. The sequence goes on from NZ_LDUR01000004.1 coordinate 83,237, forward strand.
GATGAGCTGCTGGGCCTGCTGGCCATCGCCGACCGCATCCGCCCCAGCTCGGCCCGGGCGGTGGCGCAGTTGCAGCAGATGGGCATACGGGTGGCGATGTTGACCGGCGACAATCCGGTCACCGCCGCCGGCATCGCCGCGGAGGCGGGTATTCGCGACTACCGCGCCGAGGTGAAGCCGCAGGACAAGGCGGCGGAAGTGCGGCGCTGGCAGGCGCAGGGCTTCAAGGTGGCGATGATGGGCGACGGCGTCAACGACGCGCCGGCGCTGGCCGCCGCCGACGTCAGCCTGGCGATGGGCGCCGGCTCGGACGTGGCGATCGAGGCCGCCGACATCACCCTGATGCACGGCGACCTGATGCACGCGGTGGACGCGATCCGGCTATCGCGCGCCAGCCTGCGCAAAATCCGGCAGAATCTGTTGTTTGCCTTCATCTACAACGTGATGGGGATTCCGCTGGCGGCGCTGGGCATGTTGAACCCGGTGATCGCCGGCGCGGCGATGGCGATGAGTTCGGTGTCGGTGGTGAGCAACTCGCTGCTGCTGCGGCGCTGGAAGTAAGGCGGCATCGGGGTGAGGGAAGATTTGAATTTTTTCAGGAGAAAGCAATGTCCGAATTGATCATGAAAGTGGATGGCATGACCTGCCAGGGTTGCGTGAAAAGCGTCAGCGGCGTGCTCAGCGGCATGGCCGGCGTCAGCGAGGCCGAGGTGAGCCTGGAGGCGAAGCAGGCCAAGGTGGTGTACGACGCGGAGATCGTGTCGCCGGAGGAGCTGGCGGCGGCGGTGGAGGACGCGGGCTTCGACGTGACGCGCTGAGGCTGCGGCGCTCAGGGCGAACAGGGCATGGCTTGCGGGCCGTGCCCTGTGTTGTTGGCTAGGCGGCCAAGCTTGTTATGGTCCCATATCGGGACTATCATGCGCTCATGAAGATCATCGCCACTCGCGCCTTGAAGGCTTTTTGGGCGCAACATCCCAATGCCGAGCAAGCGCTGAAAGCGTGGGTGGATGAGGCGAGCCAGGCGTGCTGGGCCAGTCCGCAAGACATCAAGGACCGGTATCGCAGCGCCAGCTTCATCAAGGCCAATCGGGTGGTGTTCAATATCAAGGGCAATGACTATCGCTTGATCGTTGCCGTCGCCTATCGGGTGGGCATCGTCTACATCAAGTTCATCGGCACTCACGCACAGTACGATGCCGTCGATGCCGCCACCGTGGAAATGGAGTCTCCATGAATATCCGTCCCATCCGCAGCGAAGCCGACTATCAGGCCGCGCTCAAGGAGATATCGGCGTTGGTGGAGATCGACCCGGCGGCGGACTCGCCGGAAGGCGAACGTCTCGATATCCTGGCCACGCTGGTCCAGGCCTACGAAGCCAAGCACTTTCCCATCGATTTGCCGGATCCGATCGAGGCGATCAAATTCCGCATGGAGCAGGGCGGTTTGACGGTGGCGGACATGCAGGCTTATCTCGGCAACCGCAACCGCGTCTATGAAGTGTTGAATCGCAAACGGCCGCTCAGCCTCGCGATGATCCGCCGCCTGCATAAAGGCTTGCATATTCCCGCCGAGGTGTTGATCCGCGGTTGAACGATTCGAACCGTCCTCCTTCCCGGTGTGACGGAGCGGGCTCTTATTCCTCCTCCCCCAACACGCCGAACTCCACCGGCGTCTTCACGTAAAACACCCTGATTCCGGCGGCGGCGAGAGCGGCCAGCAGCCGTTCGGCCTCGTCGGCGCCGAGCACCAGCGTGACTTCCTCCGGCTGGTCCGCCAGCTCGAAGAAGTGGGCGGAATGCAGCCGGCGGTGGCGGCCGTAGCCTTCGCTGGCGGCGAACAGCGTGGCGCCGCGGAGGTTCAGCCGCCGCGCCTGTTGCACTATCCATTCCGCCAGCGGCTGGCCGTCGTGGCTGTGGTCCTGCTGGGTGAAGAAAGAGAGTTGATAGCCTTGCATGGCGCGGGTCTCCGGCGGCTACAGTTCGATCAGCATGCCTTCGCGCAGCGGGCAGACGCGCAGGCCGTTCGGGTACTCCGAGCGCAGCTGTTCCAGCAGGTGTTCGCGGCAGCCGGGGTCGATGTGGCTGATCCACAGATGGGTGTTGGCCGGCAGCAGCGGCAGGAAGGGCAGCAGCAGCATGGGCGTCATATGGCCCTGGCGCGCGGCTTCGCCCTGGCGCTCGTCGGTATAAGTCAGCTCGCAGATCACATCGGTCAGCGAGGGCACATTGGCCACCCATTGCCAGAAGGCCGGGCAGGGGCCGCTGTCGCCGCTGAAGGCCAGCGCGCGCCAGCTGCCCTCTATCAGCCAGCCCAGCGCCGGCACGCTGTGATTGGCCGGCAGCGCGGTGGCCAGGCCTTCGCCTATCGGCAGCGCGTAGCCGGGCTCCACCGGCTGCAGCCGCAGCCAGGGCTGTTCGACGCTGGGCTGGCGGGTGTAGTCCGGCCACAGCTCGCCGTTGAACAGATGGGCGCGCAGCGCGTCCAGCGTTTCCTGCTGGCTGTAGACGGTGATGCCGGGGCCGCGGCGGCTGGCGTGGACGTCGGCCAGCAGCGGCAGGCAGCCGCAGTGGTCGGCGTGGCTGTGGGTGAGCAAGACCTGGCGGATGGACAGCATCTCGTCCGCGCGCAGGCTGGTGACGCCGGTGCCGCAGTCTATCAGGGTGTCTTCGTCTATCAGGAAGCTGGTGGTGTGGCCGGGATGGCCGATGCAGGCGGCGGCGCCGAGAACCTTGATGTGCATGGGTTTCTCCTGGTTGCGGCCGTTGACCGGCCGGGCATGGCCGGTCCGCCGCTGCAAACATGGAAACGATCTGCTGCCCGCCCCGCCTTGAGTGGGCGCCTGCGCCGTTAAAGTCCGGCCGGCTTTAATCTATTCATTGTAGACAAGCCGGCGGACGCTTGCGCGGGACGAGCTCAGCGCACGATGCCTACCGGGTAGAGGAAGCGGTTGCTGTCGGCGAATGGCGTCTGCTCATAGAACCAGTTGAGCCGGGCGTTGCGGTCCTTGGCGAACTTGGGATCCTTGAGCCTGGCCTGGAAGGCCTGGCGCAAGGCCGGGCTTTCCGCCAGCATGCGCCGCGCCATCGGTTCCATCACATAGGCTTCCGGCGCTTCCGCCGAGGTGAGGTTGGCGTTGAAGAAGCCCCAGTGCAGGAAGGAGTCTGGGCTGGCCGGCTCCAGCAGCAGCATCGCCAGCGTGCCCAAGGGCTGCTGCGGGTCCACCACCACGGAGCCGGCAGGATAGGTGACTTTGCGCTGCAGCGGGCTGGGCTTGCCGTCTATCAGCAGGCGGCCTTCGTAGCCGGGAATCTTGTCGGCGGATTCGCGGTCCGGTTCGAACGGCGTGCCCAGTTTGATGTCGTCCAGCCGGTAGACAGTGACGTCCAGCGCTTCCGGCCGGCTCAGTTCGCGCAGCTGAATGCCGTGGGCGCGCAGCCGGGCGATCACCTCGTGCCATTGCGCCGGCACCACATAGGCCTTGGGCCGCGCGGCGATCAGGTCCGGCACCGTCAGCGGGGTGATGGGCAGCCGGTAGTCGCGCGGCTGATTGCTCCAGCGCATGATCTTGTCGCCGGTGATAGGGGAGGGCACTTTGTCGAACTTGACGCCCTTGAAGTCCACTAGCTTGGGCTTGCCCTCGGCCTCCTTCCAGCTCAGCGTCACCGGGTCCGGCCGGGCGGCGCGGTCCTTGGCGATGGCGGCGCGCAGGCCGTCGTAATGGCGGGACACGCTGTCGAAGATGGCGCGGTAGAGCACGTAGTTGCCCAACACTTGCTGCTTGTAGGGCTTGAGCGCGTGCAGCTCCACCAGGATGGCGGGGATGCCGCGGGCGTCGGCATACTGGTTGGAGAAGCGGGCCAGATCGCTGTAGTACGGGTAATAGCCCTTGTCGGGGTTCTCGTTGTCGTTCATCGAGATGCAGACATTGGGTTCGTGGCCGTAGCGGCGCAGTTCGCGGTAGACCTCGGGCGTCATCACCCGGTCCATCCAGCGGCTGGATTCGGGCGACCAGCCCTGGCCGTTGTTGCAGTAGGTGACGTCATACTGGTAGTTGACGCCGTCGGTGCTGTGGGTGTCGATGAAGAAGTCCGGCTGGTAGTCGGTGAGCGCGCGCGCCACGTTGCGGATTTCCGGGCTGTCCAGCTTGGTGAAGTCGCGGTTCAGGTTGAGGTTGCGGCCGTTGACGCGCCAGCCGGTCTGCTCAGGTCCGTTCTGGTTGATGCGGCCGTATTTGCCGTAGCGCATGTCGCCGTCCACGTTGACGGTGGGGACGAACAGCAGGTTGACCTTGGACAGCAGCGCGTCGTCGCGGATCAGCAGGTCGCGGATCAGCATCAGCCCGGCGTCCTTGCCGTTGGCTTCGCCCGGGTGGATGCCGGCCTGCACGTAGATCAGCGGCTTGCCGCTGGCGCGCAGGCCCTGCGGCGATTTGTCGGCGGCGGCGGACACCACCGCCATCATCATCTCGCGGCCCTGGTCGGTTTTCTCCGTCATCGGGGCCAGCTTGAGCAGCGCCGGCTTGGCGGCGGCCAGCTTTTGCAGATAGGCGATGGTTTCCGGATAGGCCGGCGTGTGCTGGAAGCCGCTGGCCTCCAGCGGCGTGGCCCACGGGTCGTCCGCCTTGGCGGCGAAGCGCTGGCTGTCGCCCTGCCAGGGGATGTCGGGAGGCAGTACGCGCTGGCGCGCGGCGGACAGGTATTGGCTGTCGTCGACATAGTCCGGCGCGGCCGGAACGGCGTGCGCGGGCGGGCTGAGGTGCAAGGCGGCGAAGGCGGAAACGATGGCGAAGCGTAGCGACAAGTGCATGATGATTATCCTGATTGTCCGAGACCGAAACAGGCTACGCCTGCCCGGCCGGCGCGCGCACGGGCTGTTGCATGGCGGCTTGACCGGGATCAAGCCGGCGGCCGCCGGCGATGCTACAGCGCGATGACGCTGTGGAATAGTCGGTTTCAATATATGCTGACGGCACATTTTGGCTGCAAGCCGGCCAAGATTCAAATCAAAGGGGAAAGCAGAGTGAAGACAGCCATCATCCGTTTGACCGCCGCCGCGCTGCTGTCCGGCACCACGTCCGCCGCGGACATTCCCATGCGCGATTTTTTCCGCAATCCGGAGAAAAGCGGTTTTTCGATCTCGCCGGACGGCATGAGCGTCGCCTACCTGGCGCCGTGGGAGGCTCGGCGCAATATCGTGGTGCGCCGGCCGGGCCAGCCGGAGCGGCGCGTCACCGCGGTGAAGGACCGCGATCTGGCCGGCTATTTCTGGAAGGGCAATCAGCGGCTGGTGTATCTCAAGGACAGCGGCGGGGATGAGAATTTCCACTTGTTCGCCGTGGACCTGGCCAGCGGCGACAGCCGCGATCTGACGCCGTTTCCCGGCGTGCGCGCCGAGATCGTCGACGAGTTGATAGACCGCGACGACGAAGTGCTGGTGGGTCTGAACAAGCGCAATCCGGAGTTGTTCGACGTCTACCGGCTCAATCTGAAAACCGGGGAGCTGAAGCTGGAGGCGGAAAACCCCGGCAAGGTGGTGAGTTGGGACACCGATCACGACGGCAATGTCCGCATCGCCGTCACCTCGGACGGGGTCAACCGCAGCGTGTTGTACCGCGACGAAGCGGGCGGGCCGTTCCGTCCGCTGATGACCACCTCCTTCCGCGACAGCTTCAATCCGCTGTTCTTCACTTTCGACAATCAGCGTTTCTACGCCGCCAGCAATCTGGGGCGGGACAAGAGCGCCATCGTCGAGTTCGATCCCAAAACCGGCAAGGAAGCGCGTCAGATTTACCGCCGCGACGACGTGGACGTGCGCAGCCTGGCGTTTTCCCACAAGCGCAAGGTGATCACCTGCGCCCGTTTCGAGACCGACAAGCCGGGCCGGCGATGCTTCGACGAGAAGAGCGCGGCCTTGCTGGCCAAGCTGGAGGCGCGCTTCCCCGGCTACCAGGTGGACATCCAGTCCGCCGACCGCGATGAAAACCGCTTCGTGGTGGCGGTGTGGAACGACAGGACCCGCGGCCGCAGTTATTGGTACGACGAGGCCGAGGACAAGCTGGAGCTGCTGGCCGAGATCGCGCCCTGGCTGAAAGAGAGCGAGATGGCGGCGATGCGGCCGGTGCAGTACCGCAGCCGCGACGGCTTGTTGATCAACGGCTATCTGACCCTGCCCAAGGGCAAGGAGAACGCCAAGGGCCTGCCGGTGATCGTCAATCCGCACGGCGGCCCGTGGGCGCGCGACAGCTGGCGCTTCAACCCGGAGGTGCAGTTCTTCGCCAGCCGCGGCTGGGCGGTGCTGCAGATGAACTTCCGCGGTTCCACCGGCTATGGCCGCGATTTCTGGCAGGCCTCGTTCAAGCAATGGGGCGGCGCCATGCAGGACGATGTCAGCGACGGCGTGCAGTGGCTGATCAAGCAGGGGGTGGCCGATCCCAAGCGCGTCTGCATCTACGGCGGCAGCTACGGCGGCTACGCCACGCTGGCCGGCATCACCAAGACGCCGGAGCTGTACCGCTGCGCGGTGGACTACGTGGGCGTGTCCAATCTGTTCACCTTCATGACCACCATTCCGCCGTACTGGAAGCCGATGCTGGACATGATGTACGAAATGGTGGGCGACCCGGTCAAGGACAAGGCGATGATGCGCGAGCGCTCGCCGGTGTTCCAGGTGGACCGCATCCAGGCGCCCCTGCTGGTGTTGCAGGGGGCCAAGGATCCGCGGGTCAACATCGACGAATCCAACCAGATCGTCAACGCTTTGAAACAACGCGGCGTGGAGGTGGAATACATGGTCAAGGACAACGAGGGCCACGGCTTCCACAACGAGGAAAACCGCTTCGACGCCTACGGCGCGATGGAGCGCTTCTTCCGCAAGCATCTGGATTGAGCCGGTCCGGCGGAACCGCCCTCGCCGCAAGGCCGGGGCGGTTTTTCACGCTTCCGGCTCGGGGCCGGTTTACGCTGGCAAACCGGTACTCAGCCGGCCGGCAGACTCCAGCGCCTGTCGCTCCAGCGGCCCAGCCACTGCAGGCCGCCGCAGACCAGGAAATAAGCCAGCGCGATGAAGGCGAAGATTTCCAGCGGATAGACCTGTTCGCGGTTATTGACCTGGGTGGCGACGAAGGTGAACTCGGCCACGCCCACCACATAGGCCAGCGAGCTGTCCTTGATCAGGGTGATCCACTGATTGACGAAGGAGGGCAGCATCATGCGCAGCGCCTGCGGTAGCACGATCAGCCGCAGCGTCTGCCAGCGGTCCAGGCCCAGCGACAGCCCGGCCGCCCACTGGCCCGGGCCGATGGCGGCGATGCCGGCCTGCACCGACTGGCTCAGATAGGCGGCGTTGATCAGCGCCAGCGCCAGCACCACGGTGAGCACGCCGGGGATGTCCACGCCGAACAGGATGGGCAGCAGGAAATAGCACCAGAAGATCAGCATCAGCACCGGGACGGCGCGCAGCAGCGCCACCAGCGCGGCCAGCGCGCGGCGCGGGCCGGGCCCGCCCATGACCAGGGCGACGCCGCCGGCCAGGCCCAGCAGGCTGGCCAGCGCGCCGGCGGCGGCGCTGATGGCCAGGGTCAGCAGCAGGCCGCCGGGTTCGCCGTTGGCCAGATTGCCCCACAGCAGATAATCGAGATTGTCCTGAATCACCGGCGGCATCATCGCGGCGCCCTCCATGCCGGCTCGCCGCGCTGGCTCAGCGCCTGGGTCAGCAGTACCAGCAGCAGATAGGCGACGGTGGCGACGGCGAAGGCCTGGAAGGCGAGCAGGGTTTCGGTTTCCACCTGGCGCGAGGTATAGGACAGCTCGGCCACGCCTATGGCCATCGCCAGCGAAGTGTTCTTCACCACCGCGGTGTACTGGCCGACCAAGGGCCGGCGCGCCAGCGCCCAGGCCTGCGGCAGCACCACCCAGCGGAATTCCTGCCAGCCGTTCATGCCCAGCGCGCGCGCCGCCTGGCGCTGGCCGGCGGCGACGCCGCGCAGCCCGGCCCGCAGTTCGCCGCAGATGAAGCTGGCGCTGTACAGGGTCAGGCCCACCAGCGCGGCCAGGAATTCGAAGGACGGCCACGGCAGCGCCAAGCCGCCCGGCAAGGGCAGGCTGCGCGGGGTGTTCAGCCACAGCATGGCGGTTTCCGGCAGCAGGCCGGCCACGCCGAAATACCACAGCAGCAGCTGCACCATCAGCGGGGTGTTGCGGTGCAGGCTGACCCAGAAGCCGGCGCCATGGCTCAGCGCGCGCCAGCGCGATTCCAGCGCCGCGGTCAGCAGCATGCCGAGCGCGGTGGCGGCGGCGCAGACCAGCAGGGCCAGCCAGCCGGTGAGCAGCGCGCCCTTGAGCAGCCAGCCCAGGTAATGGGGCTCCAGCCAGTGGTGGCCGAGCCAGGATGGGGGATTCATTGCTTGCAGTCCTGTATTGCCAGAGCGGACCGCCGTTCAGCGCCGGCGGCGCCTGAAACGGCGAAACCGCCGGGCATGCCCGGCGGCTGAATGAGGGAAGCGAGACGCTCTTTATAACTTAGCTGGCTTCGCCGATCTTGAAGTCCCTGGGCAGCGGCGCCTTGGTGGCCGGGCCGAACCACTGATTGTAGATCTTGGCGGCCTGGCCGGATTTTTCCAGTTCCAGCAGGCTGTCGTTGACCGCCTTCAGCAGCCGCGCCTCGCCCTTGGGCAGACCGATGGCCTGGTATTCGCGGGTCAGGGTGAAGGGCGCCAGTTCGAACTTGGCCTTGTCCGGCGCGTTGGCCAGCAACGCGGCCAGCTTGGAGCCGTCCTGGCTGATGGCCTGGACGTTGCCGTTGCGCAGCGCGGTGAAGGCCAGCGGGGTGTCGTCATAGGCCACCACGGTGGTCTTCGGGTATTTGTCGCGCAGGTTCACTTCCTGGGTGGTGCCCTTGTCCACGCCCACGCGCAGGCCGGCCAGCTGCTCCGGCTTCTGCAAAGAACCCTTGCGGGCGATGAACTGCTGGCCGGAGGCGAAGTAGGGCAGGCTGAACGCCACTTGCTTCTTGCGCTCGTCGGTGACGGTGAAGTTGGCGGCCACCAGGTCGGCCTTGCCGGACACCAAGAGCGGCACGCGGTTGGCCGGATTGGTGGGGATCAGGCTGAGCTTGACGCCCAGCTTCTTGGCGATGTGCTGGGCCACGTCCACGTCCAGGCCGGAAATCTGGCGGGTCTTGGCGTCGAGGAAGCCGAAGGGCGGGTTGCTGTCGAAGGCGGCGACGCGCAGCACGCCGGCTTTCTTGATGTCGTCCAGACGGTCGGCCCAGGCGGCGCCGGCGGCGGTGCTCAAGGCGATGGCCAATGCGATGGCGTGTTTCATGATGATGCCCCTTGTCTGAGACGCGCCGCGGGTTTCGTTCGCGCCGGCTGGCGGCGCGTTTTCAGAAGATGCCGGCGCATCGTGATTCCGAGAAATTTCCTGCCATGGATAAGCCCATGACATGCGATGGGATGATGCTAAGGCATCCGGCAAATTCTTGGAAATTATTAAAAATTAGTCTTATATATTAATTTGTTTTGATGGTGTGATTTTCATCATCGGAACAATGCCTTGTCCGCATTGAGGCCGCGGCGGCGGCGGGCCGGTATTTTTGTTCGAGGTAGGATTGCCAAACAATTTCCTTTGCCGCGCTTTTCTGCAATCGGCATAATCGTGGTTTCCGTGCGTTTCCCTTGGCGGGCGCGCCGGCTGATTTACAACTTTTCTTGACGACTGTGATGACTGGCGCGCGAGCGCGCCGGACGGATCGGACGAGCCGAAGCCGAAATGCCCAGCATCTATCAACTCAAATCCCGCTTTCAGGACCTGCTGCGCCCCTTGCTGCGCGGCCTGGTCGCCGTAGGCGTCACCGCCAACCACGTCACGCTCGGCGCCATGCTGGCCTCCGTCGCCTACGGCGGCTGGCTGGCCTGCCAGCCGGGCCGGGCGCTGCCCTGGCTGCTGTTGCCGCTCTTCCTGTTCCTGCGCATGGCCTTGAACGCCATTGACGGCATGCTGGCGCGCGAGCACGGCCAGAAGTCTAGGTTGGGCGGCATCCTCAACGAGGTGGGCGACGTGGTGTCCGACGCCGCGCTCTATCTGCCCTTCGCCCTGCTGCTGGCGCAGCCGGCCTGGGTGGCGCTGGCGGTGGTGCTGGCGCTGCTGACCGAGTTCGTCGGCGTGCTGGGGCCCAGCCTGGGCGCGACGCGGCGCTACGACGGCCCGATGGGCAAGAGCGATCGCGCCTTTGCGTACGGCGCCTACGCGCTGCTGCTGGGCCTGTGGCCGCAGGCGGCGGCCTGGGGCGGCTGGGTGTTTGGACTGAGCGCCGCCTTGATGGCGCTGACCTGCGTCAACCGGGCGCGGGCCATTTTGAAAGAGGGCGAAGATGTTTAAACCGCTGTTGCCGCAAGCATTGATCTGGGCGCTGGGCGCCGTATTCGCGTTGCTGGTGATCGCCAGCGTCGCCGTCCGCGTGCTGGAAAGCCGCTCGCCGCAGAAGAACTGGCTGGAATTGAAGCTGCGCATCCGCACCTGGTGGTGGATCGTCGCCTGCTTCTCCTTGACCCTGTTGGGCAATGTGCCGCTGGCCTTGGTGGTGTTCGCGCTGATCAGCTTCCTGGCGCTGAAGGAATATCTGACGCTGTGCGCCACCCGCACCGCCGACCACGTGGTGCTGTTCTGGGCCTATCTGAGCATACCGCTGCAGTATTACTGGCTGGGCGTCCACTGGTACGGCATGTTCATCATCTTCATTCCGGTTTACATCTTCCTGTTCCTGCCGATGCGCATGGTGCTGATCGGCGAGACCCAGGGCTTCCTCAAGGCCGCCGCCTCGCTGCAATGGGGGCTGATGATCTGCGTGTTCTGCCTGAGCCATATGGCCGCGGTGCTGACCCTGCCGCAGCTGACCCATATCGGCGAGCCGGCCCAGGGCGCGATGCTGCTGTTCTACCTGGTGGCGCTGACCCAGCTCAACGACGTGGCGCAATACCTGTGGGGCAAGGCCTTCGGCCGGCGCAAGGTGGCGCCCAAGGTGTCGCCCAACAAGACGCTGGAGGGCTTCCTCGGCGGCGCGCTGACCACCTGCCTGCTGGGTTGGCTGTTGGGGCCGCTGCTGACGCCGTTTTCGCCGCTGCACGCGGCCTTGGCCGGCTTGTTGATCGGGGTGATGGGCTTTATCGGCGACATCGTGATATCCGCGGTGAAGCGCGACATCGGAGTCAAGGATTCCGGCCGCCTGCTGCCCGGCCACGGCGGGGTGCTGGACCGGCTGGATTCGCTGACCTATACCGCGCCGCTGTTCTTCCACTATGTCCACTATTTGTACTTCTGAGCCGATGATGAGCCGATTGCTGCGCATTCTGTTCGTATTGCTGCTGGCCCGGCCGGTGGTGCGTTTGTGGTTGGGGGTGACGGTGCGCCACCAGGAGCGGCTGCCGCTGCGCGGCCCGGCCATCGTGGTGGCCAACCACAACAGCCATCTGGACATCCTGGCCTTGTACAGCCTGTTCCCGCTGGGCCGCATCCCCGAGGTGCAGCCGGCGGCGGCGGCTGATTATTTCCTGAAAAACCGCCTGTTCGCCTGGTTCGCCACCCAGGTGGTGGGCATCATCCCGGTGGTGCGCGGCGGCGTGGCCAAGGGCATGGACCCGCTGGAAGGCTGCCGTGACGCGCTGCGCCAGGGCCGCATCCTGATCCTGTTCCCGGAAGGCTCGCGCGGCGAGCCCGAGGTGCTGTCCGAGATCAAGTCCGGCATCTGGTATCTGAGCCGCGATTTCCCGGACGTGCCGGTGGTGCCGGTCTATCTGCACGGCCTGGGCCGGGCGATGGGGCGCGGCCAGTGGCTGCCGGTGCCCTTCTTCGTCGACATCGCCATCGGCCGGCCGCTGCAGTGGCTGGAAGAGAAAACCGCTTTCCGCGAGCGCGTCCGCGAATCGCTATTGCACTTGAAGCAAAAAACGCTGCCCGCCGCGCCGGCGGAGCAGGAGGCTTGAAAGGAGCCCAGGCATGCGCCAAGCCGAGGAATCGCAGTTTGTCAGCTTTGATGGTCAAACCCTGTTTTATCGGCATTGGCCGGCGCTGACCACCGGGCCGCGGCCGCGCGCCATCGTGCTGCTGCACCGCGGCCACGAGCATTCCGGCCGCCTGCAACACCTGGTGGACGAGTTGCAATTGACGGACACGCCGATGTTCGCCTGGGACGCGCGCGGCCACGGCCGCAACGAGGGGCCGCGCGGCTACAGCCCCAGCCTGGGCGCCACGGTGCGCGATCTGGACTGCTTCGTCCGCCACCTGTGCCAGCGCCACGGCCTGGCGATGGAGGAAATCGTGGTGATCGCCCAGAGCGTGGGCGCGGTGCTGGCGGCCATTTGGGCGCATGACTACGCGCCGCGCGTGCGCGCGCTGGTGCTGGCCTCGCCGGCCTTCAAGGTCAAGCTCTACGTGCCCTTCGCCCGGCCCGGCCTCAGGCTGATGCAGCGGCTGCGCGGCAACTTCTTCGTCAACTCCTACGTCAAGGCGCGCTTCCTGACCCATGATCCGGAGCGCATTGCGTCTTACAACAGCGACCCGCTGATCACTCGGCCGATTTCCTCCAACATCCTGCTGGCGCTGTACGACACCGCCGAACGCATCGTCGCCGACGCTGGCGCCATCACCTTGCCGACCCAGTTGCTGATGTCGGGCGCGGATTTCGTCGTGCATCAGGGACCGCAGCGCGAATTCTTCCAGAAGCTGGGCAGCCCCCTGAAGGAAATGCACGTGCTGCCGGGCTTTTATCACGACACCCTGGGCGAGCGCGACCGCGCGCCGGCGCTGGACAAGATCCGCGCCTTCATCCAGCGGGTGGAGGCGGGCGCGCCGGCGGTGGACCTGAGCCGCGCCGACGCCGCCGGCTACACCGCGCTGGAATACCAGCAGCTGCAGCAGCCGCGTTCCTGGCTGTCGCCGCTGCGCTGGCAGTTCGCGCTGACCCGGCTGAGCCTGGCCACGCTGGGCCGCCTGTCCGCGGGCATCCGTCTGGGTTGGCGCACCGGCTTCGATTCCGGCAGCACCCTGGATTATGTTTACCGCAACCAGGCGTCCGGCCTGACGCCGCTGGGCCGGCTGGGCGATCGCGCCTACCTGGACAGCGTGGGCTGGAAGGGCATACGCCAGCGCAAGCTGAACCTGGAGGAGCTGATCGCCGCGGCGATGGGCCGCCTGCGCGCCGACGGCCAGCCGCTGCGGCTGCTGGACATCGCCGCCGGCCATGGCCGCTACATCCTGGACGCCGTTGCCGGCCAGCCGGTGGAGCACGTGCAGCTGCGCGATTACAGCGACATCAACGTCGGCGCCGGCCGCCGCCTGATCGCTGAACGCGGGCTGGACGCGGTGGCGCGTTTCGACCAGGGCAACGCCTTCGACCGCGCCGGCCTGGCCGCATTGCAGCCGGCGCCGACGCTGGCGGTGGTGTCCGGCCTCTATGAGCTGTTCCCCGAAAACGAACCGATTCGCCAGTCGCTGGCCGGCCTGGCCGAGGCGGTGCCGCCCGGCGGCTATCTGGTTTACACCAACCAGCCCTGGCACCCGCAGCTGGAACTGATCGCGCGCACCTTGAGCAGCCATCGCGGCGGCGCCGACTGGATCATGCGCCGCCGCACCCAGCAGGAGATGGACCAACTGGTGGCCGACGCCGGCTTCGAGAAGCTGGAGCAGCGCATCGACGAGTGGGGCATCTTCAGCGTCAGCCTGGCGCGCCGCCGCGTTGCCGCCGCAGCGGAACGGCCGCAGCCGCTGGCCGAGGCCGAGGCGTGAGCGCGCCGGCCGCGGCGGGCCGCCCCTGGCGGCTGGCCTGCCTGTGGCTGTTGTTGCTGGGACCCAGCTTCTTCCTGCTCTACGGCGCGGCCAATCAATACGCGGCCGGCCTGCCGCCGGAGCGGGTGGGCAATGTGGCGATGGCCTGGGAGCGCGCCATCCCGCTGTGGCCGTGGACCATCGTGCCGTATTGGAGCATAGACCTGCTCTACGGCGTCTCGCTCTTCCTGTGCGCCAGCCGCGCCGAACTCAATGCCCACGCCAAGCGCCTGCTGGCGGTCACCCTGTTGTCCTGTCTGTGCTTCCTGCTGTTTCCGCTGCGCTTCGGTTTCGAGCGCCCGCCGCTGGACGGCGTGTTCGGGCGGATGTTCGACCTGCTGATGGGCTTCGACAAACCGTTCAACCAGGCGCCGTCGCTGCACATCGGCCTGCTGCTGGTGCTGTGGCTGCGCTACTGGCAGCACACGCCGCCGCGCTGGCTCTGGCTGCTGCACGGCTGGTTCGCGCTGATCGGCGTATCGGTGCTGACTACTTGGCAGCACCATTTCTGGGATGTGCCCAGCGGCTTCGCGCTGGCGGTGCTGGTCTGCTATCTGTGGCCGATGCCGGCGCCGGCGGCGGAGCCCTGGCGCTCGCCCGAGCCCGGCCGCAGCCGGCGCCTGGGCGCGCGCTACGCGATGGGCGCCGCGCTATTGCTGGCGCTGGCGGCGGCGCTGGGCGGCTGGGGCTGGCTGCTGGCCTGGCCGGCGCTGGCCTTGGGCGTGCTGACGCTGGCTTATTGGCGGCTGGGCCCGGCCGCCTTGCAAAAGCACGCCGGCCGCCGCCGTTTCGCCGCGCGGGTATTGCTGTGGCCCTACAGTCTGGCCGCGCGGCTGACGCATGGCTATTTCCTGCGCCGCTTGCCGGGCGCGGAGGAAGTGATCGACGAGGTCTGGCTGGGTCCGGTCAGCGCCGCGCGCGACGCGCGCTTCGTCGCGGTGCTGGACCTGGCCGCCGAATACGACCGCCAGGCGCCCCAGGCCGCCGCCTACCACAGCCAGCCCTTGCTGGACCTGCTGCTGCCGCCGCCGGCGCAGCTGCGGCAGGCGGCGCTGGCCTTGCATCGGCTGCGGACCAGCCATCGCGGGCCGCTGCTGGTGCATTGCGCGCTGGGCTTGACTCGCAGCGCCGTGGTGCTGCTGGCCTGGCTGGTGCTCAGCGGCCGCGCCGACTCGGTGGAGCAGGCGCGCGCGCTGTTGCGGCAGCGCCGCCAGCGCGTGGAGTTGAGCGATGAGCAATGCGCGGAGCTGGCGCGCCAGTGCGCGCGATTGGAGCCCTTATGAACGCCGAACTGGCCCAGGCGCGGCTCAGTGCCGCCATCCTGGCTTCCTGTCGCTGGCTGTGCTGGCCCAGCTGGGGCTTGCTGCTCTTGTTGGCGCTGACGTCGCCACAATCACGGTGGCTGCCCGCGTGCGCCGCTGTTGCTTTATGGCAGGCCTGGCTGGGTTGGCGTCTGCAATTGGACGCGGCGCTGTTGCGGGCTTTGGATTCGGCTGGCACTCTTGAGGAGTTGGACCTGGCCTTGTCGCGACTATTTGGCCGCGACTTGGCCGGCCGCCCGCTGGAGGCGCGGCAGCGAGGCATGGCCCGCTTGCTGCGCGGTTTCTTGCTGGCGACCGGCTTGTGCTGGCTGCTATGCCTGGTCGGCTTGTTGGCGGGGCGGGTGTGAATAATAAGAAGATTCAAAGTCGTGGGAAGAGGAGAACCGTGATGAGCAAGAGAGCATGGTATGGCGGGGCGGTCTGCGCCTTGCTGGCCGCAGGCGGCGTGGCCTGGCTGGGGCTGATGCTGGCGGGATTCGGCGCGTCCGGCGGCAACGGCAACACGTCGGAGTGGCCGTTTGTGCTGGCCAAGGCCTTGGGTTTTGCGGGCTTGGCGATGTTTGTGTGTGGCTTGGTGGCCTGCAAGGAAGCCAATTAAGCATGGGATGAGAATGGACGGGGCGGCAGGCTAAGGCTTGCCGCCCCGTTCGTCGTCTCAGAGCCTGTTCATAATCTGCTGCGCTGTGTGGAGCGTTACACGGTGAGTACCGCTTCGAAATGCTCATGTACCATGTGTACATTCCGCTTTCTCAGCCGTTTTCGCCTTGTCTCGCTCTTGCTCGCGAGATTTTGAACAGGCTCTCAGCCCATGCGCTGTCGCAGCGCGCGGCTCAGCTGTTCCACGCCCCAGGACAAGGCCACCATGGCCAGGATGACGGCGGCGGCGGCCTGCTGCTGGAACAAGGACAGCGCCAGGTAGAGCTGCTGACCCAGGCCGCCGGCGCCGACGATGCCGAGCACGGTGGCGATGCGGATATTGTTTTCCCAGCGGTACAGCGTATAGGCCAGCCACTGGCTGGCGACCACGGGCAGCGGCCCGTAGCAGAAGGCGGCGACGCGGCCGGCGCCGGCGTGCAGCAGCGCCTGCTCCGCCTGCGGCGGCGCGTTCTCCAGCGTTTCCGCGAACAGGCGGCCCAGCACGCCGGCGGTGTGCATCGCCAGCGCCAGCACGCCGGCGGCTGGCCCCAGGCCCAGCGCCAACACCGCCAGCGCCGCCCACAACAGATCCGGGATGCCGCGCAGCGCGTTCAGCAACAGCCGCGTCGCGCGCTTGGCGGCGGCGCCCAGCCGGCCGGCGGCGGGCAAGGCCAGCGGCATCGCCAGCAAGGCGGCCAGCACCGTGCCCAGCGCCGACATCGCCAAGGTTTCCACCACGCCTTGCCCCAACTGCCGCAGGGCGGCGGCGGAGAAGTCCGGCGGCAGGAACTCCATGGCGAAGCGCGGCAGGCCGCGCCAGTCGAAGCCGTTGGCGCGCCAGTCCGGCCACAGCCAGGCCAGGCTGAAGACGGCCAGCGCGCCGCCGGCCAGCAACAGCCGGCCGCCGCCGCCGTCGCGCTCCAGCGCGCGCCGCGACCAGCGGCTGACGCCTTCGCTCAAGCCCACCAGCATCAGAAACACCAGCAGCAGGGTGGCGACTTCGCCGCCGTTGAGCATTTTCAGGCTGCTGTCCAGCAATTGGCCGATGCCGCCGGCGCCGACGAAGCCCATCACCGCCGACGCGCGGATCGCGCATTCCCAGCGGTAGACGCTGTAGCTGATCAATTCCGGCAACGCCTGCGGCCACAGCGCCCAGCACAGCCGCTGCCAGCGGCTGGCCCCGGCGGCCGCCAGCGCCTGCGCCGGCGCGTGCGACTGGGATTCCAGGATTTCCGCGTAGACCTTGCCCAGCATGCCGCCGTAGGCCAGGCCCAGCGCCAGCACCGCCGGCAGGCTGCCCAGGCCGGCTGCGCGGACGAAGAGCAGCGCCCAGACGATGTCCGGCACGCCGCGCAGCCACACCATCAGCCCGCGCAGCAGGCTTTGCGCCGCCAGCGTGGCGCGATGAGGCGGGGAGGCGGTCAGTTGGTGATCGTCCAGCGCGCGGCTGGTGGCGAAGGCCAGCGGCGCGCCCAGCAGCATGGCCAGCAGCAGGCCGGCGCTGGCCACCGCCAAGGTGGTGGCGGTTTCCTTCGCGACTTCTCTCAGGAAATCGCCGTCGTGGGCCGGCGGCAGAAAGCCGGCGGCGAAGCGCGCCAGGCCTAGCCAGGTGTCGCCGTTGAGCAGGGTGCCCAGCGTGAATTGGGTGAGCGGCAGCGTGGGCAGCAGCAAGGCCAGGGTCAGCAGCAGCCAGCCCAGCCGCGCGCGCGCGGCCGGGTCGCGCGGCTTCAGCATTGCAAGCCTCTCAGCGCGGCCGCCGCCGCGGGCGTTTCCGTCGCGGCCTCGGGCGCGTCGCCGGCGTAGAGTTCGGTCAGCCGCGCGGAGTCGACCTGTTCGCGCGGCAGATCGAAGGCGACGGCGCCGTCGCGCAGGCCGATGATGCGCGGGAAGTGCTCCAGCGCCAGTTGCACCGAGTGCAGGCTGACCAATAGGGTGGCGCTGCGCGCGCGCGCGTCTTCGCACAGCAGGCGTACGCTGTCGTCGGCCAGCCTGGGGTCCAGCGCCGACACCGGCTCGTCGGCCAGCAACAGTTCCGGGCGCTGGTACAGCGCGCGGGCGATGCCGACGCGCTGGCGTTGGCCGCCGGACAACTGCTCGCAGCGCTGCCACAGCTTGTCGGCCAGGCCCAGCCGTTCCAGCTCGGCGGCGACGCCGGCGGCGTCGTCCGGCCACAGCAGGCGGCGCAAGGCCGCCAGTTCGCCGCTGTGGCCCAGCCGGCCGGCGGCCACCGCGTGGATCACCCGCTGGCGCGGCGGCAGCGGCGGCGCCTGGTAGACGCTGCCGATGCGCGCGCGCAAGGCGCGCAGGGCGCGGCGCGGCAGGCGCCAGGGATCGTCGCCCAGCAGCCGGACCGCGCCGGCGTCCGGGCGCAGGCCGGTGTTGGCCAGCAGCAGCAGCGAGCTCTTGCCGGCGCCGGACGGGCCGATCAGGGCAGCCTGTTCGCCGGCGGCCAGCCGCAGCTCGATGTCGCGCAGGATGGCGGCGCCGCCCAGCTTCAGGCCGGCGCCGTGCAGCTCCAGGCTCACTTCAGCAGCCCGGCGGCCGTGGCGGCGGCTTCTATGCCCTGGTAGTTGTCCGGCTTGGTGGGGATGAAACGGCTGGCGCGTTGCAGGTCCAGCACGGCTTTCTGATCAGGATTCTTGGCGTCCAGCTTGAGGAAGGCCTGGCGGATCTTGTCCTGCAAGCCCTTGTCCATGCTGCCGCGCACCGTCCAGTTGTAGTCGTAGTAGGGCGGGGTGGTGGCGATCACGCGCACCTTGGCGCTGTCCACCTTCTTGCTTTCCACCAGCTTCTGCCACACCGAGCTGTTCAGCACCCCGGCTTCCACCTTGCCGGCGGCCACCCAGGCCACGGTGGCGTCGTGGGCGCCGGAGTAGGCGACGTTCTTGAAGAAGCTCTCCGGCTTGATGCCGTCCTTCTGCATGAAGTAGCGCGGCATCAGGTGGCCGGAGGTGGAGGAGGCGGAGCCGAAGGCGAAGCTGTCGCCCTTCAACTCCTTCAGGCTCTTGGCCGGGCCGGAGGTGATGAAGGTGGAGGTGAACTTGCTGTCCTCCTCGCGCTGCACCAGCGGCACCACCTTGCCGCGCTGGCTGGCCTGCACATAGGTGAAGCCGCCCAGCCAGGCCAGGTCCAGCTTGTCCGAGGTCAGCGCGGTGACCACGCCGGCGTAGTCCGACACCGGCACGAACTGCACCTTCATGCCCAGCTCTTTTTCCAGGTATTGGCCCAGCGGCGCGAATTTGCGCTGCAGCTCGGTGGGCGATTCGTCGGGGATCGCGGAAACCTTGAGCACGGTCTGGGCGGCGTTGGCCAGGGCGGCGGCGGCCAGCAGCGCGCCGGCCAGCGTCAGTTTGATGGCGGTCATGGGGACTCCTCTATTCATCACGGACCAAAAGCCGCCAGGGCGGGCGGCTCAAAAAAGGCCAGTCGCGGGACTGGCCTTGGGGCGGAGAGCCAAGGCCCGCCGCGCATGGAAAGTATTCTAGCCTAGCTTGGCTCAGGCCGCCTTGCGCCGGCCGAACAGGTAGAACAGCGCCAGGCCGATCACGATCATCGGCAGGCTCAGCCACTGGCCCATGCTGATCACGTCGGACTGGCCGAAGATGCCGGCGTCCGGGGTGCGGAAGAATTCGCTGCCGAAGCGCGCCAGGCCGTAGCCGATCAGGAACAGCGCCGACACCCGGCCGCGGACGCGGGTCTTGGCGCTGAACCACCACAGCAGCGCGAACAGCGCCAGGCCTTCCAGCGCGAACTCGTAGAGCTGCGACGGGTGACGCGGCAGGCCGCCGTACTGGAGCAGGGTCACCATCAGGTCGGACGACTGCTGCGCCTGGATCAGATCGTCCATCTTGGCCTGCGGGAACAGCATCGCCCACGGCAGCTTGGGATCGGCCACCCGGCCCCACAGCTCGCCGTTGATGAAATTGCCGATGCGGCCGGCGGCCAGACCCAGCGGCACCAGCGGCGCGATGAAGTCGGTGACTTCCCAGAAGCTGCGGCCGTGCTTGCGCGCGAACAGCGCCACGCCGATCAAGACGCCGATGAAGCCGCCGTGGAAGGACATGCCGCCCTTCCACACCATCAGGATTTCCAGCGGGTGGCTAAGGTAATAGCCGGGCTGGTAGAACAATACCTCGCCCAGGCGGCCGCCCAGCACCACGCCGACGGCGCCGTACATTAGCAGATCGTCCAGCAGTTTGGAGGTGAGGAAGGCGTGGCCGCGCTTGATGCGGTAATTGCCTAGAATCAGGAAGCTGGCAAAGCCCAGCAAATACATCAGGCCGTACCAATGAATGGCCAACGGGCCCAGCTGGATGGCCACGGGGTCGAACTGCGGATGAATGATCATTTGTCAGTCGTGTGCGTTTGCGGTAAAAGAATGTGGACGGATTATATGGGAAAGCGTTCCCACGCGTCGCGCGGCCCACCCGCCGCCCGGCGCATTTTTGCCTTGAGCTCCCCGGCACCCGGAGCCAGGCGGCCTGGTTTTAAGCCAAACCGGGCCTGGAGCGCCTTTCCGCCCATGTAGAGATTAAGGAATCAGCAATGCCCCAATACCGCTCCCGCACTTCCACCGCCGGCCGCAATATGGCGGGTGCCCGCGCCCTGTGGCGCGCCACCGGCATGAAGGACGACGACTTCGGCAAGCCCATCATCGCCATTGCCAACAGTTTCACCCAGTTTGTGCCCGGCCATGTGCACCTGCACAATATGGGCCAGCTGGTGGCGCGGGAAATCGAACGCGCCGGCGGCGTGGCCAAGGAATTCAACACCATCGCCATCGACGACGGCATCGCCATGGGCCACGGCGGCATGCTCTACAGCTTGCCCAGCCGCGACCTGATCGCCGACAGCGTGGAATACATGGTCAACGCCCATTGCGCCGACGCGCTGGTGTGCATCTCCAACTGCGACAAGATCACCCCCGGCATGCTGATGGCCGCGATGCGCCTGAACATCCCGGTGGTGTTCGTCTCCGGCGGCCCGATGGAGGCCGGCAAGGTGCAGTGGGGCAACGACATCCGCAAGCTGGACCTGGTGGACGCGATGGTGGAGGCCGCCAACAGCGCGGTGTCCAACGAGGACGTCGAGCGCGTGGAGCGCTCCGCCTGTCCCACCTGCGGCTCCTGCTCCGGCATGTTCACCGCCAATTCCATGAACTGCCTGACCGAGGCGCTGGGCCTGTCCCTGCCCGGCAACGGCAGCCTGGTGGCCACGCACGCTGACCGCAAGGAATTGTTCCTGCGCGCCGGCCGGCTGATCGTGGACATCACCAAGCGCCATTACGAACAGGACGACGCCAGCCTGCTGCCGCGCGCCATCGCCACCAAGGCCGCGTTCGAGAACGCGATGAGCCTGGACGTGGCCATGGGCGGTTCCACCAATACCGTGCTGCACCTGCTGGCGGCGGCGCAGGAAGCCGGCGTGGACTTCAAGATGGCCGACATCGACCGCATCTCGCGCTCGGTGCCGTGTCTGGCCAAGGTGGCGCCGGCCACCCAGAAATACCATATGGAAGACGTGCACCGCGCCGGCGGCGTGGTGGCCATCCTGGCCGAGCTGGACCGCGCCGGCCTGATCCGCCGCGAGGTGCCCACCGTGCACAGCGCCACGTTGGGCGAGGCGCTGGAAGCCTGGGACATCTGCCGTCACGGCGAAGACAGCGAGGCGCGGCGCTTTTACCGCGCGGCGCCGGGCGGCGTGCCCACCACCATCGCCTTCTCGCAATCCATGCGCTACCCGACGGTGGACGACGACCGCGCCGAAGGCTGCATCCGCGACCGCGAACACGCCTATTCCCAGGACGGCGGCCTGGCGGTGCTGGCCGGCAATATCGCAGAGCGCGGCTGCATCGTCAAAACCGCCGGCGTCGACGACTCCATCCTCAAGTTCAACGGCCGCGCCCGCATCTTCGAAAGCCAGGACGCGGCGGTGGAGGCCATCCTGGCCGACCGCATCGTGGCCGGCGACGTGGTGGTGATCCGCTACGAAGGCCCCAAGGGCGGCCCGGGCATGCAGGAAATGCTGTATCCCACCAGCTATCTGAAGTCCAAGGGCCTGGGCAAGGAGTGCGCCTTGCTGACCGACGGCCGCTTCTCCGGCGGCACTTCCGGCCTGTCCATCGGCCATGTGTCGCCGGAAGCGGCCGAGGGCGGAGCCATCGGCCTGGTGGAAGAGGGCGACCGCATCGAGATCGACATCCCCGGCCGCAGCATCCGCCTGGCGCTCAGCGACGAGACGCTGGCGGCGCGGCGCGCGGCGATGGAGGCCAAGGGCCGCGACGCCTGGAAGCCGCTGGGTCGCGACCGCGTGGTCAGCCCGGCCTTGCGCGCCTACGCGGCGATGACCACCAGCGCCGACACCGGCGCTGTGCGCGACGTGACGCAAGTCGAGAAGTGAACGGCGAGAAGTGAACGCGGGCAGTTCTGCCCCCTGCGTGAAGAACGGCGGCCTTGGCCGCCGTTTTCTTTGGCTAAGAACCTGTTTACGATCTGCTGCGCGTCGTGAAACGTGACACGGTGAGTACAACTTCGAAATGCTCATGTACCGTATGTACACTCCGCTTTCTCAGCTGTTTTCGCCTTGTCTCGCGAGATCGTAAACACGTTCTAAGGCTCGATGTCGCTGGTCGCGCGCCCGGCTTCCGTCACGTTCTGGGCCGCCTGGATCAGCATGTCCAGCAGCCGCGCCAGCGCCGGTTTCAGCGGCGCGCCCTGGCGGGTGACGGCGTGAAAGCCCGAGTGATAGGCCAGCTGTTCCGGCAGCAGCGCGCGCAGGCGGCCGGCGTCCACCCAATGCCGGGCGTAGTGGGTGGGCAGATAGCCAAGATAGGTGCCGGACAAGACCAGGGTGGCGATGGCCTCCATCGAATACGCGCTGACCACTTGGCGCAAACGCCAGTTCTGCGGCCGCTGGTGCTCCGCCATATAGCCGCGTCCGACGTAGTCCGCCGCGCAAATCTGCTGCTGGCTGGGGGCGGCGACGGCAAACAGCGGGTGCTGCCGCGAGCAATACAGATTCTGTTCCTCGGAAAACAGCGGCTGATAACGCAGGCCGGACAACTGATGGTGAAAGGCGCCCAGGCCAAGTTGCAGCCGGTCTTCCAGCACCGCCTGTTCCAGTTCGTCCGGCCGCATGGTGTGCAGATGCAGCTGCGCTTGCGGCCATTGCCGGCGGAACTGGCGGATGACGGCGGGCAAGGGCGCGCGCGGCAGACTGAGCAGGCCGTCCACCGCGCCGAGATACAGCGCTTCGCGGCGGGGCTCGCCCAGCGCGTTGGCTTGTTCCCGAAACTGCTCGATCTCGCGCAACAGGCCCTGCGCGGCCTGATAGAGCGCCTGGCCGGCCGGCGTCAGCTGGAAGCCGCCGTTGCCGCGCCGGCACAGCGAATAGCCCAGCCGCTGTTCCAGATCGCGCACCGCCACGCTCAGGCGCGGCAGGCCGGTGTTCAGTTTGGCCTGGGCGGCGGTGAAGCCGCCGGCCTCGACGATGCTGCAAAAGATGCGCAGCAGACGCAGATCCAGATCCGAGACATTGCCTAGCATCGGGCCTCCCGCGGCGTGGGGTCGAACAGGGCGCGGGCTGGGCCCGCCGTCCCGAGTTTACGAAGCCCCTTCCGCGCCGGCAAGCGAGCCGGGCGCGCGGCGCGATTCGGCCAGCAGGCACAGCAGTTCGAACATCAGCGTGGCGCCGAGCAGCGCGGTGGCGCCGCCGACGTCGAACGGCGGCGACACCTCCACCACGTCGGCGCCGACCAGGTTCAGCCCGCGCAGGCCGCGCAACAGCTGCAGCGCCTGCAGGCTGCTGAGGCCGCCGATTTCCGGCGTGCCGGTGCCGGGGGCGAAGGCCGGGTCCAGCGCGTCGACGTCGAAGCTGATGTAAGTCGGCCCGTCGCCGACGATGCGGCGGGCCTCGGCCAGCGTCGCCTGGACCCCCAACTCGGCGAAGCTCTCCATATGGATGACGCGGATGCCGCAGGCCTGGGCGAAGTCCTCGTCCTCGGCGGAATAGATGGAGCCGCGGATGCCGATCTGCACCGTGCGCCTTGGATCCAGCAAGCCTTCCTCCACCGCGCGGCGAAACGGCGTGCCGTGGGTGTAGCGCTGCTGGCCGAAATAGCTGTCGTTGGTGTCCGAATGGGCGTCGAAATGCACCATGCCCAGCGGCCGGTCCCGCGCCAGCGCGCGGAAGATGGGCAGGGTGATCAGGTGGTCGCCGCCCACCGCCAGCGGCAGCGCGCCGGCCTGGCGGATGCGGCGGAAAAAGCCCTCGATGCGCTGCAGCGAGTCCATCAGATCGATGGGATTGACCGGCGCGTCGCCCAAGTCGCCGACGCGCGCCAGCTCATAAGGGGAGAGGCGGCTGAGCGGATGCACCCTGCGCATCAGGCTGGACTGGTTGCGCACCTCGCGCGGGCCGTGGCGGGCGCCGGCCCTGTACGTGGTGCCGCCGTCCCAGGGCACGCCGACCAGCGCGACGTCGAGCTGGGCGGGGTCCTCGCAGAGGGGCAGGCGCATGAAGCTGGGAATGCCGGCGAAGCGGGGAACCTGGGCGGCGTCTACGGGTTGGGGGAAGGCGGTGGGCATGGGAAGGCTCCTGAACTGGGGTTATTTGCTGGCGCTTAGCGAGGGCGCCGGCGCGGTCATCAGGCTGACGCCGACAAAGCCCAGCAGATTGGCGGCCAGGCCGTAATAGATGGGGGTGTTGGCGGTCAGGCCGTCGAGCATCATCAGCGCGACGACGGTCAGGCTGCCCAGCAGCATGCCGGCCATGGCGCCCTGGGCGGAGGCGCGGCGCCACAGCAAGGCACCGAGAATGGGCACCAGCAGCCCGCCCACCAACAGGTTGTAGGCGATGCTGAGGCCGGCGATCACATCGTTGACCAGGCAGGACAGCAGCAGCATGAGCAGGCCCAGGCCCAGCGTGATCCAGCGGCTGCCGGCCAGGTGACGTTGGTCGCCGCGGCGCAGGAAACGGCTGTAGACATCCTCTTTCAGCACCGTGGCCGCGGCCAGCAGACAGGCGCTGGCGGTGGACATGATCGCGGCCAGCGCGGCGGCGGCCACCAGGCCGCGCAGGCCGGCCGGCAGCAGGCTGCGGGTGAGTTCAGCGAAGGCGTTTTCCGTTACCGCCAGTTCCGGCAGCAGCCGCCGGGCGGCGACGCCGATCAAGGCGCAGGCGGCGCCGTAACAGACGCAATAGCCGCCGGCGGCCAGGCCGGCGTAGCGCACCACCCGCTCGCTGCGGGCGGTGAACAGCCGTTGCCAGATGTCCTGGCCGATCAGCGCGCCGAAGAAGTACAGCAGGAAGTAGGCGACGATGGTGTCCAGACCGATGGCGCCGAGTTCGAAGAAGCTGGCCGGCAAGCCCGCCCGCATCGCGTCCAGGCCGCCGGCTCCGGCCACGCTGAGCGGCAGCAGCACGCCGAAGATGCCGACGGTCATGATCACGAACTGGACGATGTCGGTCAGGGTCAGCGACCACATGCCGCCGATCGCCGAATAGAAGATCACCAGCCCGCCGCCGAGCAGAATCGCCGGAATGCGCGGCAGGCCGAACATCACCTCGGTCACCGAGCCGATGGCGATGGTGGCGGTGACCGCCACCATCAGGTCGTAGCCTATCATCACCACGCCGCCTATCAGCCGGGACGAAGCCCGGTAGCGCTGCTCCAGGATCTGGGTGACGGTGAACACCCGCATGCGGGCGATCTGCCGCGAAAACGCCAGGCTGAGCGTCATGACGCCCAGGCCCAGCATGAGCACCAGCCACAAGCCGGAAATGCCGTATTGATAGCCCAGGCGCACCGATCCTATGGTGGAGGCGCCGCCCAGCACCACTGCGGACAGGGTGCCGAGATACAGCGTCGGCCCCAGGCGGCGGCCGGCCAGCAGAAAATCGTCGCGGGTTCGCGCGCGGCGCATCCCCCACCAGCCCAGCCCCGCCATCGCCAGCGCGTAGGCCAGTATCGTCGCGTAATCGATAAGCATCGTGCACCTCGCTTGAAGCGGCGCCGATGGGTGTTCGGCGGCCCGGCAGCCATCATGGCAAGGCTTGCCCGGGCCTTACATAGCGAGGAAGGCAAGCGGGCTTGCCGATTGCGGCAAGTAGCGGCGAATGGCCGGCGGACAGCTGTTGATATTCGTCATATTTCCGTAACCGTTTTGCGGATAGGATTTGGGCCGTGCGGTTTTTTTGCCGCGCGGCCCATTGTTTTTTGCATGGCAGCAACCATCTGTTCCCCATCGGCATGAGCCCGGCCGCCGCCGGGGCCTCCTGTGGCCGCCTCGCTTCCTGTCGCCCGTTCATGGCGGCGTCTTAGTCTTGTTCATTTGTTTTCGAATCCAACAGTTCTTCCCTGTGTGTTTTCCTAAATTTTCACAAACGAAATCCGTTCTAATGCCGTTAGTCATATGCTTGGTCTGTTTAAATCTAAATGGCATGGTTTCTGGCTGAGACCAGGACAGGGCGGGGCAGGGTCAGGCTGGGGCGGGAAGGAGAAAACGAAGAGGCGGAGCGGCGTCGGCAGGCAAGTTCCCTTGCGACACGGATTTTAATAATTTGGTTGTTTAACAGAAGCTTAGTGTTTGCTTAGCATGGGATGGGCTGGGAAAAAGGCAAAAAAAATGCGCGGTACCGTTAGGTCCGCGCCAAGTCTACAAAGGAGAAATAGAGGAGAAACTATCAAGAAGCAATTGCTGCATCTCAACGAGAACGAATTATCCAGATTGCGGTATCGAGTGTCAACATGTTGTTTTTCGCAAATGTGTGAAATTATAATTTTCTGTCGCGCATCTGGTACATCGCCGCCGGAAGCGCCGCTGTCGCGGCGCACCATGGGCGCCGCAGCTGTGCCAAAATAGCGGTTTTCCGATTGCCGCAGGATTTCCCTTCATGGACGCCGTACGCCACACCCTTCCCGATCCGCGCCAGTACCACCCGCAAGTGGCGCTGACCAATATGCTGATTCACAACGCCCAGTCGGCCTTGAACGCCAAGACCGAGTCCGATCGGGAAATGTGGTTCTCCGCGGTGCGCGACGCGATGGCCGAAATGCTGGCGCGCGGCGAGCTGCTGTCCATCTCGGTGGCGCTGGCCATGGTGCCGTCGCAGCAATGCTATCAATTGGTGTGGGACGCGCTGCGCGACGCGGCGGAAAACACCGGCGGCGCGCGCGCCATCGTCTTCGCCATGCCGCTGGTGCTGGTGGCCGGCAGCAAGAACCAGACCACGCTGCCCGGCGAGATCGCCGACGCGGCCGGCCTGAACCAGCTGCTGCGCGAGCACGGCGTGTTCGCCGCCGACGCCGACGTCGCCCTGGGCGGCGCGCTCTTGCACCCGGACAGCGTGGTGGGTCTGGACTCCGCCCAGCTCTATAAGCTGAACCGCGATCCGGCCCACGCCCGCGCGCTGCTGCCACAGCAGCCGGCGCCGGTCACGGTGAAGGAAGAGGGCGTGTTCCTGCGCTACCTGCTGGGCGTGGCGATTCAGCCGGAAGGCGCCGAGCCGCCGTTGCGTCTGGGCGGCGCGGTGGGCGCTTGGGGCATGCCGTTGATGAAATTCCTGGGCGAGCAATTGAAGGCCGACGGCGTGACGCTGTTCCCCATCGCCCGGCCGCCGATGCCGGCGATGCAGGCGATGGTGGCCGGCAACTACGCCCGTTTCGAGGTGGCGATGCAGGTGTTCGCCAGCAGCCAGATCCGCCGGCTGCGCGAACTGAACAAGGAGCCGGTGGCCATCCTGTCCGCTCACGACAACGGCGAACTGCACATCACCCTGTCCGCCGAGGGCGACGAGCGCAACTGGGAGGCCTTCGTCTGGCCGCTGGCGGCGCTGGACAATGTGCAGCTGATCGAGGAAAGCTTCCGCGAACTGATGGCGGAATGCCATGTGCGCGACGTGCGCGTGCTGCCGGAACTGCATCCGGACAGCAAGGACGGCGTGCCGCTGTTTTTCACCGCCGACGATTTAAACGATTGATCAGCGGCAAACCCGTTTCATCATCGTGATCCAGCCCCGCCGCGAGCGGGGCTTTGTCATGGTGGCTCAGCCTTGCGCTTCCGGCTGATGGCGCGCCCACGGCGCGACGGCCAGCCGCGCCGCCAGATAGTCGATCAAGGCCTGCACCCGCGCCGGGCGGCTGCGGCCCGGCGGCGTCAGGATGTAGAGCGCGATCGGGTCTACCTGCCAATCCATCATCACGGTTTCCAGTTCACCGGCCTGCAGATCCTGCCAGGCCAGGAATTCCGGCTGCAGCGCCAGGCCCAGGCCGGCGCGCAGGGCCGGCGTCAGCGCCTCGGCGTTGTTGACCCGCAGCGGCGCGGGCATTTCCAGCGCGAATTCGCCTTGCTCCGCGTGGCGGAAGCGCCAGAACTGGCCGCCGGGCGCATTGCTGTACAGCAGCGCGCGATGCGCGGCCAACTCGCGGGGATGGCTGGGCCGGCCGTGGCGCTCGAAATACGCCGGAGAGCCCACCAGCAAGATGCGCACCGAGCACAGGCGCCGGGCCAGCAGGCTGGAGTCGGCTAGCGAGGCGATGCGCAGCGCCAGATCCAGCCGTTTGGCCACCAGGTCCACCTGTTCGTCGCTGAAGTGGAAATCCAGTTCCACCTCCGGATGCCGCGCCATGAACTCCGGCAGCAGCGGCGCCAGATGGGACAGGCCGAAGGACATCGGCGCGGTCACCCGCACCGCTCCGCGCAGGCTGGTGGATTGCTCGGCGATGTCCGCCTCCACCGCCTCGCCCTCCGCCAGGATGCGGCTGGCCCGTTCCAGCGCGGCGTGGCCGGCCTCGGTCAGCGCGATGCGGCGCGAGGTGCGGTGGAACAGCATGGTCTTCATCCGGGCTTCCAGGCGCGTGATCGCCTTGGACACCGTGGCCTGGGACAGCGTCAGTTCCGCGGCGGCGCGGGCGAAGGAGCCGCATTCCGCCACCTTGGCGAAGATCGCCCAGGCTTCCAGATCGGGGAGTCGTTTCATCATCGGATTCGCTTCAGGCTATGGATTCCAATTTTAACCATCAAACTGCAGGATAGCGTATTGATCATGTCAAAAATGGAAACGATGCAATTCCATGTATTCCATTAACATAACTGTGTCCGCTGCGTATAGTGCAGGCATCAGACGCGTCGCCGAGCAGGCGGCGCCTCGCCACGACACGGGAGGACAGCATGATCGAACATCGCCCTTTTGCCGGCCTGGGTGGAGCCCACCATGGCTGGCTGGACGCCAAACACCATTTTTCCTTCGCCGAATACCATGACCCGGCGCGCGTGCACTGGGGCGCGTTGCGGGTGTGGAACGACGACACCATCGCGCCGGGCACCGGCTTTCCGCCGCATCCGCACGCCGATATGGAAATCATCACCTATGTCCGCGAAGGCGCGATCAGTCACCGCGACAATCTGGGCAACCAGGGCCGCACCGAGGCCGGCGACGTGCAAGTGATGAGCGCCGGCAGCGGCATCGTCCATTCCGAATACAACCTGGAAGCCGTCGACACCCGCATTTTCCAGATCTGGATCATGCCGGAGCGGCGTGGCGGCGAGCCGTCCTGGGGCAGCAAGCCTTTTCCCAAGGCGGACCGCTCCGGCGTCTTCGTCGCGCTGGCCAGCGGCATGGACGGCGACGATCAGGCCTTGCCCATCCGCGCCGACGCCCGGGTGCTGGGCGCCACCCTCAAGGCCGGAGAAAGCATCGATTACCGGCTGGGCACAGAGCGCCGCGGCTATCTGGTGCTGGCCCGCGGCCGGGCGGAGGTCAACGGCGTGGCGCTGCAAGCCCGCGACGGCGCGGCGATCCGCGATGAGGCGCAGTTGCGCATCGTCGCCGGCGAGGACGCCGAGCTGATTCTGGTGGACAGCCGCGAGTGATTGCCGCGGCGGGCGGGGGCCGGCGGCCCTTCCGCCCGCCCGGCGTCTTGCCCGCCCGGCCGCCGTCCGTCCCTTGATCAACTGGAGAATGCCATGAGCCTGAACGCCACCCCGACTCCCAGCCCGCTGTTGCTGACCCCGCACGATCACACGCTGATCCTGATCGACTACCAATCGCAGATGGCTTTCGCCACCCACTCCATCGACATGCCCACGCTGCGCAACAACGCCGGCCTGGTCGCCAGCGCCGCCGCCGGTTTCAAGGTGCCTACGATACTGACCACCGTCGCGGAAAAGAGCTTTTCCGGGCCGATGTTCGAAGAGGTGAGCGCGCCCTTTCCCGGGCAGCGGATGCTGGACCGCAGCTCGATGAACACCTGGGAAGACGCCGCGGTGATCGATCGCGTCAACCACATCGGCAAGGGCCGCATCGTGCTGGCCGGTCTGTGGACCAGCGTCTGCATTGTCGGCCCGGCGCTGTCCGCCCTGTTCCAGGGCTTCGAGGTTTATGTGATCGCCGACGCTTGCGGCGATATCTCGGCGGAAGCGCATGAGCGCGCGATCCAGCGCATGGTGCAGGCCGGTGCGCGGCCGATCACGGCCTTGCAATACCTGCTGGAATTGCAGCGCGACTGGGCGCGCACCGACACCTACGAACTGACCACCGGCATCGCCAAGAAGCTGGGCGGCGGCTACGGCCTGGGCATCCAGTACGCCAAGACCATGTTCGGCGCCCAGGAAGGCTGATTTCCCGAGCGTATTGATTCCATGCCGGCGGCCACGCCGCCGGCAGAGGGCGCAAGCATGAAACCTTATCTGATCTCCTTGGCGGCCGGCCTGTTGGTGGGCGTCATCTACAGTCTGCTGCACGTGCGCTCGCCGGCTCCGCCGGCCGTCGCCATCCTCGGCCTGCTGGGCATGTTGATCGGCGAGCAGCTTTGGCCCCAATTCCAGGCGCTGCGCCATGGCGCGCCGGCCGCCGTCAGTCAGCCGGCGCGTCCGGCCACCGCCTCGCAGGAGAAGCAATCATGACCACCATCGCCATGGCCGATCTCATCTTGCGCAACGGCCGTTTCACCACGCTGGACCGCAGCCGGCCGCGCGCCAGCGCCGTCGCCGTCAAGGACGGCCGCTTCCTCGCGGTGGGCGAGGACAGCGAGATCATGGCGCGGGCCGGCGCCGCCACCCGCGTGATCGACTTGCGCGGTCGCAGCGTGTTGCCCGGCTTGATCGACAACCACACCCATGTGGTGCGCGGCGGTCTCAACTTCAATATGGAGCTGCGCTGGGACGGCGTGCGCTCGCTGGCCGACGCGATGGACATGCTGCGGCGGCAGGTCGCCGTCACGCCCGCGCCGCAATGGGTGCGGGTGGTGGGCGGCTTCACCGAGCACCAGTTTCTTGAGAAACGCCTGCCCACGCTGGAGGAGATCAACGCCGTGGCGCCGGACACGCCGGTCTTCCTGCTGCATCTGTACGACCGCGCCTTGCTCAACGGCGCCGCCCTGCGCGCGGTGGGCTACACCAAGGACACGCCGGCGCCGCCGGGCGGCGAGATCGTCCGCGGCGCCGACGGCGCCCCCACCGGCCTGCTGCTGGCCAAGCCGAACGCGGCCATCCTGTACGCCACCCTGGCTCAGGGACCCAAGCTGCCCTTCGATTACCAGCTCAACTCCACTCGCCATTTCATGCGCGAGCTCAATCGTCTGGGCGTGACCGGCGTCATCGACGCCGGCGGCGGCTTCCAGAACTACCCGGACGATTACGCGGTGATCCAGCAACTGGCCGACGCCGGCCAGATGACGGTGCGTCTGGCGTACAACCTGTTCACCCAAAAGCCCAAGCAAGAGAAAGAGGACTTCCTCAACTGGACCGCCGGCGTCAAATACAAGCAGGGCGATGATTATTTCCGCCACAACGGCGCGGGGGAAATGCTGGTGTTTTCCGCCGCTGACTTTGAGGATTTTCGTCAGCCGCGGCCGGACATGCCGCCGGAAATGGAGGGCGAGCTGGAAGAGGTGGTGCGCATCCTGGCGCAAAACCGCTGGCCGTGGCGTTTGCACGCCACTTACGACGAAACCATCTCCCGCGCGCTGGACGTGTTCGAGAAAGTGGACCGCGACATCCCCTTGCAGGGGCTGAACTGGTTCTTCGACCACGCCGAAACCATTTCCGAACGCTCGATGGACCGCATCGCCGCCTTGGGCGGCGGCATCGCGGTGCAGCACCGGATGGCTTACCAGGGCGAGTATTTCGTCGAGCGTTACGGCGCGGCGGCGGCCGAGGCGACGCCGCCTATCGCCCGCATGCTGGACAAGGGCTTGAAGGTGTCGGCCGGCACCGACGCCACCCGCGTCGCTTCTTATAATCCCTGGGTGTCGTTGGCGTGGATGATCACCGGCAAGACCATCGGCGGCTTGCGGCTCTACCCGCAGCGCAACTGCCTGGACCGCGAAACCGCGCTGCGGATGTGGACGGAGAACGTCGCCTGGTTCACCAATGAGGAGGGCGGGCGCGGCCGCATCGAGGCGGGCCAGCTTGCCGATCTGATCGTGCCGGACAAAGATTTCTTCGCCTGCCCGGAGGACGACATTTCCTTTCTGGTGTCGGAGCTGACCATGGTGGGCGGCCGCATCGTTTACGCCGCCGCGGACTTCGCCGCGCTGGACGACAATCCCTTGCCGCCGGCGATGCCGGATTGGTCCCCGGTGCGCCGCTACCAGGGCTACGCCGCCTGGGGCGAGCCGGAAGGCGCCGGCCGCCGCTCGCTGCACCGCCAGGCCGGCGCGGCCTGCGCTTGCGCCAGCGCCTGCGGCCTGCACGGCCATCAGCACGCCCGCGCCTGGGGCACCGGCCTGCCGGTGTCGGACCCCAAGGGTTTCTTCGGCGCGCTGGGCTGCTCCTGCTGGGCGGTGTGAGGTCGGAAGAAGAAGCCCGCGCGCGGCCGGCTGCGCTATCATGACGATGGCCTGCCGCGCCCGCGGCGGGCCCCTCTTGAGGAGATATGATGAAAGCCACCGCCAGCGGCCGTTTCGACGTCAAGCTTGCCCCGGAACCCTTGAGCGAGGCCGCCGCCGCCAGCGGTCTTGGCCGCCTGTCGCTGGACAAGCGCTTTCACGGCGATCTGGACGCCGTCAGCCAGGGCGAGATGCTGAGCTTCCGCAGCGCGGAGCCGGGCTCGGCCGGCTATGTCGCCATGGAGCGGGTGCAAGGTAGCCTGCATGGCCGCAAGGGCGGCTTCGTGCTGCAGCACAGCGCCACGATGACGCGCGGAGAGGCCGAGCAAGCCATCATGGTGACGCCGGATTCCGGCACCGGAGAACTGAGCGGAATCAGCGGCCGGCTGCGCATCACCATCACCGCCGGCGAGCATTTCTACGACTTCGATTACACCCTGCCTTGAACGCATGCAGAGACGGGGTTTTCCCTCGCGACAATTGCTTCACGTTAAGGTTTACGCGCCGGCATTTCGTGTAGAATGCCCGCATCGTTAACCCTTTGATGGATGAGTCAAAGATGTTCGCTGCTGACCAGACGATTGCCAAATTCGACCCCGAACTCGCCGCCGC
Organism: Chromobacterium sp. LK11; assembly: GCF_001043705.1. NCBI lineage: Bacteria > Pseudomonadati > Pseudomonadota > Betaproteobacteria > Neisseriales > Chromobacteriaceae > Chromobacterium > Chromobacterium sp. LK11. Next base: position 116,452 of record NZ_LDUR01000004.1, read on the forward strand.
CATTGCGGCCGAGTGCCAACGCCAGGAAGATCACATCGAGTTGATCGCCTCGGAAAACTACACCAGCCCCGCGGTGATGGAAGCCCAGGGCTCCCAGCTGACCAATAAGTACGCCGAAGGCTATCCGGGCAAGCGCTTCTACGGCGGTTGTGAACACGTGGACGTGGTTGAGCAGCTCGCCATCGACCGTGTCAAGCAGCTGTTCGGCGCCGAGTACGCCAACGTGCAGCCGCACTCCGGCAGCCAGGCCAACCAGGCGGTGTACTTCTCCATCCTGAAGCCGGGCGACACCGTGATGGGCATGAACCTGGGCCACGGCGGTCACCTGACTCACGGCTCCCCGGCCAACCTGTCCGGCAAGATGTTCAACATCGTCGCCTACGGCCTGAACGACAAGGAAGAAATCGACTACGACGACATGGAGCGCGTAGCGATGGAAACCAAGCCCAAGCTGATCATCGGCGGCGCTTCCGCTTACGCGCTGCGCTTCGACTTCGAGCGCATGGGCCAGATCGCCAAGAAATGCGGCGCTTACTTCATGGTGGACATGGCGCACTACGCCGGCCTGATCGCCGCCGGCGTCTACCCGAACCCGGTGCCCTTCGCCGACTTCGTGACCTCGACCACCCACAAGACCCTGCGCGGCCCGCGCGGCGGCATCATCCTGGCCAAGGCCGAGTTCGAGAAGAGCATCAACAGCAATGTGTTCCCGACCCTGCAAGGCGGCCCGCTGGAGCACGTGATCGCCGCCAAGGCGGTGGCCTTCAAGGAAGCTCTGCTGCCCGAGTTCAAGGTGTATCAGGAACAAGTGCTGAAGAACGCCTCCATCATGGCCAAGACCCTGGGCGAGCGCGGCGTGCGCATCGTATCCGGCCGCACCGAAAGCCATGTGTTCCTGGTGGACCTGCGCGCCAAGGGCCTGACCGGCAAGGCCGCCGACGCGCTGCTGGGCCGCGCCCACATCACCGTGAACAAGAACGCGATTCCGAACGACCCGGAAACCCCGTTCGTGACCTCCGGCATCCGCATCGGCTCCCCGGCCATCACCACCCGCGGCTTCAAGGAAGCCGAGGCCATCCAGGTGGCCAACCTGGTGGCGGACGTGCTGGACAACCCGAACGACGACGCGCTGATCGCCCGCGTGGCCGAGCAGGCCACCGCGCTGTGCCACCGTTTCCCGGTGTACGCCAAGTAAGCCGCGCTTGCCTCGGCCGCTGAAAGACGCCCCCAGGGGCGTCTTTTTCATGGGCGGGCGATAGCGGCATTAACTTGATCGCGCATTGCTGATAACATCCATACATTGGAACCCTTAGGATTAAGTCATGAAATGCGCGTTCTGCGGCAATGCCGATACTCAGGTGATCGACTCCCGCGTCAGTGAGGACGGCAGCAGCATCCGGCGGCGGCGGCGCTGCCCGGTGTGCGAGAAGCGTTTCACGACTTTTGAAACCGCCGACGTGCGCATGCCGCAGGTGGTGAAAACCGCCGGCCACCGTTCGGAATTCGACATCGAGAAAGTCCGCACCAGCTTCCTGCGCGCGCTGCACAAGCGCCCGGTGCCCACCGCGCTGGTGGACGAAGCGATAGACCGCATCTGTCACAAGCTGCTGCAATTGGGCGAGCGCGAAGTGTCCAGCCGCGAGATCGGTGAAATGGTGATGAACGAGCTGGCGCGCCTGGACAAGGTGGCCTATGTGCGCTTCGCCTCGGTGTACCGCAGTTTTCAGGACGTCTCCGAGTTCTCCGACGCCATCAAGGAAATCCAGAAGTCCTCGCATTGACCGCCCGGCGGGCGGCTGGAGTAGACTGCTCTATTCTTCCGTCATTTCGGATGCCCCGCATGCCTGTACCCCTGCCTTCCGATATCGCGCTGCGCGCGCCGGAGCTGTCCGACGCGCCGGCGCTGTTCGCGCTGATCAACGCCAACCGCGACGCGCTGCGGCCGTGGATGCCGTGGCTGCCGCTGACCCGCGCCGAGGCGGACTCGCGCGCCTTCCTGGAGTCCGCCGCCGCCAGCCGGCAGGCCGGCTCCGCCTATACTTGGCTGGTGTTGCGCGGCGGCGAGCTGGCCGGCGTCTGCGATCTGCACGCCGTCGACGCCTTGAACCGCCACGCCTTCGTCGGCTACTGGCTGGACAGCAGCCAGGTGGGGCAGGGCGTGATGCAGGCGGCGCTGCGCCTGCTGCTGGCGGAGGCCTTCGGCCCGCTGGGCCTGCACCGGGTGGCGATAGACGCGGCCGAGGACAACCGCCGCAGCTGCGCGGTGGCGGAGCGGCTGGGTTTCCGCTACGAAGGCGTGCTGCGCGAGTATTTGTTGTTGCAGGGCCGCTATTGCGACGCCAGGCAGTACAGCCTGCTGGCCCACGAATGGAAGCAATGAATCATGAATTATTCCGCCGATGACCATCGTTACATGCAGCGCGCGCTGCGGCTGGCCGCCGCGGCCACCCGCCGCGCCGCGCCCAATCCGGGCGTGGGCTGCGTGCTGGTGCGCGACGGCGAGGTGATCGGCGAGGGCGCCACCCTGCAAGTGGGCGGCGATCACGCGGAAATCCAGGCGATCAAGGACTGTCTGGCGCGCGGCCTGTCCCCGCGCGGCGCCGTCGCCTATGTCACGCTGGAACCCTGCAGCCACCACGGCCGCACCCCGCCGTGCGCGCGGCGCCTGATCGACGAAGGCGTGGCCCGGGTGGCGGCGGCGATGGTGGACCCCTATCACGAAGTGGCCGGCCGCGGCCTGGCCATGCTGCGCGCCGCCGGCGTCGACGCCGACGCCGGGCTGATGGAAGCCGAGGCGCGGCAAGCGCATCGCGGCTTCCTGTCGCGCGTCGAGCGCGGCCGCCCCTGGGTCACGCTCAAGGCCGCCGCCACGCTGGACGGCAAGACCGCCTTGCTCAACGGCCGCAGCCAGTGGATCACCGGCCCGGAGGCGCGGCGCGACGTGCATCGCCTGCGCGCCGAACACTGCGCGGTGCTCACCGGCAGCGGCACCGTGCTGGCCGACGATCCGCAACTGACGGTGCGCGAAGTCCCCTGCGAGCGCCAACCGCTGCGCGTGGTGCTGGACAGCGGGCTGCGCACCGCGCCGGAACAGCGCATCTACCAGGGCGGCTCCACCTTGTTGGCCACCTGCGATCACCCAGAGGCGCGGCTGCGGCCCTATCGCGCCGGCGCGGAAATCCTGACCCTGCCGCGGCAGGCCGACGGCCACGCCGATCTGCCGGGCTTGCTGGCGGCCTTGGCGCAACGCGGCGTCAATATGCTGATGGCGGAGGCCGGCGCCGGCCTCAACGGCGCGCTGCTGCGCGCCGGGCTGGTGGACGAGATCGTGCTCTACCTAGCGCCGTCGCTGGCCGGCGACGCCGCGCGCGGCCTGTTCGCCTGGCCGGCCTTGGAGGACCTGGCCGACAAGCAGAGGCTGAGCATCCGCGACGCGCGGATGGTGGGCGCGGATTTGCGCCTGAGCCTGACGCCGATCTGAGCCGCGGCTCACCGCCCGGCGCGTAGGGGAAATGCCGACGTCGCCGCGAATCCCGTCTGGAGTCTGCAACATTTCTGTCCGAAAATAAGAACAGTCCGCCCGCTGTGCCGAAGAGCGCGAGCGGCGAGGGGAAGGGCAAGACCGAACGGCTTACGGGAGGGCTGGGGAAGGGCATGAGCGATTTGACGGCGGCGCTGGAGGCTTATATGCGATTGCTGGCGCGTCAGGGCGCGCCGGCCCAGGTCGTGGACGAGCGGCGTCGCATTCTGGAACTGCTGCTGCCCTGGCTGGACGGCGTCGAGCGCAGCGCGGAAGGCTTCCGCGGCCCTTGCGAACGCCTGCTGCAGGCCTGTCCGCCGGACGAACAGGTGCTGGCGCTGACCTGCACCCGCGAGTTCTATTACTTCTGGCTGGGCGATACCAAGAAAGTGGTGGAGATCACCGCGCGCAGCGGTTTTTCGGTGCGCAATGTGCGGGTATGGCTGGAGACGGACTGGGACAGCTTGCTGACGCGGATGGAGCGCGACGGCTTTTCCCGCTTTCCGCCGTCGCTGGGCCTGTACCTGGGCAAGCTGTTCGAGGACGGCATGTCCGAGCCGGACATCCATCTGCGCGAGCGCCTGCTCAAATCCCTGCTCTATCTATTGGACGGCCAGCCCATCCAGGGCGACAGTTTCCGCATGATGGTGGACGCGGTGCTGCTGCATCTGCGCGAGGCGGAGCTGAAAAACACCTTCCTGATGCTGGTGCGCGAATACTTCTATTACTGGCATCAATTCCCGCAAGCCCAGGCGCGCAACGCCGGCCAGCCGGCGGCTTGAGGCGGGAAGGCGAGCCTTCCCGCTTGCTGCGAACCGTCTTAGGGCCTGTTTACGAGCTCGCGAGCTAAGGCGAGACAAGGCGAAAATGGCTGAGAAAGCGGAATGTACAGGTGGTACATGAGCATTTCGAAGACGTTTTCAACGCTGTATCGCCGACGCGCAGCAGATCGTAAACAGCTTCTTAGCTATTGCGCGACGGCGCCTTGCCTTCCAGTTCCGACTTCTGCGTTTGCGCCTGCTGCAAGGCGTGCACGCTGTCCACATGGGCGTACACGTCGCAGCGCAGCGCGCCCAGCGCCATCAACTGCTCGGCATAGCTGAAAAAACCCACCCAATAACCGCGGGCGTGGCCGGGGTCCATGAAATCCACATCGCGGGCGATCTTGCCGAGCAGGCCCTGGTTCAGCCTATGCGGCTGGTCCTTGAAGAACTGGGCCAGGTGGGCGGCGCATTCGCGGCCATAGGCGCAGGCGTCGACGTAGTCGTCGGCGGGCGGCATCTGCCAGTGATGGGGCTGGCTGCGTTGCGGCAGATAACGGACGAAGGGCAGTTGAGTGGCCTGGTTTTCGTGGGGCTTGAGCCGGTAGAAACGGCGAGGGGGTAGGGTTTGGGACATATTGTTGCTCCTGCATTCTGCTACGTGAGATCAACCCACTTCCCGGTTCCAATCGGGATTGGCGGGCACGAGACTGCAAGGTTGGAACACCGACCACGTACGAAATCGGCACGGCAAACGCCGTCCTTGCCGTCCGCACCCGCCTTATGGGCGTGCAGACTGCATGAACTATGGCCGCAAGAGCGGCCAGTTCGCCGTACGTGTAGATGGGGTTCCAAGCCCAGTGCCGGTATTTGCTCGGCACCGCGCTATTGTGGCGGCAGAGGCGGGAGAGGGTCAAGGCGGCGGGGCGGAAGAGGGTTTGGGACGCATGGCTGTCGTTTGGAACCCGACCTCCAAGGTTAGTCGGCACGGCTAGGCCGTACGGCAGCTTGCGCCCCTAGGCCAAGCTAAAGGATGGCTGCGTGGAGGGCAAGCTAGCGCCATCGGTTGAAGCCAGGGAGTTATCGGCTACATAGAGACGTTTACCAAGCGGCCTGTTCATGATCTGTACTAGGTTTGAATCCGCTGCGCGGATGATGATTTTCATTGCCGGGGCTGCACTGACCGAGCGAGGCAAGCGCAGCGTCGCGAGGGAATAAGGCAGGGAAAGGATATTTGCTTGGCCAAATATCCTCTCCACTCCTAAAGGCCACCCTGCAAGCCTGGCCTACGGCTTCCCGCTGGGACCCGTCAGGCCCGAGGCGCGGCTGAACTCTCTACGTGCGAATCTTCGATTCGCTCAGTGATAATTTGCTAACGTCAAATCGCTCAAACAGGGCAGCCGCTTAAGACCTCGGGCCTGCCACCCAACGGCAGGCTTGAAGGGACCCGGGGCGAGTCGGATACGTGGTTTCCTGCGTATCTAACCCCCAGCGTATTTGCAAAAAAGAACGTAAATAGATCCTTACTGCGCTTTCAGGATATTAAGCGGCACCCAGCCAAATGCCTCGCCATCCAGCCGGCGGCACCACAGCCAGCCGTTCAGGGTTTTCGAACCGAGCAGCCGTTCGCCCGCTTGGATAGCCAGCTCCTGGGAGGAGAAGCTTTCAAGGGCAAACGCTTTGCCGTCGATGTATTCGATCAGTTGGCCGGGCACCCAGCCCCCGGCGGCTTGCCCCGGCGTTTCGCAGAAGTACCAATTCTCCCAGCCTTCCAGGCCCTCGTACCTTTCGCCTACCCGAAGCGGGGCGCCCTTGGCCAAGCGTATGGGGTCCGTGTGCTCCGGTGTGTGGCCCCGCAGGGCGATATAGCTCTCAACAGTCATGGCGTCTCCCTTGGTTTCCGTTCCTGCCGACGATCTTGGCCATGGCCTCCGCCCATCAGGCCGGTTGCGCGGCTTCCAGCCTGGCCCAGCCCGGCAAGCCCGCGCGCCAGGCCGGCGGCGCTTCGGCGCTGGCCCAGTATTCCTCGATCTGGCTGATCAGCCCGTGCTCCAGCGTGAACAGCGAGTTGGCGAAGAAGCGCGCCGCGCCGTGGTCCACCTGCGCCACTACATGCCAGCGGCCGTCTGCCAGCAGATTGTCTTGCAGCAGGCGGATGCTCCAGCCCTCCGGATAGACGCGGTTGACGTGGACGATGGCGTCCGCGCCGCGGAAGCACTCGCCGCTGCAATGCCACAGCATTACGGCGTCGTCGCGCAGCAGGCGGCGCGCGCGCTCCCAGTCGCGGTCCTGGTAGGCGAGAAAGAGTTGGGCGGCGATGGATGGCATGAATTTACCTCATGCTGGTCATGGAGTGTTGATAATGTACAAAATCAAAATTCTTGTCAATACGCGGCTTTGGCGGGTTTTGGGGCGAAAGTTGTCAGATCAAATAGTCTGATGGCATCATGCTTTTACAAGTCGGGCGTGTTTACGATCTCGCGAGCCAGAGCGAGACAAGGCGACAACAGCTTTAGACGCGAAATGCATAGAGTGCGTCAGCGTTCTGAAGCGGTGCTCGCCGGGCCGCGCCTCACAACGCGCAGCGGACCGCAAACCGGTTCTTTCATAGAGGAGACAAGATGGCACACACATCCGCCTACCAGGCATTGACCCACACTTTCGCTCGCCTGCACCGCTTCGGCCACCTCGGCGCCATCGCCGGCTGGGACCAGGCGGCGATGATGCCGAGCAAGGGCAACGACGCCCGCGCCGCCGCGTTGGCGGAACTGGGGGTGCTGACCCACGGCATCATCACCGCGCCGCAGCTGAAGGAGCAGCTGGACGCGGCGGAGCAGGAAAATCTGGACGAACTGCAACGCGCCAATCTGCGCGAGATGCGCCGCGAGTGGGCGCAGGCCAATCTGCTGCCGGCGGCGCTGGTGGAGGCCAAGACCCTGGCCGGCGCGCGTTGCGAGCACGCCTGGCGCAGCCAGCGCCCGGCCAATGACTGGAAGGGCTTTCTGGAAAACCTGCGCGAGGTGGTCAAGCTGTCGCGCGAGGAGGGCCGTTTGCTGGCCGAGGCCAGCGGCGGCAGCCGCTACGACGCGCTGATGGACAAGTACGAGCCGGGGATGAAGAGCGCGGAGATCGAGCGCATTTTCGCCGAGGTGAAGTCCTGGCTGCCGGGCCTGATCGAACGCGCGCGCGCCAAGCAGGCGTCGGAAACGGTGATCGAGCCGGTGGGGCCGTTCGCGGTGGCGCAGCAGCGCGCCTTGGGCGTGGAGGCGATGAAGCTGTTGCAGTTCGACTTCGACGGCGGCCGGCTGGATGTCAGCAGCCATCCCTTCTGCGGCGGGGTGCCGGAGGATGTGCGCATCACCACCCGCTACCGCGACGATGATTTCGTCCAGAGCCTGATGGGCATCGTCCACGAAACCGGCCACGCCCGTTACGAGCAGAACCTGCCCAAGGACTGGCTGGAGCAGCCGCTGGGCCGCGCGCGCTCGATGGGCATCCACGAAAGCCAGAGCCTGTCCTTCGAGATGCAGCTGGGCCGCAGCCCGGCCTTCCTGCAATTGATCGCGCCGCTGATCCGCAGCCATTTCGGCGAGCAGCCGGCGTTTGCGCTGGAGAATCTGCAGCGTCTGTATAGCCGGGTGCAGCCGGGCTACATCCGCGTGGACGCCGACGAGCTGTGCTATCCGGCGCATGTGATCCTGCGCTTCGAGATCGAGCGCGCGCTGATGGACGGCGAGATCGAGGCCGAGGACATTCCGGCGCTGTGGGACGAGAAGATGATGGCCTATCTGGGCGTGGACACCCGCGGCAACTACACTAACGGCTGCATGCAGGACATCCACTGGACCGACGGCGGCTTCGGCTATTTCCCCAGCTACACGCTGGGCGCGATGTACGCGGCGCAGTATTTCGCCAGCCTGCGCCGCGCCGAGCCGGAGCTGGACGCGCAGGTGGCGGCCGGCAATCTGGAGCCCATCTTCAGCTGGCTGAACGCCAATATCTGGAGCCAGGGCAGCCGCTGGAGCACGGACGAACTGGTGCGTCGCGCCACCGGCGAGACGCTGAACCCGGCGCACTTCAAGGCGCACCTGGAGCGGCGTTATCTAGGCGTGTGATGTTGTGGAAGGCAGATAAAAGGCGCGGCTTGGCCGCGCTTTTTTTTGATCCGCTAACCAAACCCCTGATCCTGCGTTGCGCCTCCTTGTCGTACCACTGGTACTGTAGCTTCGCAGAAACTTCGTTTTCTGCGTCGGCGCGCCTTGGCTCAGGTTCTCTGCGAGGTTTTCTTGGAACGTGTTTACGATTTCGCGAGCTAAGGCGAGACAAGGCGAAAACGGCTGAGAAAGCGGAATGTACTCGTGGTACATGAGCATTTCGAAGCGGGTTTCAACGCCGTATCGTCGACGCGCAGCAGATCGTAAACAGGTTCTTAGCGGCTCTTATTGGGGCTGACTGAAAAACGCGTGGATCGCCGCCGCCAGCGCTTCCGGCTGCTCCCATTGCAGCATGTGGCCGGCGTCGGCGATCACGGTTTCCTGCAATTGGGCGAAACAGGCGCGCCGCTGCGGCATGCTGGCGGCCACGCTCTTGGCCAGCGGGTGGTCGTCGGTGTCGCCGCCCAGCGCCCACAGCACCGGCGCGCTGATGCGTTGCCAGCAGGCCATCGCTTCTTCCAGCCGGTACAGCACCGGGTTGACCATTTTGTGGCGCGGGTCGGCGCGGTAGTAGAGGCCGTCGTCGCGCTGGCGGGTCAGCTCGCGCGCCAGCCATTGGGCGCGCTCCGGCGTCAGCCTGGGGTTGCGCTCCAATAGCTTGGCGGCCACGGCGTCCAGTGACTGCAAATCGCCGAACTCCGGCGCGTCGCGGGTTTCGCGCAGCCAGCGCGCGTAACGGCCCGGCGCTTCCGCCGGCTTGGTGGCGGCCAGGCCGAAGCCTTCGGCCAGCACCAGTTTTTCTACGCGCTCGGGGCGGATGCCGGCGTAGATGCCGGCGATCATCGAACCCATGCTGTGGCCCAGCAGTTTGACCGGTTGTTGCGGCGACAGCGCGTCCAGCAGCGCGTCGAGATCGGCCAGGTAATCGGGAAAGTAGTAGCTGCCGTCGTTCCAGTCGCTGTCGCCGAAGCCGCGCCAGTCCGGCGCCGCCACTTGCCAGCCGTCCGGCAGCGCGTCCACCAGGAATTGGAAGGTGGCGGAGCTGTCCATCCAGCCGTGCAGCAGCACCAGGAGCGGCGCGTCGCGCGGGCCCCAGCGGCGCAGATGGCAACGGTGGCGGTTGAGGGTCAGGATTTCGGACTGGCTGGGGCGTTGAATCGGCATGGCGGCGCGGGCGGTGGGACGAAAGCCCCAGTCTACCCAGAAACACGGCGAACCGGGAGGTTCGCCGTGTTTGGATCGCGTGACAGCGCGAGCGCTCAATCAAACGCCGGCGCCGCGGCTTGCGGGATGGCTCTTATTGATGGATGTCGGCGCGGTGAGTCTCCTTCAGCCCCAACAGGCAGACCACGAAGCTGACGCTGTAGACGATGACTGGATACCACAGGCCGTAGAGGATGTCGCCGGTGTAGACCACCAGCGAGAACGCCACGGTGGGGAACAGGCCGCCTATCCAGCCGTTGCCGATGTGGTAGGGCAGCGACATCGAGGTGTAGCGGATGCGGGTGGGAAACAACTCCACCATGGTGGCGGCCAGCGGGCCGTAGACCATGGCGGCGATCAGGCTGAGCAGCACCAGCACCGCCACCACCATCGGGTAGTTGATCTTGTCCGGGTCGGCCTTGTCCGGGTAGCCGGCCTGCTTCAGCGCGGCCAGCAGTTGAGCCTTGTCGAAGCCGGTCAGCGTCTGTTCGCCCACCTTGATCTGGGTTTCGCCGCCGGCGGGCGCCGCCTGGCGCTGGTAGGGCACGCCGTTCTTGGCCAGCAGAGCCTTGGCCTGGTCGCAACTGGAGCTGAGCTTGGCCTTGCCCACCGGGTCGAACTGGAAGCGGCAGCTGGTCGGGTCCGCCACCACCACTACCGGCGCCTGACGCGCGGCGTTGGCGATGTCCGGGCTGGCGTAGGCGGTCAGCCACTTGAAGGCGGGGAAGGTCAGCAAGGCCGCCAGCAGCAGGCCGGTCAGCATCACCGGCTTGCGGCCGATGCGGTCGGACAGATAGCCGAAGTAGAGGAACAGCGGCGCGGCGATCAGCAGGGACACCACCAGCAGCTGGGTGGCGATTTGAGAATCCACCTTGAGGATTTGGGTGAGGAAGAACAGCGAGTAGAACTGCGCGCAGTAGAAGGTGACCGCCTGGCCGCCGTTGATGCCGAACAGGGCGGTGAGCACGATGCGCAGATTCTTCCAGTTGGTGAAGGATTCGGTCAGCGGCGCCTTGGAGTGTTTGCCCTCGGCCTTCATTTTCAGGAAGGCCGGCGATTCGTGCATCGACAGCCGGATCCAGGTGGAAATGGCCAGCAGCGCCAGCGACAGCAGGAAGGGCAGGCGCCAGCCCCAGTCGTCGAAGGCCGGGCCGGTGAGCTTGCGGCAGGCCAGGATCACCAGCAGCGACAGCAGCAGGCCGGCGGTGGCGGTGACCTGGATCCAGCTGGTGTAGGCGCCGCGTTTGTGGTCCGGTGCGTGTTCGGCCACGTAGATGGCCGCGCCGCCGTATTCGCCGCCTATCGCCAGGCCCTGCAGCATGCGCAGCACCACCAGCAGGATGGGCGCGGCGATGCCTATGCTGGCGTAGCCGGGCAGCAGGCCCACCAGGAAGGTGGACACGCCCATGATCAGGATGGTGGCGAGAAAGGTGTATTTGCGGCCTATCATGTCGCCCAGCCGGCCGAACAGCAGCGCGCCGAAGGGGCGCACCAGAAAGCCGGCGGCGAAGGTCATCAGCGCAAAGATGAAGGCGGTGGTTTCATTGACGCCGGCGAAGAACTGCTTGCTGATCACCGCCGCCAGCGCGCCGTACAGGAAAAAGTCGTACCACTCGAAAACGGTGCCCAGCGACGAGGCGAAGATCACTTTGCGCTCGGAGCTGCTGATCGCGTGTCCCGCCGTGGCGGCGGGCGTCAGGGTGCTGCTCATGGTGCTGTCTCCTCTTGATGTGGCTTTGCGACAGGTTGTGGGGCGGGAAGTGGGCTTCCTCTGTGGTGGTGGATCCGATGTCGCGTCGCTCAGTCCGGCGCGGCGCGGTCTTGCAAAATCATGCGGGCGGCTTTTTCCGCGATCATCAGCGTGGGCGAGTTGGTGTTGCCCGAGGTGATGGCGGGCATGATGGAGGCGTCCGCCACTCTCAAGCCGGATAGTCCGTGCACGCGCAGTCTGGCATCGACCACCGCGTCGGTATCCTGTCCCATTTTGCAGGTGCCGACCGGATGGAAAATGGTGGTGCCGATGCGGCCGGCGGCGGCGGCCAGTTCTTCGTCGCTGTGGGCGGCGAGGCCGGGCAGGTATTCTTCCGGCCGGTAGCGCGCCAGCGCCGGCGCGGCGACGATGCGCCGGGTCAGCCGCAGCGCGGCCACCGCGATGGCGCGGTCCCGCGGGTGGCTGAGGTAGTTGGGCTGGATCAGCGGCGCGGCGTCCAGGCCCGCGCCGCCGATGGCGATCCGGCCGCGGCTGAGCGGGCGCAGGTCGCAGACCGAGGCGGTGAAGGCGGGGAAGGGGTGCAGCGGCTCGCCGAAGCGCTCCAGCGACAGCGGCTGCACATGGTATTCCAGATTGGCGCGCGGCTGTTCCGGGCCGGACTTGGCGAAGGCGCCGAGCTGGCTGGGCGCCATCGCCAGCGGGCCGCTGCGCCGCCACAGGTATTCCCAGCCCATGGCCAGCTTGCCGGTCCAGCTATTGGCCAGCTGGTTCAGCGTGCGCGCGCCGCTGACCTTGAACACCATGCGCAGCTGCAGGTGGTCTTGCAGATTGGCGCCGACGCCGGCCAGCGCGTGGCGCACGGCGACGCCGTGTTCTTGCAGCAGCGCGGCCGGACCGATGCCGCTGCGCTGCAACAAAAGCGGGGAGCCGACGGCGCCGGCGGCCAGGATGATTTCGCCGCGGCAGCGCGCCTGCCAGCGCTGCCGGTGTTGCAGGAATACCATACCGGCGGCGCGGCCGTCTTCCAGCAGCAGGGTTTCCGCCTCGGCGTGGGTCAGCACGGTGAGGTTGGGGCGCTGGCGCGCCGGGCGCAGAAAGGCCTTGGCGGTGTTCCAGCGCAGGCCGCCGCGCTGGTTGACTTCGAAATAGCCGCAGCCGGCGTTGTCGCCGCGATTGAAATCGTCCACCGGGGCGATGCCGCTTTGCTCCGCCGCGTCGCGGAAGGCGTCCAGAATCTCCCAGGACAGCCGCTGCCGCTCCACCCGCCATTCGCCGCCGTGGCCGTGCTGGGCGCGGGCGCTGTCGAAATGGTCCTCCATGCGCAGGAAGTCCGGCAGCACCTCGTCCCAGCTCCAGCCGGGGCAGCCCTGGGCCGCCCAGCCGTCGTAGTCCGCGGCCTGGCCGCGCATATAGATCATGCCGTTGATCGAGGAGCAGCCGCCCAGCACCTTGCCGCGCGGGTAGTTGAGGCTGCGTCCGCCCAGGCCGGCCTCGGGCGCGGTGCGCAGGCACCAGTCGGTGCGGGGGTTGCCGATGCAGTAGAGATAGCCCACCGGGATGTGTATCCACGGATAGTTGTCCTCGCCGCCGGCCTCCAGCAGCAGCACGCGGTGCCGCGGATTGAGCGACAGGCGGTTGGCCAGCAGGCAGCCGGCGCTGCCCGCGCCGACGATGATGTAGTCGAATGTGTCCGCCAATGCCTGCATGCCGCGCTTTCCTATGACGTCTGTATCGCCACCATATAAGATCAAGCCGGGTCGGGCTGGGAATAGCCAGAGCGGAACAATGGCTGTTAGTTTTCTAACAGCGGTGCAATTGAAGCTTGTCATCTTTGTGTGCAAGCGCACCATAAACGCGGGGGAGGGAGCGATGTTCGACTGGAACGACATCCGTTATTTTCTGGCCTTGCAACGCAGCGGCAAGCTGCTGGCGGCGGCTCGGCAACTGCGCACCACGCATGCGACGGTGGCCCGGCATATCGAACAGCTGGAGCGGCAGCTGGGCCAGCCGCTGTTCGTGCAGCAGCCGGACGGCTACCAGCTGACCGCGGCCGGCCGGCAATTGCTGCCCTTGGCCGAGCAGCTGGAAAACACCGCGTCGCGTATGCAGGACGAGGCGAGGGTGGGGCATGTGGAGGTGGCCGGCCTGGTGCGGCTGGGCGCGCCGGAAGGCCTGGGCTCCTTGTTTCTGTCGCGGCATCTGCCGCGGCTGATGGCGCGCTATCCGGCGCTGGAGATCGATCTGGTGTCGGTGCCGCGCTTCGTCAGCATCACCAACCGCGAGGTGGACGTCGCCATCGCGCTGGAGCGGCCGCAGGCCAATATGGTGGTGACGCGTAAGCTGACCGATTACTGCCTGGGCCTGTACGCGACGCCGGCCTATCTGGACGCGCATGCGCCGATCCGCGAGCGCGAGGACCTGGCCGGCCATCCCATCGTCGGCTACGTCGACGATTTGCTGTTCTCGCGCGAACTGATGTTCCACCGCGGCCTGTGCCGCAATCCGCTGATTAATCTGCGCTGCACCAGCGTGGTGGGCCAGCAGCAGGCGGCGCTGGCCGACGGCGGCATCGCGGTGCTACCGTATTATCTGACCTACGACGACGCGCGGCTGCGCCAGCTGCTGCCGGAGCTGCGCATCATCCGCTCCTACTGGATCAGCGGCCGCAGCGACATCCGCCGCACGCTGCGCTACCGGGTGGTATGGGATTACGTGGTGGATTTGTGTCAGCGCATGCAATGGTTGCTGATGCAACAGCCAAGTCAGCAAAAAGAATCAATCGATGCGGGATAAGCTCACTTCATGAGAACGCTCTATCGCAACGGCGGTCCGGATTCGCCGTATTTGTGGCGGATGCTGCGGGTGCTGGACTACCTGTGGCGCCATCTGGACGGGCCGGTGCCGCTGGAAAGGTTGGCGGAGGAGGCCTGCTTGTCGCCCTTTCACTTTCACCGCGTGTATCGCGGCCTGATGGCCGAAACGGTGGGAGAGACCCGGCAGCGGCTGTTGCTGCATCGCGCGGCCGGGCAGTTGGACGGCGGCTCGCTGCCCTTGTCGAGGGTGGCGACGCGCGCCGGCTACGGCGGCACCGCGGCCTTCGTCCGGGCCTTCGCCAGGGCTTACGGCGAGAGTCCGGGCCGCTATCGCCAGCGCAGAGCGTTCATTTCTAGGCAAGACTGGGAGACCGTTATGCATGAAGTGACATTGCTCAAGCAGGACAAGGGGCTGAAGGTGCTGATGCGCCGCCATGTCGGCAGTTATATGGAGATTGGCCAGGCTTTCGGCGCTTTGCAGGCCATCAGCCCGGGGTGCGCCGTCGGCGACGAGCCGGGCCGCGTATTCGGGATGTATCTGGATGACACGGAACAGACGGAGGAGGCCAAGCTGCGCTCCATCGCCTGCGTGACCGTGCCGGACTCCTGGCAGGAGCGGCCGCTGCCGGAGGGGTTTGAATGGGGGGAGATTCCCGCCGGAGAGTACGCTTGCGTCACGCATCAGGGACCGTACGCGGAGCTGTCCACGGCCTGGTCCTGGCTGTACCGGCACTGGCTGCCCGGCAGCGGGCGCGCGCTCGGCGGCGTGCCGTGCGTGGAAGAGTATTTGAATTCGCCGTACGACAATCCGCCCACGGCCTTGCGCACTCGGCTGATGTTGTCGCTGGCCTGAGAACCTGTTTACGATCTGCTGTGCGTCGGCGATACGGCGTTGAAACCGAGCTCAAAATGCTCATGTACCACTTGTACATTCCGCTTTTTCGCTCGTTTTCGCCTTGTCTCGCCTTAGCTCGCGAGATCGTAAACACGTTCTGACCGCGTTTGTGGTTCGGCCATGAAAAAACCCGCGCCGTTTGGCGCGGGTTTTGCCGTAAAGGAGGCCTGACGACGTCGGGTCTTAACGGGATACGTGGTAGTTCGGCGCTTCCTTGGTGATCTGCACGTCGTGGACGTGGGATTCCTGGATGCCGGCGGAAGTGATTTCCACGAACTCCGCTTTGGCGTGCATGTCGGCGATGGTGGCGCAACCGAGGTAGCCCATCGAGGAGCGCAGGCCGCCCACCAGCTGGTGGATCACCTGGCCGATGGAGCCCTTGTACGGCACGCGGCCTTCGATGCCTTCCGGCACCAGCTTTTCCACATTGCCTTCGTTGTCCTGGAAGTAGCGGTCGGACGAACCCTGGCTCATCGCGCCCAGGCTGCCCATGCCGCGGTAGGACTTGTAGGAACGGCCCTGGAACAGCTCGACTTCGCCCGGGGCTTCTTCGGTGCCGGCGAACATGCCGCCCAGCATCACGCAGTTGCCGCCGGCGGCCAGCGCCTTGGAGATGTCGCCGGAGAAGCGGATGCCGCCGTCGGCGATCATCGGCACGCCGGTGCCCTTCAGCGCTTCGGACACGTTGTGGATGGCGGTCAGCTGCGGCACGCCCACGCCGGCCACGATGCGGGTGGTGCAGATGGAGCCGGGGCCGATGCCGACCTTGACGCCGTCGGCGCCGGCTTCAACCAGCGCCAGCGCGGCGGCGGCGGTGGCGATATTGCCGCCGATCACGTCCACGTGCGGGAACTTCTGCTTGACCCAGCGCACGCGCTCGATCACGCCCTGGCTGTGGCCGTGAGCGGTGTCGACCACGATCACGTCCACGCCGGCCTTCACCAGCGCCTCGACGCGCTCTGGGGTGTCGCCGCCGGTGCCGACCGCCGCGCCCACGCGCAGACTGCCCTGGCTGTCTTTATTGGCGTTGGGGTGTTCGCTGGTCTTGATGATGTCCTTGACGGTGATCAGGCCCTTCAGCTCCCAGGCGTCGTTGATCACCAGCACGCGCTCCAGGCGGTGGGCGTGCATCAGGTCGCGGGCTTCGTCGATGCTGGCGCCTTCCTTGACGGTGATCAGGCGCTCGCGCGGAGTCATGATGGAGCCGACGCGCTGGTCCAGGCGGGTCTCGAAGCGCAGGTCGCGGTTGGTGACGATGCCGACCACTTTGCCGTTGTCGATCACCGGCAGACCGGAAATCTTGTGATGGCGGGTCAGCAGCACCAGATCGCGCACCAGCATGTCCGGGGCGATGGTGATGGGATCCTTGACCACGCCGCTTTCATGGCGTTTCACCTTGGACACTTCGCAGGCTTGTTGCTCGATGCTCATGTTCTTGTGCACGATGCCGATGCCGCCTTCTTGAGCCATGGCGATGGCAAGACGGGCTTCAGTCACCGTGTCCATGGCGGCGGACACCAGGGGCAGGTTCAGGGTGATGTTGCGGGTAAGCTTGGTGGAGAGAACTACGTCGCGCGGCAGAACTTCAGAGTGGGCCGGGACGAGGAGAACGTCGTCGAAAGTATAGGCTTTCTCGATGATACGCATCTTGGCGTTTCCTTTGCGGCAAAGCGGCATTATACCGAGGCATTAACGCTATTGCAAAAAAACGGGCTTTCCGCCCCCAAGCCTGTTACCTTTTTGCCCGCCGGCCGCGCAGGCCTTACAATTTGAGTATCTGCAGCGCATTCGGGTCAGGGAGTCGATGATGAAGTCAACCTTAGTATGGACCTTTTTGCTGGCTTTGCTGGCCTCCGCCGCCGCCAGCGCGGAAGTCTATGTATGGAAGGACGAAGCCGGCAAGACCGTGTATTCGGACCAGCCGCCGCCCAGCGTCAACGCCCGCCGCATGAGCACGCGCGCGCCGGCGCCGGCCTCGGCCCCGGCCAAGGACGTCAAGAAAGCCGCGGGCAAGGACGCGAGCGGAGAGAACGCCAAGATCGCGGCGGAAAACGCCAAGATCGTGGAAGCCAACGCCAAGATTCGCGAGCAGAACTGCCAGAACGCCCGCAATCAGCTGGCCTCGGTGCAGACCAATAGCCGCATCCGCATGCCGGGTTCCAATGCCTTGGCCACCGACGCGCAGCGCAATGAGCTGATCGCCCAGGCGCAGGCCAATGTGCAGACCTGGTGTGGAAAATAAGTGGCGAAACCGGTTTTTGACTACAAGGCGGTACTGGCCTCCCTGCCCAATCTGCCCGGCGTGTATCGAATGCTCGACGCGTCGGGCAGCGTGCTTTATGTCGGCAAGGCCATCGATCTGAAGCGGCGGGTCAGCTCCTACTTCCAGAAAAACGATCAGTCGCCGCGCATCCAGTTGATGGTGCGCCAGATCGCCAACATCGAAACCACGGTCACGCGCTCCGAGGCGGAGGCGTTGATCCTGGAAAACAATCTGATCAAGGCGCTGACGCCGCGCTACAACATCCTGTTCCGCGACGACAAGTCCTATCCCTATCTGATGCTGACCGGCCACGCGTTTCCGCAGATGGCCTATTACCGCGGCGACCCCAAGCGGCCGAACCAGTATTTCGGCCCGTATCCCAACGGCTACGCGGTGCGCGAAAGCATCCAGATCCTGCAAAAGGTGTTCCGCTTGCGCACTTGCGAGGACGCGGTGTTCTCCAACCGCTCCCGTCCCTGTTTGCTGTATCAGATCAAGCGTTGTTCCGGCCCCTGCGTCGACCATATCTCCACGGACGACTACGCGCGCGACGTGGCCAGCGCGGTGGCCTTCCTGCAAGGCCGTCAGAGCGAGCTGATCGACGGCCTGACCCAGCGCATGATGGCGGCGGCGGAGGCGATGGAGTTCGAGCAGGCGGCGGAGCTGCGCGACCAGATCCAGGCGCTGGCGCGAGTGCAGGAGAAGCAGTTCGTTTCCAGCAACTCCAGCCAGCAGGATTGCGATGTGGTGGCCTCGGTGCAGCAGGAAGGCATGCTCTGCGTCAATCTGGTGATGATTCGCGGCGGCCGGCATCTGGGCGACAAGAGCTTTTTCCCGGTCAGCGGCGAGGAGGGCGAACTGGCGGACAGCCTGGAAGCCTTCCTGGCCCAGCATTATCTGGGCGCGCCCTTGCCGCCGGCCATCATCATCAACGGCGAGATTTCCGACACCCTGCGCCAGCACCTGGAGCGGCAGGCCGAGCGCAAGCTGGCCATCGCCAGCAATCCCATAGGCGAGCGGCGGGTGTGGCTGGAAATGGCGGAGAAGAACGCCGCGCTGGCCATCATGCAGCGGGCCAACAGCAAAGCCACCCAGAATCAGCGGCTGGCCCAGCTCAACGAGGTGCTGGAGCTGGAGGGCGCCGGCCGCTTCGAATGCTTCGACATCAGCCACACCATGGGCGAGGCCACGGTGGCGTCCTGTGTGATCTACGACAAGGGCGCGATGCAGCCCGGCGAATACCGGCGCTACAATATCGAAACCGCCAAGCCCGGCGACGATTACGCCGCGATGCGCGAAGTTCTGTCACGTCGCTACGGCAAGCTGGCGGCGGGCGAGGGCAAGTTGCCGGACGCGGTGTTCATCGACGGCGGCAAGGGGCAGGTGGGCGTGGCCTTGGAGGTGTTCGCCGAAATCGGCCTGAACCTGCCCATCGTCGGCATCGCCAAGGGCGAGGAGCGCAAGCCGGGGCTGGAGACGCTGATCCTGCCGTATCTGGACAAGAGCCTGCAGCTGCGGCAGGACCATCCGGCGCTGCACTTGATCCAGACCGTGCGCGACGAGGCCCACCGTTTCGCCATCACCGGCCACCGCGCGCGGCGCGCCAAGGCGCGCACCGCGTCCACGCTGGAGGAGATTCCGGGCGTGGGCGCCAAGCGCCGGCAGCAGCTGTTGATGCGCTTCGGCGGCCTGCGCGGCGTGGCCGCCGCCAGCATGGACGACCTGGCCCAGGTGGACGGCATCAGCCGCACGCTGGCGGAGAAGATTTACAACGCGCTGCATTGATTGCCGGCGCGCCATCGTTTATACACTGTAACCATCGCTGTGCGTCCCGTTGTGGCTTGGGGCGGACGCGCAGTTTTTGACCGAGCCGCAAACAATAAGATTACTGATACCGATGCCCTTCAATTTGCCGATATTCCTGACCTGGCTCAGGGTTGCCCTGATCCCTATCTGCGTAGCGGTGTTCTTTTTGCCGGATTCCGTGCTGCTGCTGCAAAGCCGCAACCAGGTAGGTGCCGCCATCTTCGCCTTGGCGGCGATCACCGACTGGCTGGACGGCTATCTGGCGCGCAAGCTGGGCCAGACCTCGGCCTTCGGCGCCTTCCTGGACCCGGTGGCGGACAAGCTGATCGTCGCCGCCGCGCTGATCCTGCTGGTGCAGATGGGGAGAACGGAAGGCTGGATGGCGATGATCATCATCGGCCGCGAGATCGCCATTTCCGCGCTGCGCGAGTGGATGGCCGAGATGGGCACCCGCAAAAGCGTGGCGGTGGCCTATATCGGCAAGCTGAAAACCGCCGCGCAAATGGTGGCCATCCTGCTGCTGCTGTACGCCGGCCCGCTGCTGCCGGGGGTTTCGACATTAATTTTGGGCAACGCCTTCATGGTGGTGGCGGTGATTTTGACTTTGTGGTCAATGGTTTATTACCTGAGGATGGCCGCCAAGGAGTTCTCCGGGAAAAAAATTGATGTTTGAAGTGTTGACAGTGATCGATAAATCCTTATAATTCGCATCTCTCAGCGCTGCTCCAGCAGCAGCGAAGAGAAAGCAGAAGTATTGCAGCAGTTTTGAAAGCGGGAATAGCTCAGTTGGTAGAGCGCAACCTTGCCAAGGTTGAGGTCGCGAGTTCGAGCCTCGTTTCCCGCTCCAAATCCTCTGCAATAGCATTATGCGACGCGGGAATAGCTCAGTTGGTAGAGCGCAACCTTGCCAAGGTTGAGGTCGCGAGTTCGAGCCTCGTTTCCCGCTCCATTATCTTCTGCGATAGCATTGTGCGACGCGGGAATAGCTCAGTTGGTAGAGCGCAACCTTGCCAAGGTTGAGGTCGCGAGTTCGAGCCTCGTTTCCCGCTCCACCCCCCCAATGCTTGTCGTTGCAGTACACTGCGGGAATAGCTCAGTTGGTAGAGCGCAACCTTGCCAAGGTTGAGGTCGCGAGTTCGAGCCTCGTTTCCCGCTCCAAATTTAAGTCATCAGCCCAGGCTGGTGATTCGCCGGTAACGGCGGGGTAGCAAAGTGGTTATGCAGCGGATTGCAAATCCGTCTACGCCGGTTCGATTCCGACCCCCGCCTCCAGTCAAAGCCCCGTAAGTCAAAGACTTGCGGGGCTTTTGCTTTGTCCTGCTTCTGCTGTCACAACTACCGAATCCCTACTTTTTCCCGTCGATTTCAGCCCTCAACCACTCGCTCAGAGCGGCGAACCACGCGTAGGCTATAGTTTTTGCCGGCTACGCTAGTTTGTGTGGCCACAAAATGCCTGCGGCCCGGAGGCGTCTGCCGCAAAGGCTTGCGGCTGTGCTCAGTGCTCCTGATCCTTGAACAAGAGGGGGACGAGTAGCAGGTGATGGGGGCTCTCCTGTGTTGCCGGTTCCATCGTTTCTCGTGGGGGGTAAAAGGGTGCGCAGCCGAATGGCTGCATTCTCAAAGGTTTGGGGGGGGCTAATGCCGGGGAGGCGGATGGGAGTGCCCAAGGCCTCTGCTTGATTCCGCTTACTCAACCTGCGGCAACCTGACCAAATCAGTCGGGCTTGGACCTGTATCGGTTTGGCCGGGCTCGGCAAGTTGCGCATCCATGTCTGGATGTGCATTCCACTCTACTCAAGCTTGCTTGCTCATTGATTTTCCTGTGGTTATCAGAAAATTTTATTAGTGGCTCTTAGTGTGTAACTTGACGCTCTCCTCTGGATAGGGTGTACTCATGGGCATCCCTAGTGAATGGTGGTTGCTAGGATAAAAGATATCCAGAATTAACTGTGCCTACGTGCAAATGATTTACATCGCATAGCTCGAGTTAAAATAATAATAGATTTAAAAAGCACGAGCGTAACCCGCTCTAATGTCTGTCAACAAAATGCACAAAAGGATGATAAGTTGTGAATGCACAAGAGAAAATTACACTGGCTATTTTGAATAAAATTAAGGAGTCCGCAGAGTCGATTAAGCAGCAGTGGCATAATCCTGAAGGAACGGAAACAAGACACTTCGTTATTGATGGTCTTCTCGAGCCTGAATTGTGCGAGAAGATTTATAATGCCTTTCCCAGGGATGGGAATGGTTTTTTTGATCGAGAGTCCTTTCGTGAGAAAAAGAAAACATCTGCAGACCTAAGTAGCTACGATAAAGTGTTATCCGACATTACTTACGCTCTCCAAGACAAAAGAGTGGTTGATCTGTTGTCTGAGTTCGTTGGCTTTACCGGAATTGACCCAGACCCACACTTGTATGCCGGTGGGTTGTCCATGATGTTCCCTGGGGACTTCCTGAATCCTCACATAGATAATAGCCATGATGGAGATCGTCTTCGTTACAGAAGATTGAACTTGCTCTACTATGTGTCGCCAGAGTGGAAGATCGAGAACGGAGGTAACCTAGAACTATGGAACAAGGATAAAACACAGCCCAAAACCATTACAGCCCTGACAAATAGACTGGCCGTAATGGAAACCAATAAAACAAGCTGGCACTCTGTGAGTCCCGTTGTTGTGGATCGCCCACGTTGTTGTGTATCAAACTACTACTTCTCAAAAAATTCTCCTGACGATACTGAATACTTTCATGTCACTTCCTTCACTGGGAGACCTGATGAAAGTATCAAGCGTTTTGTAGGAACTGCCGACAATGCGCTGCGGAATTTCGTGTCTAAGGTATTAAAAACAGGGCGAGGAAAGTCGCTTATAAATAAGAAAATAAATAACGACTAAGAGCTGCCGACGGCATTGGTTGATAAGCCGTAAGGCTGTCAATGAGTAAGCATGGACGAAGTGAAATGCATATTTAGGCTCGGTGCGAGGTCTATCGAGCCAGGCCAACAGTCTCAATTGATTTGATGTATTGCTTAGATGGGTCAGCAAAAGTCAGGTGGAGACGATCCTAGAGTCTTGGCCTTGCCAATTGCATATTTCTCGCCAGCAACTCCTCTTAATCGACCAAAGCCGGGGTTCTTGGGTAAGCCTGTCCAAGCGGTGTCGGTGGGTAGGATAAATATGACGCCACTGAGGACTGTCTGTCTGATCATATCGCTGCAGACAAGCTTTGACACAGTGTTGAGGGGCTTGGGTAGCCATAGCTGTAACTCATTCCATGGCTGTTTAGGTAACAAGTTGGCGTCCCCTGACTATCCCAAGTCAGGTTGCCAACTTGTTCTGCTGATTTTTGTAGCTGTCCGTAAGCGTTTTCGGAGTGTTTTTGTCTGTAGTTTCTTGAGTTTTGCGAGTATGTGATGGGGTGGGGAGCCGTATATGTCCGTTCAGCTTTGACTTTAGCTTCCACTCCGAAGGTCAAAGACTGTGAGAGGCTTTTGCTTTGTCCTGCCCATCGCCGCCCCGGTTTGCCAGCGACGCGGCTCTGGGATAGAATCGCCGTCTCTTTGCCCGCCCCGGTGGTGAAATTGGTAGACACAAGGGACTTAAAATCCCTCGACTTCGGTCGTGCCGGTTCGATTCCGGCCCGGGGCACCATTACGGCGAAGCCGTCCTAGGGACGACGATGACCCGCACAGCGTAGCGCTGGGCGGGTTTTTGTTTAGGGCTCCTCCTCCTCACAGCTGCACCTCGAACTCATAGAGATCGCTGCGGCACAAGACCTCGCTGAATTCCAGTACTTGCTCCGCCGCGTTCAAGCTGGTTTGCAGGATGCGCAGCAGCGGCGTGCCGGCCTGGACATGCAATAAGGCGGCGCTGTCCTGGTCCGCCGCGCAGGACGCCAGGCGGAAATGCTTGCGGCCGATCTCCACGCCATGTCGTTCCCACCACTGATATAACGAGTGTTCCAGCCGCTCAGGCTCGGGCAGGTAGGCCAGCGGGATATAGGTGGTTTCCAGCGCGGCCGGCGTGCCGTCCATCAGGCGCAGGCGACGCAGCTTGGCGATGTCCGCGCCGGCGGGCAGCCGCAGCAGGCCGGCGATGGCGGCCGGCGCGCGTTCCCGCCGTCGCAACAGCCATTGATTGGCCACGCTGCCGCCGCTGCGCAGCACTTGTTCGGTGAAGCCCCCGCTGTCGTTGAGCGAGTAGCGGAAAGCCTGGGCGACGCGCGTGCCCCGGCCTTGCTGGCGGGTGATCAGCCGCTTGCGCTCCAGCTCCGCCATCGCCTTGCTGATGGTGACGCGCGACAGCCCCAGTTTCTCCGCCATCAGCCGCTCGGTGGGCAGGAAAGCCCCTTCGGCCAACTGATGCCGCCGGATGGCTTGCTCCAGCGCGCCGGCGATCAGCAGGTAGCGCGGCGTCGCGTCGGACCGCTGCAGGCTGGCGGACAGGCATTCCAGAATATCGCTCATATCGTGTGAAAACTCCTGTGCGTGCGCGTTCCAGTCTAAATCAATGCCGGCGGGAATGGGGCGGGCGGGGCCAAGCCTTGTGGCATGCTTTCCTGATCAATAGTATGGTTATGTACTATTGGATTTGCATTGGACTTATCATACGATGCCAATCGGATTCCTTGGGGGCCTGTTCACCGTATCGCGCGACGCGCGGCGGAATTTGAACAGGTCCCTGGACGGGCTCCGGCGTTGGCATCCTGGCGGAGAGACGCGGTTTGACGATGATTAGCAAGGGCTACCAGTCCATTCTCGGGGCTCTTTACGGGCAGGCGGCGGGGGATGCGATGGGCATGCCCTCCGAGTTGTGGCCGCAGGGGCAGGTGCGGGCCTTCTTTGGCTGGATCGATGATTTCCTGCCCGGCCCCGCGGAGAATTTCGCCGCTTCCGAGTTCGTCGCCGGCGAGTTCACCGACGACACCCAGCAGGCCATCGCCTTGATGGACGCGCTGATCGCCGCGGACGGCGCGGTGGAGCCGGAGCGCATCGCCGCCAACATCATCGCCTGGGCTGAAGGCATAGACGCCTTCAACAAGAACATTCTGGGACCCAGTTCCAAGGCCGCGCTGAGGGCTATTTTGTCCGGGCAGTCCATAGACTCGCTGGGCGCCAACGGCGTGACCAACGGCGCGGCGATGCGGGTGGCCCCCTTGGGCTGCGTATTGCCCAGCGGGGACCGGCAGGCCTTCGTCCAGGCGGTACGGCTGAGTTGCAGTCCCACCCACCAGTCCGATATCGCGGTGGCCGGCGCCGCGGCCGTCGCCTGGGCGGTGTCGCGGGCGGTGGAGGGCGCGGATTGGCCGAGCATCAAGGCCGAGCTGCCCGAAATCGCCGATCTGGCGCAGCTGGAGCGGGTGACGACGTTCAGCCCCTTGCTGAGCCGGCGCCTGGCCTGGGGCTTCGAGCTGGCGGAAGGTTTGCGCGGCCGGGACGATGCGGCCGTGGTCGCCGAGCTGTACCACACGCTGGGCGCCGGCATGGACACCATAGAGTCGGTGCCGACCGCCCTGGCCCTGGTGGACTGCGCGCAGGGCGATCCGCGCCGCTGCGCGGTGCTGGCGGCCAATCTGGGCGGCGACACCGACACCATAGGCGCGATGGCGACCGCGGTGTGCGGGGCGCTGCGCGGCGCGGACGCGTTGCCGGCCGCATGGCGGGAACGCATCCGGACAGTGAACGGCGTCGATTTTGAATCTTACGCGCGGGCTTTGAGCGCATTGCGGTTTAGGGGGTGAGTGGATGAGCGATGTACAAGCGGCAGAGAGCTGGCGGCTGGAGAGCGCGGGCATAGACGTGGTGCCGGAGCATGAGTGCCGGGGCCGGCCCGTCGAGTTGTTCTGGGTGTGGCTGGCGGCCAATATCGGCATCCTGGGCGTGGTGTACGGCGGCATCGTCACCAGCTTCGGGCTGTCCTTCTTTCAATCTTTGCTGGCCGCGGCGCTGGGGGTGGCCAGTTTCGCGCTGGTGGGGGTGACCAGCATCGCCGGCCGGCGCGGCCGCACCTCCACGCTGACTTTGTCGCGCGCTATTTTCGGCCTGCGCGGCAACGCCGCGCCCACCGCCTTCAGCTGGTTCAATCTGATGGGCTGGGAGGCGGTCAACGTGGTGACCGGCGCCTTGACGCTGGCGGCCTTGTGCCAGGCGCTGGGCATGGCGGAGGGCCGCTTGCTGACCGCGGTCTGCCTGTTCCTGTTCATTGGCTTGACCATCGTGGTCAGCTTGCTGGGTCAGGCGACCGTGGTGTGGATGCAAAGCTGGTTGAGCCGGATTTTCGGCAGCATGACCCTGGTGGTGATCGCGTACGTGGCGTCGACCGCGAACTGGGGCGCCATCATGGCGCGGCCGCAGGGCGACTGGCTGACCGGCTTCTGGCCGGCGGTGTCGGTGATCGCCGCGGGCACCGGCATCAGTTGGGCGATCGCCGGCGCCGACTACAGCCGTTACCAGCGGACGGGGTCGAGCAACGGCGGCATTTTCGGCGCGGTGATGGTGGGGGCCTCGCTGCCCTTGATGCTGCTGATCTTCACCGGCGTGCTGCTGTCGGCGCAGATACCGGACCTGGCCAGCGCGGCCAATCCCATCGCCAAGATAGGCGCGGTGCTGCCGGCCTGGATGGCGGTGCCCTATCTGCTGACCGCGACCGCGGGCATCGTCACCATGGCCGTGCTCAGCCTGTATTCGGCCAGCCTCAATCTGCTGACCATAGGCGTCAAGGTCAGGCAGGCGCAGGCGGTTGCCATCAATGCGCTGATCGTGTTGGCGATCGCCGCCTACGTCTTGTTCGTCTCCAGCGATTTCCTGGGCCCCTTCATCGCCTTCCTGCTGTTCTGCGGCGTGTTCCTCGCCGCATGGGAGGCGGTGTTCGTGCTGGATTACCTGGTGCTGCGCCACCGCCAAGGCTATGAGGAAGCGGCTTTGTCCGGCAATGGGCGGCAGGCCTTCCGCGGCGGGCCGCTGTTGTGCTGGCTGCTGGGCGCGGCCTGCGGCCTGCTGGTGAGCAAGACCGGCTTCATCGACGGCCCGCTGGCGGTGGGCGTTTTCGCAGATTCCAGCCTGGGGCTGTTTGTATCCTTTGGGACCAGCTTGCTGGCTTATGGCTTGTATTTGTTGCTGAAGGAGCGACGCGCATGAGCATTCCGTGTCCAAGTTATCATCCGGCCAGGGCGATCCTGGCTTTGGGCGGCGCCGTGGGAGACGTGGTATTGACTCTCCCGGAACTGCCGCGCAGCGGCGCCGATGTGGAGGCGCTGCAGCAGGAGCGCCAGATCGGCGGCTGCGCCTTCAATGTGGCGCGGGCGCTGTGCCAGTTGCACGCCCCCGTGATCAACGGCATGCCGGTGGGTAACGGGCCCTGGGGCGCGGCGATAGACGCGGCCATGCGGGAGCTGGGGTTGCCGGTGCTGCTGCGCAACGGGCATCGCGACAACGGCTGGTGCGTGGCCATGGTGGAGCCCAGCGGCGAACGCAGCTTCATCTCCATCACCGGCTGCGAGGGAGAGTGGAGCCGCGAGCAACTGGACGCGCTGCCGCTGCCCGCCGACGCGCTGGTGTACGCCAACGGCTATGAGCTGGCCGGAGAGGGCGGGCGGGCGCTGCGCGCCTGGCTGCTGGCCCTGCCGGCGCAGCAGCTGCGGGTGATAGACCCCGGTCCGCGCGTCGCCTTGCTGGAGCCGGCGTTTCTGTCCGGGCTGAGCGGCACGGAAACCCTGCTGACGCTGAACCGGGACGAGATCGCCATGCTGTGCGGCGACGGCGACCCGGTGGCGGCGGCGCAGCGCTTCGCCAAGGATTACAGGCTGACGCTGATCTGCCGGCTGGGCCAGGACGGCGCCTGGGTCTGCCCCGGCACCGACGCGCCCTGGCATCTGCCCGGTTATCAGGTTTCGGTGGTGGACACCATAGGCGCCGGCGACGCGCATTGCGCCGGCTTGTTGGCGGGCTTGTCCAGCGGCTGGCCCTTGCATTACGCGGTGGACCTGGGCAACCGGCTGGCGGCCTGCGTGGTGGCCAGCGCCGGCCCGGACGCGGCGACGGACTGGGACAGCTTGAACCGCCGCTTTCCCGCCGCCTGCCTGTGAGCCGCCGCGCCGGGCGCGTGTCACGAAGGGAGGCGGGCTCGGCTTGAGAAGCGGTCCAATGTCTGTCGCGCGTCGGCAGGATGGATGTGAGAAGGACGTTGAAACCGGCTGCGAAATGCTCATGTCTCGCGAGTAGATTCCGCTTGCTCGGCGGCTTTCGCCTTGTCTCGATACTTTGAACAAGCTCGAAGAAAGTGGCAAAAGAAAGACGGATAGGGGTGGAAAGAGCGCAATCGGCGTCAAGTGCTGGACATAAAGGGGCATTACTTAGTACTCTCCCACCCTCGTAAGCGCCTGCCCGGCCATGGAGCGCCTGGAGCGCTCCGTGCGGCGCTTTCGTCCATGGCCTCAAGTCGGCTCTCCGCCGACAAGCAGGACCGGCGATGGGGCGAGCGCCTCGGCCCCGGTGGGCCGCGACGTTTGGGCTCGGTCCCGGGCGTCCGCCATGATCGCGATTTTTCACGGCGCGCCGGCGTTTCGCCAGCGCGCGTTGGTCAAGCCCGATTACGATGTCGTCATTTTTTGGCCGGCTGTCAAGCTGGCCGGGCGGCGGGTTGCGGCGCTTCACTTGATTGGGCAGCATGCGCTGCTTTTGCATCAATGGATCTAGATAGAAGTTCATGAAGCCAAATACTGAAACGGCACTCGGTGCTGCACTTAAGTCCGCTGTACAAAGTCTGTCCAAGAAAAAGCAGACCGAGATGATCGCGGATCATGTCTACAGCAAGTTCGACGTTTTCCGCCAGTTTCGTCCGCTGGCCTTGGGCATCCATGAGAGCCTGATCGCGGCCCTGCCGCAGTTCGACTCGACGCTGATCTCCCGCGTGGTGGCCAACCACTGTCGCAAGCCGCGCTACGTGAAGTCTCTGGCGCGCGGCGGCAAGCGTTTCGATCTGGCCAACAAGCCGGTGGGCGAAGTCAGCGCCGAAGAGAAGAAGGCGGCGGAACAGATGTCCGCGCCCAAACCGGCCCCGGCTCCGGCAGACGCGGCTCCGGCCGAACCCGCTGGCGACGCCGCGGAATAAGCGTGCCGCGGCCGCGTGGCAAGAACGTAAACAGCCTGACAGATCCGTTTGTCAGGCTGTTTTGCATTGGCGAGACGGAACGTCGGCGCAGGCCGGGCGGTCGCAGCAGAACGCGCCGCGCGGCGGCGCCGCATCAGGACAGGAGTAGAATACCCGGCATGAAACGTCTTTTCTTGTGGGCCGCCATGGCCCTGAGCTTGTCCGCCTGCAGCGCGCTGCAACAGTTGGGCGCGCCCATCAGCTCGCATCCTTCCTCGCCGGCCAAGACCCGGCCGCAAACGGCTCCGGCGTCCAGCGCCAAAGCGGATGCCTTGCTGCGCGAGGCCAACCGTCTGGCCGACAAGGTCAAGAGCGGCGAGTTGACCCGCCTGGCCGCCGCCGACCAACTGGGCGCGTTCCGGCTCAAGGCGGTGGGCTCCAACCCCGTCGACGACAACACCTTCGCCATGTACCGCTATCTGACGGTGGAGCGCGAGGCGGGCCGCATCGATCAGGACGCCTTCCGCGCCAAGATGGACGAACGTCTGCGCGAATGGATGCGCCGCTGGCCCAAGATGAACCCCAAGCCGGCGGACCCGGCGTTCACCAACTTCCTGCTCAAGCTGTACGGCTTGCCGGCCCTGGGGACCTGAGCATGGGCAAGAAAGCCAAGCCGGACGCCGCCGGCTGTCCTTGCGGGCTGGGCGGCGCTTACGCGGCCTGCTGCGGCCGTTATCTGAGCGCGGACGGGGCGCCGGCGCCCACGGCGGAGGCCTTGATGCGTTCGCGCTATACCGCTTACGCGCGCGGCGACGAGACGTATCTGCTGGCGAGTTGGCATCCAAGCACCCGACCGCAGGCGCTGGATCTGGCCGCGGACGCGGGCGTGGTCAAATGGCTGGGCCTGGAGGTGCTGGCGACCGAGGCCGGCGGCGCGGCCGATGTCGAGGGCTGGGTGGAGTTCGCCGCGCGCTACAAGGTGAGCGGCAAGGCCGAACGCCTGCGCGAGCGCAGCCGCTTCCTGCGCGAGGACGGCCGCTGGTTCTACGTGTCCGGCGAGCTGAGCTGAGTCCGGCTCAGGCGGCGGGCGCCTGCAGCGCGTTCTCGATCGCGCGTTCCAGCGCCGCCGGTTTGACGTAGGGAGCGAAACGCTTGAGGACGCGCCCTTCGCCGTCGATCAGAAACTTGGTGAAATTCCATTTGACCCGCCGGCTGCCCAGCAGGCCGGGTTTGGCGGCGACGAGATGACGCCATAGCGGATGGGCGTCCGCGCCGTTGACATCGATCTTGGCGGACAGCGCGAAGCTGACGCCGAAGTTCTTTTGACAGAACTGGCCGATGGCGGCGGCGTCGCCCGGTTCCTGGCCGCCGAACTGGTTGCAGGGAAAGCCGATGATTTCCAGCCCTTGCCCGCGGTAGCGCTGGTACAGCTGTTCCAGGCCGCCCAATTGCGCGGTGAAGCCGCACTCGCTGGCGGTGTTGACCAGCAGCAGCACTTTGCCGCGATAGTTCGCCAGCGGCAGCGGCTGTCCGTTTAAAGTCTCAATGGAAAAATCATATATGTCCGGCATATTTTCGCCCTTCGCCAAAGCGAAGATCATGGCAAGAAACCGGGGGAAGGGCAATGCGGGAAGGGAATAAAAAAAGGGGCGCAACGGCAAGGGGGAACCGCTACGCCCCAAGAAGAAATCAATTGCTGTACAAGGGCCGACCAACCGGGAAAGTCAGCTAACCCTCTGTTTATCCTAGAACATTAAGGTGAAATTGCGAGGACGGATTTGGCTGGATTTAAATGACAAAGGGATGGCTAAGCCATCCCTTTTTTGCTGGCGGGAAGCGGTTCAGGGGCGCGGCAGGGTCACGCCCACCTGGCCCATGTATTTGCCGGCGCGGTCGCTGTAGGACACGTCGCAGATCTCGTCGGATTCGAAGAACAGCACTTGGGCCACGCCCTCGTTGGCGTAGATCTTGGCCGGCAGCGGCGTGGTGTTGGAGAACTCCAGCGTCACATAGCCTTCCCATTCCGGTTCGAAGGGGGTGACGTTGACGATGATGCCGCAGCGGGCGTAGGTGGATTTGCCCAGGCAGACGGTCAGCACCGAGCGCGGGATGCGGAAGTATTCCACGGTGCGGGCCAGCGCGAAGCTGTTGGGCGGGATGATGCAATAGCCCTTGCCGGAGACTTCCACGAAGGAGTTGGGGTCGAAGTTTTTTGGGTCGACGATGGTGCTGTTGATATTGGTGAACACCTTGAATTCGTCGGCGCAGCGGATGTCGTAGCCGTAGCTGGAGGTGCCGTAGGAGATCACCTTCTGGCCGTCCACCATCTTGATCTGATTGGGCTCGAAGGGCTCGATCATTTTGTACTCGTCCGCCATCCGGCGAATCCACTTGTCCGATTTGATGCTCATTGTCTTGGGCCCGTAGCTTGTCTATTGATTGTCCGCGATTTTAACCGCAAGCGGCCGTGGCCGGCTATCGATAATCCGCGGCGGATCCGGATAGGACAACGCTATTGATGCAGGTCAAGCAGGACGGGAATTGCCGCGGTTTGCCGATATTCGGCGCGGTTCGGCTGGATATACTAATGCAAACCATTCTCGTTCTTGATCGGATCATCATGTTGACTTTGGATGCATTCCCCGCCGGCCGCCACGGCGTGGTCGACCGGCTGGAGCTGGCCGAAGAGGCCATGCGCCGCGTCGCCGCCTTCGGCCTGGCGCCGGGCAGCCGTTTTTACCTGCGCCGGGCCGCGCCGCTGGGCGGGCCCTTGCTGCTGGACGTGGGCGCCACCCGCTTCCTGCTGCGCCGCAGCCTGGCGCGTCTGATCGTGGCGAGGGTGGAAGCATGAAGCGTTTCGCCCTGATCGGCTTGCCGAACACCGGCAAGTCCACCTTGTTCAATCGCCTGACCGGCATGTCGCAGCGCGTCGGCAACTGGCCGGGCCTGACCATAGAGCTGAGCAGCGCGCGCTTGTTGCTGGGCGGCCACATGGTGGAGCTGGTGGACTTGCCCGGGGTCAACGATCTGACCGGCTATTCCGACGACGAGGCGGTGGTGCGCGACGTGTTGCTGGCCACCGCCTTCGACGGCGCCATCCTGGTGCTCAACGCCAGCCAGCTGGACCGGCAATTGCCGCTGGCCTTGCAGGTGCTGGCCAGCGGCCTCAACTGCCAGGTGGTGCTGAATATGGCGGACGAGGCCAAGGCCCTGGGCGTGAACCTGGATGTGGAAGGCTTGTCGGAACGGCTGGGCGCGCCGGTGTCGCTGGTGTCGGCCAGGCATATGCAAGGCTGGCCGCCGCTGCTGGCGGGCTTGAACCGGCTGGCCAACGACGCCGCCCCGGCGGCGCGCGCGCATTTGGACGCGGTGCCGGACACCCAGGCGGCGATGGCCGAAGCCAAGCGGCTGCTGGACGGTTGCTGGTCCTTGCCGCCGGTGCTGCCGGCGCGGCTGACCGAGAAGATAGACCATTGGCTGATGCATCCGTGGCTGGGCCTGCCGCTGTTCTTCGCGTTGATGGCCTTGCTGTTCAACCTGACTTATCAGATTGGCACTCCGTTGCAGGAGCTGGCCGGCTCAGGGTTGGACTGGGTCAAGGAGCAGGCGCTGGCGCCCTTGCTCGCGCCCTTGCCCGAGATTGTGCGGAGCCTGGCGCTGGACGGCGTCTGGCAGGGGGTGTCGACGGTGCTGACCTTCGCGCCCATCCTGCTGGTGTTCTTCGTGCTGATGGCGATGGTGGAGGACTCCGGCTATCTGGCGCGCGCCGCCTATCTGACCGACGCCTTCATGGCGCGGCTGGGGCTGGACGGCCGCGGTTTCGTGATGCAGTTGATGGGCTTCGGCTGCAATGTGCCGGCCATCATGGGCACCCGAGTGATGCGCGAGCGCAAGCAGCGGTTGCTGACCATGTTGGTGATCCCGTTCTCGCTGTGTTCGGCGCGGCTGCAGGTGGTGGTGTTCTTCGCCGGCCTGCTGTTCACGCCGGCGCAGGCGCCGTGGGTGCTGATGGGGCTTTATCTGATGAGCTTCGCCGTCGCGGTGTTCACCGCCTGGGTGTTCAAGCGCCGTTACGCCGGCGGCGAAGCCTTTCTGCTGGAAGTGCCGCCGTATCGGCTGCCCGGCTTGAGCCATCTGCTGGG
The DNA here is from genome assembly GCF_001043705.1 of Chromobacterium sp. LK11. Classification (NCBI taxonomy): domain Bacteria; kingdom Pseudomonadati; phylum Pseudomonadota; class Betaproteobacteria; order Neisseriales; family Chromobacteriaceae; genus Chromobacterium; species Chromobacterium sp. LK11. Next base: position 148,809 of record NZ_LDUR01000004.1, read on the forward strand.
CCGGGCGGTGGGCGAGGTGCGCGCCTTCCTGCAATTGGCGTCCAGCTTCATCCTGCTGGGCGTGGTGCTGGTCTGGCTGCTGACCCATGTGCCGGCCGGCGACGGCAAGACGCTGGCCGACGCTCTGGGCAACCTGCTGGCGCCGGTGCTGGACCCGATAGGCATCCGCCACGAACTGGCGGCGGCCTTGCTGTTCGGCTTCATCGCCAAGGAGATCCTGCTGGGCAGCCTGGCGGTGATCTACGGGGTGCCGGAAGCCGGCCTGGGCGCGGCCTTGCTGCAGCATCTGGACTGGCGTTCGGCGATGAGTTTTTTGATCTTCACCCTGATCTACGTGCCCTGCCTGTCCACGGTGGCGGCGATGTACCGGGAGTCGCGCAGCAAGTCCTACACCGCGATGGCGGTGGCGTGGTCGGTGGGACTGGCCTGGTTGCTATCGTTCGCCTTTTATCAAGTCGGCGTGCATCTATGGCCTTGAGGGCTTAGAATGAATGGTTCGCGAATTCCGTTCGCGCCGGCGCAGCGCCGGCGTCATCGAACGACAACAACAAGAGGTCCTCATGCAAGGTGATCCCAAAACCATAGCGTTGCTGAACGAGCTGCTGGCGGAAGAGCTGTCCGCCGCGGACCAGTATTTCATCCACGCCGAGATGTACAAGGACTTCGGCCTGCACAAGCTGTTCGAGCGCATCGATCACGAGCGCGAGGACGAGCTGTCGCACGCGCGGGTGCTGATCGCGCGCACCTTGTTCCTGCAAGGCAAGCCGGACGTGGCCAAGCGCGTGCCCATCGTGGTGGGCGAGAACGTGCGCTCGATGCTGGCCAGCGATCTGGAAGTGGAGTACCGCGTCGGCGATTTGCTGAAAAAAGTGGTGGCTCACTGCGAGAGCGTGAAGGACTACGTGACGCGCCAGGAACTGATGGTGTTGCTGGAAGAGACCGAGAACGACCACGCCCACTGGCTGGAGCAGCAGCTGCGCCTGATCGACATGGTGGGCGAGCAGAACTACATCCAGTCGCAAATGTAAGCGCCGGGCATTTCGGCATCGAGACGGCCGCCTTTTGGGCGGCCGTTTGTTTTTGCGGCGACCGCTCCGGTTTTGACATGGCGCAGCATGGCCGGGGCCGTGTCCGTTTATCATCGCCGGCAGATGAATTCGCCGGAGGGCGCGATGTCGCTGGATCTATCCGTTTCCTGGCTGGGCATGAAGATGGCCAGCCCCCTGTTCAACGCGTCCGGCGTCTATTGCCGCACCCGGGAAGAGCTGGAGCAGGTGCGCCGCTCCGCCGCCGGCGCGGTGGTGACCAAGAGCTGCACGCTGGAGCCGCGCGCCGGCAACCCCGAGCCGCGCTACCGGCGCACCGCGCTGGGCAGCATCAACTCCATGGGTCTGCCCAACGAGGGCTACCGCTATTACCTGGATTACGCCCAAGCCTACGACGACGTCAAGCCGCTGTTCCTGTCGGTGTCCGGCATGACGCTGGACGACACCCTGGCCATTCTGGACGAGCTGGCGGAACGCAAGCTGTCCTGCTTGCCGGAGGTGAACCTGTCCTGCCCCAATCTGCCGGGCAAGCCGCAGTTGGGCTATGACTTCGCCGCCAGCGCCGAGGCCCTGGCGGCGATCAGCCGGCGCTATGCGCGGCCGTTCGGCGTCAAGCTGCCGCCGTATTTCGATCCGGCCCATTTCGCCGCGATGGCCGCGGTGCTGAACGCCTTCCCGCTGCTGCGCTTCGTCACCTGCATCAACTCGGTGGGCAACGGCCTGGTGATCGATCTGGACAGCGAGTCGGCGGTGATCAAGCCCAAGGGCGGGCTGGGCGGCTTGGGCGGCGATTACGTGCTGCCGACGGCCTTGGCCAATGTGCGCGAGTTCGCCGTGCTGCTGGCCGACAAGCATGTGATCGGCTGCGGTGGGGTGAAGAGCGGGGCCGAGGCCTTCATGCACATCCTGGCCGGCGCCACCGGGGTGCAGGTGGGCACCTGCCTGCACGAGGAGGGCGTCAGCGCCTTCGAGCGCATCGAGGCGGAGCTGGCCGCCATCATGCGGGCCAAGGGCTATCGGCGGCTGGAGGATTTCCGCGGACGGCTGAAGACTTTGTGAGCGCATGAAAAAAGCCCGGAGAGTCCGGGCTTTTTTCTAAGAACCTGCTCAAAGTCTGCTGCGCGTCGGCGATACGGCGTTGAAAACGAGCTCAAAATGCTCATGTACCACTTGTACATTCCGCTTTTTCGCTCGTTTTCGCCTTGTCTCGCCCTTGCTCGCGAGACTTTGAACAGGCTCTACGAACGTGTTTACGATCGCGCGAGCTGCCGCTGAAGCGGATCGTAAACAGCTCCTCAACGGCTGATCGGCTTGTAGCGGATACGCTTGGGCTTGGCGGCTTCCTCGCCCAGGCGTTTCTTCTTGTCGGCCTCGTACTCCTGGTAGTTGCCGTCGAAGAAGGTCCATTGCGACTCGCCTTCCGCCGCCAGGATGTGGGTGGCGATACGGTCCAGGAACCAGCGGTCGTGGGAAATCACGAATACGGTGCCGGCGTATTCCAGCAGCGCGTCTTCCAGCGCGCGCAGGGTTTCCACGTCCAGGTCGTTGGACGGTTCGTCCAGCAGCAGCACGTTGCCGCCCTTGAGCAGGGTCTTGGCCAGGTGCAGGCGGCCGCGTTCGCCGCCGGAGAGCATGCCCACCTTCTTCTGCTGATCGGCGCCCTTGAAGTTGAAGCGGCCGAGGTAGGCGCGGCTGGACATCTCGAACTTGCCTACGGTGAGGATGTCGGCGCCGGCGGCCACGTCCTCGAACACGGTCTTGTCGCCGTCCAGGCCCTCGCGGGTCTGCTCGACGAAGGCCATCTGCACGGTCTGGCCGATCTTGACCTCGCCGCTGTCCGGCTGCTCCTTGCCGGCTATCATCTTGAACAGCGTCGATTTACCGGCGCCGTTGGGGCCGATGATGCCGACGATGGCGCCCGGCGGGGCCTTGAAGCTGAGGTTGTCGATCAGCAGGCGGTCGCCGAAGCCCTTGGACACGCCGTTGAACTCGATCACCTCGTTGCCCAGGCGCTCGGCCACCGGAATGAAGATTTCCTGGGTTTCGTTGCGCTTCTGGGTTTCGTAGCTGGACAGTTCTTCGAAGCGGGCCAGACGCGCCTTGGACTTGGCCTGGCGGCCTTTCGGGTTCTGGCGCACCCATTCCAGTTCCTGCTTCATCGCCTTCATGCGCGCGCCTTCGCTCTTGGATTCCTGCGCCAGGCGGGCTTCCTTCTGCTCCAGCCAGCTGGAGTAATTGCCTTTCCACGGGATGCCTTCGCCGCGGTCCAGTTCCAGAATCCATTCGGCGGCGTTGTCCAGGAAGTAGCGGTCGTGAGTGACGGCCACCACGGTGCCGGGGAAGCGCACCAGGAATTGCTCCAGCCATTCCACCGATTCCGCGTCCAGGTGGTTGGTGGGTTCGTCCAGCAGCAGCATGTCGGGCTTGGACAGCAGCAGCTTGCACAGCGCCACGCGGCGCTTCTCGCCGCCGGACAGCGGGGCGATCTTGGCGTCCCACGGCGGCAGGCGCAGCGCGTCGGCGGCGATTTCCAGCTGGTGTTCCACGTTGTCGTTGGCGCCGGCGGCGATGATGGCCTCCAGCTTGGCCTGTTCTTCGGCCAGCGCGTCGAAGTCGGCGTCCGGGTCGGCGTAGGCGGCGTACACCTCTTCCAGCCGCTTTTGCGCGCCCATCACGTCGCCCATGCCGCTTTCCACTTCCTCGCGCACGGTTTTTTCGGGGTCCAGCTGCGGTTCCTGCGGCAGGTAGCCGATCTTGACGCCGGCCAGGTGTTGCACCTCGCCCTCGTATTCCTTGTCCGCGCCGGCCATGATGCGCAGCACGGTGGACTTACCGGCGCCGTTCAGGCCCAGCAGGCCGATCTTGGCGCCGGGGAAGAAGGACAGGGAGATGTCCTTGATGATCTGGCGCTTGGGCGGAACGATCTTGCTCACGCGGAGCATGGACATTACATATTGTGCCATCGGTATTCACGCTGGATTGAAGGGAATAAACCGGGATTCTACCAAATCCCCCGGTTTAGAGCCTGTTCAAAGTCTCGCGAGCAAGGGCGAGACAAGGCGAAAGCGGCTGAAGAAGCGGAATGTACATACGGTACATGAGCATTCTGAAGCCGGTTTCAACGCCGTATCGCCGAAGCGCAGTAGACTTTGAATAGGTTCTTAGGTCAGCCGCGCGGCCGCATAGCCGGCCGCTAGAACAGGAGCGCCAGCGCCGCGGTCGCCAGCATGGCGAAGGCGCAGGCCACTTTGGCCACCGCGCCGACGATGAAGCCGATGAAGGTGCCGATGCCGACCTTGCCGGCCTGGAAAGCGTCCTTGCGGGCGATGAACTCGCCGATGACGGCGCCGACCAGCGGGCCGAGCAGCACGCCGGCCAGGCCGAAGAACATGCCGACGATGCCGCCGATGAAGGCGCCCCACAGCGCCTGGCTGCTGGCGCCGCTGGCCTTGGCGCCGAGCAGGCCGGCGAAGAAATCTATCACCAGGCCCAGCGCGGTGAGCAGGGCCATGATGATCAGGCTGATCGCGCCCAGGTGGTTGAAGTTGTCCAGCCAGGCGGCCAGCAGCAGGCCGCCGAACATCAGCGGCAGGCCGGGGATGATGGGCAGCATGGTGCCGGCCAGGCCGGCGACGATGAGCAGGGCGGCGAGACTGTAGCCGGCGATTTCCATGGTGGTCCTTGCGGGGGAGGCGCCCGCGGCGGGGCCGCGGGCCGGGTGTCAGCGGGTGTACTCTTCCAGCAGCTGCAATTGCGCGCAATGCGGCTTGCCGCGGGAGGTGCGGCGTTTGTAGCTGCCGTCCGGCAGCATGTCCCAGGCGTTGATGTTGTCGTCCAGGTACAAGCGCAGCGCTTCCTTGATCACCCGGCGTTTGAGCTTGGCGTCGACGATGGGCACGCAGGTTTCGATGCGGCGGAAGAAGTTGCGGCCCATCCAGTCGGCGCTGGCGATCAGCAGGTCTTCCTTGCGGTCGTTGTGGAAGTAGAACACGCGCGGGTGCTCCAGGAAGCGGCCGACGATGGAGCGCACTACGATGTTGTCGGACAGCCCCGGCACGCCGGGCCGCAGCGCGCACACGCCTCGCACGATCAGCTGAATCTTGACCCCGGCCTGGCTGGCGCGGTACAGCGCGTGGATCACCTGGCTTTCCAGCAAGGCGTTCATCTTGGCGATGATCTGCGCCGGCTTGCCGGCCTGGGCGTGGGCGATTTCGCGGTCTATCGCCTCCATCACCATGCTGTGCAGCGTGAACGGGCTCTGGAACAGCAGCTTGAGCTGGCTGGCGCGGCCCAGGCCGGTCAGCTGCACGAAGATGTCGTTGACGTCGCTGGCGATCTGCTCGTTGCAGGTCAGCAGGCCGAAGTCGGTGTAGAGGCGGGCGGTGCGCGGGTGGTAGTTGCCGGTGCCCAGGTGCACGTAGCGGCGCAGGCCGTGCTCTTCGCGGCGCACCACCATCAGCATCTTGGCGTGAACCTTGTAGCCGATCACGCCGTAGACCACGTGGGCGCCGGCGTCTTCCAGCCGGCTGGCCCAGCCTATATTGGCTTCTTCGTCGAAGCGCGCCATCAGCTCCACCACCACGGTCACCTGTTTGCCGGCGCGGGCGGCGGCGATCAGCGATTCCATCAGCACCGAGTCGGTGCCGGTGCGGTAGACCGTCATCTTGATGGCCACCACGTGCGGATCGGACGCGGCCAGCGTCAGCATGTCGATGACGGGCTGGAAGCTCTGGAACGGGTGGTGCAGCAGGATGTCGCCCTTGCGGATGGCGTCGAACAGCGGCGTCTTCTTGCGCAGCATCTCCGGCAGCGTGGGGATGAAGGGGGTGAATTTCAGGTCCGGCCGATCCACCAGGTCCGGCACCTGCATCAGCCGCACCAGATTGACCGGGCCGTTGACGCGGTAGACGTCGCGCGGCTTGAGGTTGAACTGGGTCAGCAGGAATTCTTCCATGTGCGCCGGGCAGGTGTCGGCGATTTCCAGCCGCACCGCGTCGCCGAACTGGCGCTGGCGCAACTCGCCCTGCAAGGCGGTGCGCAGGTTCTTCACGTCTTCGTCTTCCACCGTCAGCTCGCTGTCGCGGGTGACGCGGAACTGGTAGCAGCCCTTGACCGCCATGCCGCTGAACAGTTCGTGCACATGGGAGTGCAGGATGGAGGACAGGAAGACGAAGGTGTGGCGGTGGCCGTCGCTGACGTCCGCCGGCAATTTGATTACCCGCGGCAGGATGCGCGGCGCCTGCACGATGGCGATGCCGGAGGCGCGGCCGAAGGCGTCGCGGCCTTCCAGTTCCACCGCGAAGTTCAAGGACTTGTTCAGCACCTTGGGGAAGGGATGGGACGGATCGAGCCCGATCGGGGTCAGGATGGGCATCAGCTCGCGGAAGAAGAAATCCTTCACCCATTGCTGTTGCGCCGGGCTCCATTCATTGCGGCGCAGGAAGATGATGTTTTCCTCGCGCAGCGCCGGAAACAGCACCTCGCTCATCACCGCGTACTGGTCGCGCACCAGCTGGTGCGCGGCGGTGGCCACCTTGGCCAGCGCCTGCTCCGGCGTGGAGCCGTCGGCCAGGATGCGCTCCGGGGTGGCCTCGGCGGTTTCCTGCAGCCAGGCCACGCGCACTTCGAAGAACTCGTCCATGTTGGAGGACACGATGCACAGGAATTTCAGCCGTTCCAGCAGCGGCAGATTGGCGTCTTCCGCCTGGGCCAGCACGCGGCGGTTGAATTCGAGAAGGCCAAGTTCGCGATTGATCAGCAGGTCTTGCGTGTGTGACATACGGGGTTCAAGCCAACGGTGGAGAGTTCAGGGAAAAACAAAGCCCTCGCTTGGAGGGCTGGGCATGGCGATTAGTTCTGCGGCGGAGTATAGCCGGCGGGAGCGTCGGCGCCGTCGCCGAAGAAGTAGGCTTCCAGCTGCGCGGCCAGGTACTGGCGGGCGCGGGCGTCGGCCAGGCTCAGGCGGTTTTCGTTGATCAGCATGGTCTGATAGCGCAGCCAGCCTTGCCAGGCTTCCTTGGAAACGCTGTCAAACACTCGCTTGCCCAGTTCGCCCGGCAGCGGCGGGAAGTCGAGGGCTTCGGCTTCGCGGCCCAGCTTGACGCAATTGACGGTTCTGCTCATGGCGCAATCCTTAAAATATCGGAAAAAGGTTAATTCAATATTGTGTCACAGAGATGAAACGCTTCCAACCTCGACGCGGCCCCAGTCTTACAAGACCTTGACGAAAACCTTGGAGCGGCGCTGATAGTTGTAGAACTGCTGCCGCGCCAGCGGCAGCGCGCTCTTGTCCGCCTCGGCGAAGCCGCGCTCGACGAACCAGTGCGCGGTCTGGGTGGTGAGCACGAACAGCGACTGCAGGCCCTGGGTGCGCGCCTGGTATTCCACGTGTTTGAGCAGCATCTCGCCAAAGCCGCCGTCGCGCTTGTCCTGCGCCACCGCCAGGCAGGCCAGCTCGGCGGTGCCGGCGTCGGCGAAGGAGTGCATGGCCACGCAGCCGTAGATCTTGCCGTCGTGTTCCAGCACCGAGTATTCGCCTATCTCCACTTCCAGGTGTTCGCGGCTGCGCTTGACCAGCACGCCTTGCTCTTCCAGCGGCTGGATCAAGCCGATGATGTCGCCGATGTCCTCGATGCTGGCGTTGCGCACCCGCACTAGCGGATCGCGGGCGATCATGGTGCCGTTGCCGCCGCGGGTGAAGTGCTCCACCAGCAGCGCGCCGTCGGCGTGGCGGCTGATCAAGTGGGCGCGCGGAATGCCTTCGCGGGTGGCGCGGATGGCGTAGGGCAGGTAGGCGCTGACGTCGTCCTGCAGCCGGCCGGAGGCCAGCAGGTCTTCGGCCTGTTGCGCGGTCAGCGTGCTGATCAGCTCCTCGTCCAGCATCACGCCGCGTTGCTCGATCACGAAGATCAGCTTCTCCGCCTTCAGGGTGATGGCGACGTGGGTGGCCAGTTCTTCCATGGTCAGGTTGAAGGCCTCGCCGGTCAGCGAATAGCCGATGGGGGACAGCAGCACCAGTTCGCCGTGGTCCAGGCGGGCGCGGATGGCGGCGCCGTCGGCGCGGCGCACCTGGCCGGTGTATTGCATGTCCACGCCGTCCAGCACCCCCAGCGGCTGGGCGGTGACGAAGTTGCCGCCGGCCACGCGCAGATGGGCGCCGTGCATCGGCGAATTGGGCATGCCCATGGACAGCAGCGCCTCGATGTCGCAGCGGGTGGCGCCGGCCGCCTGCTTGACCACGTCCATGGTGGCGGCGTCGGTGACGCGGCGGTCGCGGTGGAACAGGCGGGCGATGCCGTGGCGTTTCAGCAGGCCCTCGATCTGCGGGCGGATGCCGTGCACCAGCACGATGCGCACGCCCAGGCTGACCAGGAGGTTGATGTCCTGGGCCAGGCTGGAGAATTCGCCGTCCTGCAGGGTTTCGCCGCTGACGGCCAGCACGAAGGTCTTGCCGCGGTAGGCGTTGATGTAGGGGGCGGCTTCGCGAAAGGAAAGCACGAACTCGCGGGTAAGCATGGGCTGCGGCTCCGGCCGGGAAACTAGGGTTGAGCCGGATAGCGTAGCAGGAATGACGGTGTTTTGCAGGCGGACAATGACGGGGATGGATGAAAAACGCCCCTGGGGAAACCAGGGGCGCCGAATGGCTGCCGCGGCGGGCTCAGCCGCCTTTTTTCTGCAGGATCTGCTGGACCTTGAGGATGTTCAGCGCCTGCGACAGCTGGTTGTCGTTTTTCGGGTTGGGATCGCGCGGGCCGAACTGGCTCTTTTCCTCCGGCTTGGCCTTGTCCTTGCCGTCGTCCGCCGGCTTGAGCGGGGCGGGGGCCGGCTGCGACGCCGGCTTGGCGCTGCTCTTGGGCGCCGGCTTGTCCTCGCCGTTGGGATTGGCCAAGTGGTTTTCCAGATCGGCTTCGCGCACGCGGATGGCCTGTTCCGCCGCGGTCAGCGTGCCGTCCTCCACCACCACGTCCGGCACGATGCCCTTGGCCTGGATCGAGCGGCCGTTGGGCGTGAAGTAGCGGGCGGTGGTCAGCTTGATGCCGCCGGCGTTGCCCAGCGGCATGATGGACTGCACCGAGCCCTTGCCGAAAGTCTGGGTGCCCACCAGCACCGCGCGCTTGTGGTCCTGCAGCGCGCCGGCGACGATTTCAGACGCCGAGGCGGAGCCGCCGTTGACCAGCACCACCAGCGGCACGTTGCGGGCTTCCACCGGCAAGCGGGCCAGCGGGTCGCTGCCGTTGGGGCGCGCGTAGTTCTGCAGATTGGCGGTCAGCCGCATCTTGGCGTCCGGGGTGCGGCCCTCGGTGTAGACCACCAGCTGGTTCTTGGCCAGGAAGGCGGCGGACACGCCCACCGCGCCGTTGAGCAGGCCGCCCGGGTCGTCGCGCAGATCCAGCACCAGGCCTTTCAGCGCCTGCTTGTTTTCCTTGTACAGCGCCTGCACGCCGGCGGCCAGGTCCTCGGAGGTGTGTTCCTGGAACTGGGTGATGCGCACATAGCCGAAGTCCGGCTCCAGCAGCTTGTACTTGACGCTCTTGGTCTTGATCACCGCGCGCGCCAGCGTGAACACCAGGGGCTTGGTTTCCGTTTTGCGGGCGATGGTCAGCGTGACCTTGGTGCCCGGCTTGCCGCGCATTTTCTTCACCGCGTCGGTCAGCGACAGGCCGCGCACCGGGGTGTCGTCGATCTTGATGATCAGGTCGCCGCTCTTGATGCCGGCCTTCTGCGCCGGGGTGTCCTCGATCGGCGACACCACCTTGACCAGGCCGTCCTCGGCGCCGATCTCGATGCCGAGTCCGCCGAATTCGCCCTGGGTGCCTTCCTTCAGCTCCTTGAACGCGTCCGGGTCCATGTAGTCGGAGTGCGGGTCCAGGCCGGTCAGCATGCCCTTGATGGCCGCGGTGATAAGCTTCTTGTCTTCCACCGGGTCGACGTAGTCCTGCTTGATGCGGCCAAACACTTCGGCGAAGGTGCGCAGCTCGCTCAGCGGCAGCGGGGATTCGCCCTTGTCGGCAAAGGCTTGCATGCTCAGCGTCAGCACGCCGCCGGCCATGGCGCCGGCCACTAGCCAGGCAATCTTCTTCATTCTTTGGCTGCTCATGTTTGTTATCTGTCTCCGTTGCCTGGCTCAGCGCGCCCAGGCTTGCGGGTTTAGGGGGCGTCCCATGTGTCGGATTTCAAAGTACAGGCCGGATTCGCCGCTGTCCAGTGTTCCTGTGTTGCCGATCGTGTCGCCGGCCTTGACGCCGCTGCCCACGGATTTGCCTATCACCGATAGTCCGGTATAGACCGTCATGTAGTTGCCGCCGTGATCGACCAGAATGGCGTTGCCGAAACCGCGCAGTTGATCGGCGAACACCACGGTGCCGTCGGCCACGCTGCGCACCGGAGTGCCGCTGGCGGTCTGGATGAACACGCCTTTCCAGCTGACCCCCTGTTGGCGCGGTTTGCCGAAGCGGCCGACCAATTGTCCGGCCACCGGCATTTTCATCCGGCCCTGCAGGCTGACGAAGGCGCGGCCGGCGGCGCTGTCGTCGGCCACGTCGGTGATCGCTTCCTCTTTCACCGTGACCGTCTGCTTGGCTTCCTCCGGCACCGGTTTGCCTTGCTTCTTGGCGTTTTCCGCCAGTTTGCGGCGGCGTTCGTTTTCCTTGCGCGCGGCTTCGTGGGCGGCGGCCAGCCTGGCCTTGCGTTCTTCCGCCGCCTTGCGCGCGATCTCGGCGCGGCGGCGCTGGATTTCCTTGTTGATCTGGGCGATCAGGCCGGTCAGGCGTTTTTCGTTTTCCTGCAACTGGCTGAGCTTGCTCTGCCCGGACTTGATCTCGCCGGTGACCTTGTTGAGTTCTTGCTGCTGGCTGGCCTTGTCCTGTTGCAGCGAGGTCTTTTCCTGGCTCTTGCGGTTCGACAGCGAGTTGAGCCGCGCCAGCTCCTGCTCCAGTTGGAAGGACAGCGCTTCCAGCTCGTGCTGGTGGGTGATCAGCTGGGCGACCAACTGCTGCTGGGCGCGGGCGATGTGCTGATAGTAGGCGAGGTCGCGCGCGCTCTGATTGGGATCGTTCGCGTTCATCATCAGCTTCATCGCGTCGTGCTGGCCGCTCTTGTACTGGCGCGCCAGCATCTGGCCCACGCGCTGGCGCACCGCGGCCAGGCTGTTGCGGCTGGCGTTGATCTGGGCGCGCAGCGCCTCCAGCTGCTGTTCGGAGTTGTTCTGTTTTTTCTCCAGCGTCACCAGCGCCTGGTTGGTCTGGCTAATGGCTTGTTCCGACTCCTTGATCGCCGATTGCGCTTCTTTTTGCACCGCCTGTTTTTGGGCGATGTCTTTTTTCAGCGTGTCGATTTCCTTGCGCACCGACTTGAGGTCTTGCTGGTGCGGGGCGGTGGACAGCGCGGCGGAAGCCGGAGGCGCGGCGTGGCTGGTTCCGGCGATCAAGGCCGCCATCAGGACATAGGGTTTCATGGCCGGGAATATGCTTTCTGCTTGGGCCGCGAACCGAACGCTTCGTCCTCGAGCGAGGCGTCCGGCGCCTTGTCGCCGGCGGGGCCGGCGGCGGCGGGTCTTGGAGCCTGTTCAAAAGTCTCGCGAGCAAGAGCGAGACAAGGCGGAAACGCTTGAAGAAGCGGAATGTACAAGGGGCACATCAGCATTCTGAAAGCGTTTTCAACGTCGCGTCGTCGAAGCGCGGCAGACTTTAGAACAGATTCTTATTGGAATTCGATCAGCGATTGACCGCTCATCTCCGCTGGTTGTTCCAGGCCCATCATCGCCAGCAGCGACGGCGCGATGTCGCGCAGCGAGCCGCCGGCGCGAATCCGGGCCGGACGGCCGACATAGAGGAAGGGCACCGGGCTCAAGGTGTGCTGGGTATGCGGCTGGTGGTGCTCGGCGTCGTACATTTGCTCGCAGTTGCCGTGGTCGGCGGTGATCAGCACCTCGCCGCCGGCGGCGCGCATCGCTTCCACGCAGCGGCCGACGCAGCCGTCCAGCGCTTCCACCGCCTTGACCGCGGCGTCGAAGATGCCGCTGTGGCCCACCATGTCGCCGTTGGCGTAGTTGCAGATGATGGCCTGGTATTGGCCGGAGGCGATGGCGGCGACGATTTTGTCGGTGACTTCGCCGGCGCTCATTTCCGGTTGCAGGTCGTAGGTGGCCACCTTGGGCGACTGCACTAGGATGCGGTCCTCGCCGGGATAGACCTGCTCCTCGCCGCCGTTGAAGAAATAGGTGACGTGCGGGTATTTCTCGGTTTCGGCGATGCGCAGCTGCTTCAGGCCCTGGCTGGCCAGGTATTCGCCGAAGCCGTTGCTGATTTTCTGCGGCGGATAGGCGATGGACAGGCGGCTGTAGGCTTCGCCGTAGGAGGTCAGGGTGACGAAGTCGGCGAACTTGGGCTGGCGCGCCTTGAAGCCGTCGAAAGCCGGGTCGGTCAGCGCGCTGACCAGTTGGCGCGCGCGGTCGGCGCGGAAGTTCATGAACACCACGACGTCGCCGTCCCGCATCTTGGCGGCTTCGCCGATGGCGGTGGCCTTGACGAATTCGTCGTTCTCGTCGCGGGCGTAGGCGGCTTCCAGCGCTTCCAGGCCGCTGCGCGCGTGGAACAGGCCTTCGCCTTCCACCAGCAGCCGATAAGCCGGCTCCACGCGTTCCCAGCGCTTGTCGCGGTCCATCGCCCAGTAGCGGCCGCTCACGGACGCCAGCCGCGCGGCCGGGCATTCGGCCAGCACCGCGTCCAGCCGTTGCAGATAGGTCTTGGCGCTGCGCGGCGGCGTGTCGCGCCCGTCCAGGAAGGCGTGCACGAGGATGCGCGCGACGCCGGCGGCCTGGGCCGCGCGGATCAGCGAATGAATGTGGTTTTCATGGCTGTGAACGCCGCCGTCGGACAGCAGGCCCATGATGTGCAGCGTCGAGTCCTTGGCCTTGGCGATACCGGAAACCAGCGCGGGATTGGCGGCGAAGCGGCCGTCTTCGATGTCGCAGTCGATGCGGCTGATGTCCTGTTGCACCACGCGGCCGGCGCCGATGTTGAGGTGGCCCACCTCGGAATTGCCGAACTGGCCGGAGGGCAGGCCGACGAAGTTTTCCGAGGCGTTGATGGTGCCGTAGGGGAAGGTCTGGCGCAGACGATTCCAATTAGGCATCGAGGCATGAAGAATAGCGTTGTCATCGCCTTCGGTGCGATGGCCAAAACCGTCGAGAATCAACAACAACACCGGTTTGATGGATTTCATGGCATTCACATTCTGAATATTAGAAAATCTTGATGGTATTGGATTTTGTGTAGTATTGTACCGCAGTCAGACTAAATAAAATGACTCTACAGGGAGAGAAGCCTTGCTGTTCAACGATGACCAGATCGAGCAGACCTCGAGGGCGATGAAGGCCATGTCGCACCCGCTGCGTTTGAAGATCATATCGGTGCTGGAAGACCAGGAAGTGAGCGTGCAGGATATAGTCGAGCAGGTGGGCACGTCGCAGAGCAATATTTCTCAGCATTTGGCCATTATGCGCGACAAGGGCGTGTTGCGCACGCGCAAGGACGCCAACCGCGTTTATTACCGCGTTGGCGACATCCGCACGCTGGAGGTCTTGAAGATGATGCGCGAGGTGTTCTGTGGCTTCGGCGAATAAGTCGCCGCCCGGCTGAGGCCCGCGCCGGCGTCTGGCCGGCCCTATGATCGTACCCGGATATGAAAACGCCGCGGCTCATGGCGAGCCGCGGCGTTTTTGCGCTGGGCCGGCGGCCCGGCGGTCAATTACTTGGCGGCGGAAGCCGCCTTGTGTTCAGCTTTCTTTCCCGAATGCTTGTGGCCGGATTTCTTGTGGTGCGCGGGAGCCGAAGCGTGCTTCTTGTGGTGCTTTTTGGCGGCCTGCTTGTGTTCGGCCTTGTGCTCCATTTTCTTTTCGGCGGCGGGCGCGGACGCCGGGGTGGCGGCCAGGGCGCTGGTGGCGAAAGCAGCGGCGATCAGAGCGGAAATCAGTTTCATGATATGTCCTTTCTTGTGTGAAGCCGGTGGTGCATGTCGGCTGCAATTCCAAATGGGTGGAATATGCCTTTTCTGGGATTAAACCCTTTTCGAAAAGTTCACAAAGATTCACATAATGTCGTCGCTCTGAAAAATGATGACATTGGGTTTTACGGCAGCCAGTAGCTGAGCGCCACGCCGGCGAGGATGGCCGCGCCAACACGGTTGTTGTCGAGGAAAGCCTTGAAGCAGGCGGCGCGGTCGCGTTCCCGGATGTCCAGATATTGCCTGGCCATCAAGACGGCGGAGATCAGCAGGGACAGGTAAAAAGGCCAGCTCAGCGCCAGGTGCCGGCCGATGCCGGCCATCAGCGCGAGGAAGACGGCGTGGAACAGCATGATGGCCGGCACGTCGTAGTCGCCGAAGGTGATCGCCGAGGTCTTGATGCCGATCTTGAGGTCGTCCGGCTTGTCGCTGATGGCGTAAGCGGTGTCGTAGGCCAGCGTCCAGCTGGCGTTGGCCAGCAACAGCAGCCAGGCCAGCGCCGGCACTTCGCCGGTCTGCGCGGCGAAGGCCATCGGAATGCCGAAGGAGAAGGCCAGGCCCAGATAGGCTTGCGGCAGCGGGAAGAAACGCTTGGTGAACGGGTAGCTGGCGGCGATGAACAGGGCCGGCACGCTCAGCAGCAGGGTCAGGCCGTTCAGCGGCAGGATCAGCAGCAGCGACAGCAGGGCCAGGCCGGCGGCCAGCAGCAGGGCCTCCTTCTTGCCGACCGCGCCGCGGGCGAACGGCCGCAGCCGGGTGCGCGCCACATGGCCGTCGAAGTCGCGGTCCGCGTAGTCGTTGATCACGCAGCCGGCCGAGCGCATCAGAAAGGTGCCGACGACGAAGATCAGCACGATCAGCGGGTCGGGCCGGCCCTGGCCGGCGATCAGCAGCGCCCACAGCGTAGGCCACAGCAGCAGGAAGGTGCCGATGGGCTTGTCCATGCGCATCAGCTGCATGTAAACGGTCAAACGTTCATTGAGGCGGGCGGCGTTCATCGCAAGAAATTCTCCAGCTCCGGCAAAAAGAGTTCGCACACCAGCAGCGGCGCTTGCCGCAGCAGGAAGCGGCAGCGCCGCGCCGGGTAGCTGGCGTGCGGGCTGAGGCGGGCCGCCGGCGCGAACAGCGGATGGTCGGCGGCGATGAGGCGGTAACGCAGCGGGTCGCGCAGCAAATCGGGCAGGCCGCCGAACAATGTCAGACCCAGCGAACGGCTGCCGCGGTCTAGAATGGGTTGCCAGGCCGCGCAGTCCAGGCGGGTGACGCTGCGGGCGAACACCACCGGGGTGTCGTCCAGGGTCAGCGCCACCTCGCGGGCGTGCAGCGGCGCGCCGGCGGCGAGGCCAAGCGACGGCGCCTCGTCTTCCAGGCAGGCGTCCGGTCCTTGCCGCAACACGCGCACGGCGAAGCGGCGGCCGGTGCTTTGCAGCCGTTCGGTCAGCGAGCCGGCTTCGGTGAGACAGGATTGCGCGGCGGCGGACAGCGCGGGCGGCTGCGGCAGCCAGAGTGGGTGATGGGGCATGGCGCGCATTATGCCAAAGCCGGCGGGGGCTTGTCCCGCTCCTTCTGTGGCGCGGCGCGCGTCCATCTGTCTATCCCCAAGCGCGAGCCGGCGCATTATCATGGCGTCATCGGCGGAAGGAGGAAGATCGCATGATGGAGACGGCGCTGTGGCTGTTGGGGTATCAATTGGCGGGAGAGGTCTTGTCGCGCGGCCTGGGCGTGCCGGTGCCGGGGCCGGTCTTGGGCATGCTGCTCTTGTTCGCCACCTTGTGCGCGCGTCGCGGGGTGCCGGTCACGCTGCAGACTCATGCGCCGCGCTTTCTCGCGCATATGTCCTTGCTGTTCATTCCGGCCGGCGGCGCGGTGCTGGCTTACCAGGCGCTGCTGGCGGATTACGGCGCGAGCCTGGCCGCGGTGCTGGTCTTGTCTACGCTGAGCACCTTGCTGGTGCCGGGGCTGGCCTTGCACTGGATGCTGGCGCGGCGGCGGCGCGGAGGAGGGCATGATTAGCGTCGGCGTGCTGTCCGCGCTGCGAGAGTCGCCGTTGACCGGCGTTTTCGTCACCTTGCTGGCTTACCGGCTGGCCTTGGGGTTTAATCGCCGCTGCCGCGGTCATCCCTTGTCCAATCCGGTGTTGATCGGGGTGCTGCTGGTGCTGGGCTGGTTGCTGCTGACGCGCACCGATTACCGCCAGTACATGCAGGGCGCGCAGTGGATACAGATGTTGCTGGGTCCGGCGACGGTGGCGCTGGCGGTGCCCTTGTACGGCAATCTGAGCCGGCTCAAGCGCGCAGCGGGGCCGCTGGCGCTGAGCATCGCCCTGGGCGGCGTCACCGGCATCGTCAGCGCGGTGGGCTTCGGCTGGCTGTTCGGCTTGCCGCGGGAGGTGTTGTTGTCGCTGAGCACGCGAGCGGTGACCACGCCGATCGCGATGAGCGTGTCGCAAAGCGTGGGCGGGGTGCCCGAGCTGGCGGCGATGTGCGTGATCCTGTCCGGCATTTTCGGCGCGGTGGCGGCGCGGCCGCTGTTCAACGGCCTGCGGCTGCGCGACGATGTGGCGCTGGGGGTGGCCACCGGCATCTCCGCGCACGGGATTGGAACGGCGCGGGTGTTTCAGCTGTCGGAGACTGCGGGCGCCTTCGCCGGTCTGGCTATGGGCTTGAACGGGGTGTTCACCGCCTTGTTGGTGCCCTTGCTGTTGGCGCTGTTTCCGTTGTAGTGGGCCGGCGGCTTTTATTTCGCAGTCGCGCCAAGCCGCGCATCCCGCCTGGGGCGGGTGCTCGACTTGGCCCGCTTGCGCCTGGATTGAGAATATTTTAACGAGGGGTGTGTATGGATTTGATTTTGTGGCGCCACGCCGAGGCCGAGGACGGCTCCGATGATCTGGCGAGGGCGCTGACGCGGCGCGGGCAGCAGCAGGCGAGCCAGATGGCGGCTTGGCTGCGGGTGCGCCTGCCGCGTGATTATCTGCTGCTGGCCTCGGAGGCCAAGCGTTCGCAGCAGACGGCGGCCTTGCTGGCGAAAAGCTTTCAGACGCTGCCGGCTCTGAACCCGACGGCGTCGCCGGAAGAGGTGCTGGAGGCGATAGGCTGGCCGGAGGCCAACCGCACCGTGGTGCTGGTCGGCCATCAGCCCTATATCGGCTGGCTGACGTCCAGCCTGTTGTCCGAGCAGCAGCAGTTGTGGAGCGTGAAGAAGGGCTCGATCTGGTGGCTGAGCCACCGCGAGCGCCACGGCATAGAACAGACGCGCTTGAAGGCGATGATGACGCCGGGCATGTTGCAGCCCTGAGTCGGAAGGTAAAAAGGCCCCTCGATCGAGGGGCCTTTTCTTTATGCCGGCGGATTAGACGTTTCAAACCACGGCGTCGGCCTCCTGGGCCAGACGTTGGCGCAGCGTCTTGCTGACTTTGACCATGCTGGAGAGCGCGGCCTCCACTTCCGGCCAGCCGCGGGTTTTCAGGCCGCAGTCGGGGTTGACCCACAGTTTTTCCGGCTCGATCACCTGCAGCGCCTTTTCCAGCAGCTGTTGGATTTCGGCTTCCGGCGGCACCCGCGGGCTGTGGATGTCGTAGACGCCGGGGCCGATGGCGTTGGGGTAGCGGAAGTGGCCGAAGTCCTGCAGCAGCTCCATGTCGGAACGCGAGGTTTCTATGGTGATCACGTCCGCGTCCAGCGCGGCGATGGCCGGCAGGATGTCGCCGAATTCCGAATAGCACATATGGGTGTGGATCTGGGTGGCGTCGGCCACGGCGTGGCAAGACAGGCGGAAGGCCTGGCCGGCCCAGTCCAGGTAGGCGGCGCGGTCGGCGCGCTTCAGCGGCAGGCCTTCGCGGATCGCCGGCTCGTCGATCTGGATCACGCGGATGCCGGCGGTTTCCAGGTCGCGGACTTCGTCGTTCAGCGCCAGGGCGATCTGGCGGCAGACTTCGCCGCGCGGCAGGTCGTCGCGGACAAAGCTCCACTGCAGGATGGTGACCGGGCCGGTGAGCATGCCCTTGACCGGGCGCGGAGTCAGGCTTTGCGCGTACTCCGCCCATTCCACGGTCATCGCTTGCGGCCGCGCCACGTCGCCGAACAGGATGGGCGGCTTCACGCAGCGGCTGCCGTAGCTCTGCACCCAGCCGCCGGCGGTGAACACGAAGCCGGACAATTGTTCGCCGAAGTATTCCACCATGTCGTTGCGCTCGGCTTCGCCGTGCACCAGCACGTCGATGTCCAGCGCCTCCTGGCGGCGGATCGCCAGCTCGATTTCCTGCTGCATCGCCTGGCGGTAGGCGTCGGCGGACAACTCGCCGCGCTTGAAGGCGGCCCGGGCGCTGCGGATGGCCGCGGTTTGCGGGAAGGAGCCTATGGTGGTGGTGGGCAGCAGCGGCAGCTTGAGCCAGGCTTGCTGCGCGGCGGCGCGCGCCGGATAGGCGCTGTGGCGGCGGTCGGCGTCGGCCGGCAGCTCGGCCAGCCGCTGCTGGACGTCGGGGCGGTGGATCAGCGGGCTGGCGGCGCGCTGCTGACGAGCGTAGTCGCTGCCGGCCAATTCATTGGCGATGGCGTCGCGGCCTTGCTCCACGCCGCGTTTCAGCACTTTCAGCTCATTGAGCTTTTGCACCGCGAAGGCGAGCCAGGTCTTGACGTCGACGTCGAGCTGGGTCTCCGCGGCCAGGTCGAAGGGGGTGTGCAGCAGCGAGCAGCTGGGGGCGATCCACAGCCGTTCGCCCAGGTCGGCGGCCAGCGGTTGCAGGCTGGCCAGCACGCGGGACAGGTCGGCGCGCCAGATATTGCGTCCGTCGATGACGCCGGCGGACAGCACCTTGTCCTGCGGCCAGCCGTCGGCGAAGGCCGCCAGTTGCAGCGGCGCGCGCACCAGGTCCAGGTGCAGGCCGGCCACCGGCAAGCGTTGCAGTAGTTCCGCGTGTTCGGCGACGCTGCCGAAGTAGGTGGCCAGCAGCAGACGCAGCGGCGCGTCTTGCAGTTGACGGTAGGCGGGCTCGAAGGCGGCCAGCCATTCCGGCGGCAGGTCCAGGGCCAGGATGGGCTCGTCGATCTGCACCCACTCCACCTTGGCCGCCGCCAGCGCGGCCAGCACCTCGCGATAAGCCTGCAGCAGGGCGGGCAGCAAGGACAGCTTGTCCAGGCCGGCGTGCTTGGCCTTGCCCAGCCACAGCAGCGACAGCGGCCCCAGCAGCACCGGCTTGGCGCGCAGGCCCAGCGCCTGGGCTTCGCGCACTTGCGCCAGCAAGCGTTCCGGCTGCGCTTGGAAGGCGGTGTCGGCATGCCATTCCGGCACCAGATAGTGGTAGTTGGTGTCGAACCACTTGGTCATTTCCAGCGCCGGCTGGCCGGCGTTGCCGCGCGCCAGTTGGAAATATTGCTCGGTGCTGAGCTTGGCGGCGTCGAAGCCGAAGCGCGGCGGCACTGCGCCCACCAGCAGTTGCGCGTCCAGCACGTGGTCGTACAAGGAGAAGTCGCCTACCGGGGACAGTTCCACGCCGGCGCCTTTTTGCAGCAGCCAGTGGCGCTGGCGCAGTTCGCGCGCGCCGCCCAGCAGCGCGGCTTCGTCGATGTCGTTTTTCCAGTAGTTTTCCAGCAGGGTTTTCAGTTCGCGCTTGGCGCCGATGCGGGGGAAGCCGAGCAAGTGCAGGGTGGTCATGGTGGACTCCTTGGTTCGAGATGTCCCTAGCATTGCGCAAGCTGCTGTATGATACAAACTCATTATTTTGCCAGTTAATATGAAATGAATTCATAATGAGCGTTCTGGAGATTAGACATCTGCGCACCCTGCTGGCGCTGGCCGAAACCGGCAGCGTGTCCCTGGCCGCCAGCCGGCTGTTCCTGACTCAGTCCGCCTTGTCGCATCAGCTCAAACAGCTGGAGCAGGCCTACGGCATGGGCTTGTTCGAGCGCAAGACCCAGCCGCTGCGCTTCACCGCCGCCGGCGAACGTCTGCTGACGCTGGCCCATGATCTGAACGCCCGGGTGGCGGCGGCGGAGCGCGATCTGGCGCGGCTGCGCCAGGGCGAGGCCGGCGAGTTGCGGGTGGCGGTGGAGTGCCATACCTGCTTCGACTGGCTGATGCCGGCGATGGACGCGTTTCGCCAGCACTGGCCGGGCGTGGAGCTGGACATCGTGTCCGGCTTCCACACCGATCCGGTCAGCCTGTTGCTCAGCCACCGGGCGGATCTCGCCATCGTGTCCGAGGTGGAGCCTCAGGCCGGCGTCGATTACCAGCCGCTGTTCGCTTACGAGATGGTGGGCATCGTGGCGCGGGATCACCCGTTGGCGAACAAGCGCTGCTGGCTGGCGGAGGATTTCGCCGGCGAAACGCTGATCCATTACCCGGTGCCGGACGAGATGCTGGACCTGATGCGCAAGGTCTTGCGCCCGGCGGGCGTCAATCCGGCGCGGCGCAGCAGCGAACTGACCATCGCCATCATCCAGCTGGTGGCCAGCCGCCGCGGGGTGGCGGCCTTGCCTTACTGGGCGGTCAAGCCCTATCTGGAGCGCGGCTACGTGGTGGCGCGGCCGATAGGCGAGCGCGGGCTGAGCAGCGAGCTGTACGCCGCGGTGCGCGACGACGACGGCGGGCTGGCCTATATGCAGGATTTTCTGGCCACGGTGCGGGAGCAGAGCTTCGCCACTCTGCCGGGGCTGACGCCGCTGGGCGCGGCCGGCTGATTCAGGGCAGGGCCAGTTGCCGGCGCAGCGGCGGCAACTGCCGCCAGACGCAGCGCATGCGCTCCGGATGCGCCTGGCCGTAAGCCTTGCCGAACACCAGATAGTTGTTTTCGGTTTTCAGCGGCGGCAGCAGCTTTTTCATGCGCAGTTGCGGGTGTTGCGCCAGATAGGCGTCGCCGCCGGGTTCATGCATGGCGAAGGCGGCGATGCGCCCGGCCTGTAGCTTGGCGAAGTTCTCCTCCAGATCGGCGCCGGCCTCGGTCGGGATTCGGCGGGCCTTCAGCTCGCGGATGACCGACCAGCCGCGGTTGACGCCGACGCTGTCGTCTTCGGGCAGGTCCAGCCGGTAGCCGTCCCAGCGCAGCGTTGAGTCCTGCGGGACGTAGAGCACGTAGGACAGCGCGGTCAGCCTGAGCCGGCTGTCCGCCTGCCCGTCGCGCATCGGGTAGAGCATCTGTTTGGCGCGGTCAGCCTGGAAGGACAGCATGGCGGCGGCGTCGGCCTGGTCCAGCGCCAGGCTGCGCAGCAGCCGCCGCGCCGGCAGCTGCCGGAACTGAGCGTTCAGGCCGCAGTGTTCCGCCGCTTGCCGGGCGAGCTCGATGACGGGGCCGGACAGCTGGGCGGAGGCGTGTTGGATGAAGGGCGCCGGTTCGGCGCTGCCGACGACGATGCGCAGAACGGGGGCTGCATGGACCCACCCGCCGGCCAGCAGGGTGAGCAGCGCCAGCGCGGACTTGGACATGGGCGAGCCCTTGCGGAATGATCATGGCTTCATTTTATGAGCCCGAGATCGGCCTTGTCATGGCTTTCGTCGGCATGGGCCTCCAAACCCAGCTCCTGGATCTTGCGGGTCAGGGTGTTGCGACCCCAGCCCAGCAGGTGGGCGGCTTCCACCTTGCGGCCGCCGGTGTGGGCCAGGCCGCTGCGGATGCAGCTGGCCTCGAAGCGCCGGGTCAGCTCGTCGATGATGCCGGCCTCGCCGGCGCGCAGGCGGCGGCTGACTTCCTCCGCCAGCAATTGCGGCCAGTCCAGTTGCCCCGCGTCGGCGCCGCCGGCGTGGCGTCCGCCGGCGGCGGGGTCGCGCAGCTCCTGCGGCAGGTCGGCCACTTCCACGGTCTGGCCGGGCGCCATCACGCTGATCCACTGGCACAGGTTTTCCAGTTCGCGCACATTGCCGGAGAACAGGCTGTGCTTGACCACGTCCATGGCGGCGTCGCTGAGCCGCTTGGGCTCCACGCCCAGCTGGGTGGCGCTCTTGGCCAGGAAGTGGCGGGCCAGCAGCGGAATGTCTTCGCGCCGTTCGCGCAAGGGCGGCAGCCGCAGGCGGATCACGTTCAGGCGGTGGTAGAGGTCTTCGCGGAACAGGCAGTCGCGCACCCGTTGTTCCAGGTTCTGGTGGGTGGCGGCGATGACGCGGACGTTGGCCTTGATCGGGGTGTGGCCGCCGACGCGGTAGAAGTGGCCGTCGGACAGCACGCGCAGCAACCGGGTTTGCAGCTCGGTGGGCATGTCGCCGATCTCGTCCAGGAACAGCGTGCCGCCCTCGGCCTCTTCGAAGCGGCCGCGGCGGGTGGCTTGCGCGCCGGTGAACGCGCCTTTCTCATGGCCGAACAGTTCCGACTCCAGCAGGTCCTTGGGGATGGCGGCGGTATTGAGCGCGATGAAGGGCTTGCCGGCGCGCACCGAGTGGCGGTGCAGCGCTTCGGCCACCCTTTCCTTGCCGGTGCCGGATTCGCCGGTGATCAGCACGGTGACGTTGGACTGGGACAGCCGTCCGATGGCGCGGAACACGTCTTGCATCGCCGGCGCCTGGCCCAGCAGTACCGGCATCGCTTCGGGATGATCGCTGACCGCGATGTCCGGGCGGCTCTCCGCCAGCGCGCGCTCGATCAGCAGCACCGCCTGATCGACGTCGAAGGGTTTGGGCAGGTATTCGAAGGCGCCGCCCTGAAAGGCCGCCACCGCGGAATCCAGATCGGAGTGCGCGGTCATGATGATGACCGGCAGCGCCGGGTGCTCGGCTTTGACCTTGGACAGGAATTTCAGCCCGTCGGTGCCCGGCATGCGGATGTCCGAAACGATGACTTGGGGCGCGCGGTCGTACAGCGCGTTCAGCGCGTCGTCGGCGCTGGCGAAGCTGTCGAAGCCGATGCCGGCGCGCCCCAGCGCTTTCTCCAGCACCCAGCGTATCGCCTTGTCGTCGTCAATAATCCATACCGCTTGGTTCATCGCGAAATCCTTGTGCTCGGCGCCGCCGGCGAAGCGGGCGGCGGCAATGTGTTTGTGGGCGGGCGGCTCAGTCAGTGGCGAAAGGCAGCGTCACGGTGAAGCAGGTCTGTCCCGGGCGGGAGTCGAATTCGATGTTGCCGCCGTGTTGGTGGACGAAGGCCTGGGCCAGGGTCAGGCCCAGGCCGGTGCCTTCGGCGCGGCCGGTGACCAGCGGGTAGAAGACATGGTCCTTGATCTCGTCGGGGATGCCGGGGCCGTCGTCGATGATTTGCAATTTCAATGCCAGGGTGTGGCGTTTGCGCGCCAGCGTCACCTGGCGCGCCACCCGGGTGCGCAGAACCAGTTCGCCGCGGCCCTTCATCGCCTGGATCGCGTTCTTGACGATGTTGAGCGCCACCTGGATCAGTTGTTCCTTGTCGGCCACCAGCTGCGGCAGGCTGGTGTCGTAGTCGCGGCGGATCAGCAGGCCCTGCGGGTATTCGGCCAGCGCGATGCTGCGCACGCGCTCCAGCACTTCGTGGATATTGATCTCCCCGCGCACATGGCTGCGGTGCGGCGCCAGCAGCCGGTCGACCAGCGATTGCAGCCGCAGCGCCTCTTCCTTGATCACCGCGGTGTATTCCTTCAGTTCCGGGCGGTCCAGCAGCTCGTGCTCCAGCAATTGCGCCGCGCCGCGAATGCCGCCCAGAGGGTTCTTGATCTCATGCGCCAGATTGCGGATCAGTTCGCGGTTGGCCTGGTGCTGCAGCAGCAGCCGTTCTTCGTTGGCGATTTTCAGCTGCTGATCCAGCGGCCGCAGTTCGATCAGCGCCAGGCCGCCGTCCGCGTCCACCGGCGCGACCGACAGCGCGATGTGCAGCGGCTGCTCGCTGTGCTGCGGGACCAGTTCCAGATCGTGCTCGATGAAGCTGGCGTTGTGGCGCAAGGCGGTGGACAGCGCCTGGCGCAGCGCCGGGCAGGGCTGGAACAGATCGAACAGGCTGTGACGCAGCAGTTCGCGGCTGCCCAGCGCCAGCAGGTTTTCGCAGGCGGGATTGACGAAATGCAGCGCGCCGTCGGCGTCGACGATCAGCACGGGGGTGTCCAGCAGTTCTAGTCCGGCAAAGCTGGTCGGCGGCATGGTGCGGTGTGTCCTGTAGGCTGGAGCGGGGGCTTGCGCAGGCTGAGCAAAATTCGGGCCATGCCCGCGTGCCCGGGAATGGCCCATTCATCGTCAGTATGCACCACGATGGTGCGTCAAACTAGTTCTGTCCTAGCTCGCGGCGCAAGGCTTCCACGTTTTTCTGGCGATCGGTGACTTCGTCCTGCAGCTTCTGCACCCGGTTCAGGTATTTCTGGTAGTTGCGGGTTTCGTCGCCGTTGCGGGTGGCCTTGCCGTCGGTCAGCGCCTTTTCCGCTTCGGTCAGCGCTTTCTGCTCATTGGCCAGTTCCTGCTCCAGAATCTTGCGGCGGCCGTTGTCGCGCTGCTTCTGGGTGCCGGGATCGACGCTGGGGTAGCTGCCGGCGGGCTTGGCGTCGCCGTTGCCGCCGCTGCTGTTGCCGACGGCGTTGTTTTTCTTGTGCTGGCTGGGATAGGAAGACAGCGGATTGAGCCGGATCGCTTGCGCGCCGCGAATCGGCACATTGGTGAAAGTGACGTTGCCGTCTTTGTCCACGTACTTGTAAACGGTGGCTTGAGCGTAGGCGCTCAGCAACAGCATCAGACAAAGCGATAGAGTTTTCATGGGCGGCGTGTCGAGTTCCGGGTTTCAGCTCTGCAATGATATGCAAATCCGCCGGACAAGTCATATATGAAAACGGCAGCCCTTGGGCTGCCGTTTTTCCGCGCGCCGGTTTACAGCGAGTAATACATCGCGAATTCCACCGGATGGGTGGTCATGCGGGTCAGGTTGACTTCCTGCATCTTCAGCTCGATGTAGGCGTCGATCCAGTCATTGGAGAACACGCCGCCGCGGGTCAGGAACTCGCGGTCCTTGTCCAGCGCGGCCAGCGCCTCGTCCAGGCTGGCGCAGACGGTCGGGATCAGCTTGTCCTCTTCCGGCGGCAGATCGTACAGGTTCTTGTCCGCGGCGTCGCCCGGGTGGATCTTGTTCTGGATGCCGTCCAGGCCGGCCATCAGCAGAGCGGAGAAGCACAGGTAGGGGTTGGCCAGCGGGTCCGGGAAACGCGCTTCGATGCGGCGGCCCTTGGGGCTGGCCACGTGCGGAATGCGGATGGACGCGGAACGGTTCTTGGCGGAGTAAGCCAGCTTCACCGGCGCTTCGTAGTGCGGCACCAGGCGTTTGTAGGAGTTGGTGCCCGGGTTGGTGATCGCGTTCAGCGCCTTGGCGTGCTTGATGATGCCGCCGATGTAGTAGAGCGCGGTTTCGGACAGACCGGCGTAGCCGTCGCCGGCGAACAGGTTCTTGCCGTCCTTCCAGATGGACTGGTGCACGTGCATGCCGGAGCCGTTGTCGCCGACGATGGGCTTGGGCATGAAGGTGGCGGTTTTGCCGTAGCTGTGCGCCACGTTGTGCACCACGTATTTCAGGATCTGGGTCCAGTCAGCGCGCTGGGTCAGGGTGCTGAACTTGGTGCCGATCTCGTTCTGGCCGGCGGTGGCCACTTCGTGGTGGTGCACTTCCACCGGGATGCCCAGTTCTTCCAGCAGCAGCACCATGGCGGAGCGGATGTCCTGGGAGGAGTCCACCGGCGGCACCGGGAAGTAGCCGCCTTTAATGCCCGGGCGGTGGCCCATATTGCCGCCTTCGAACTCCTCGGCGGACGCCCAGGCGGCTTCTTCGGCCTTGATCTTGACGAAGCAGCCGGACATGTCGGTGCCCCAGGTCACGCCGTCGAAGATGAAGAATTCCGGCTCCGGGCCGAAGTAGGCGGTGTCGCCGAGGCCGGAGGCTTTCAGATAGGCTTCGGCGCGCTTGGCGATGGAACGCGGGTCGCGGTCGTAGCCCTTGCCGTCGGCCGGGTCGATCACGTCGCAATGCAGGAAGACGGTGGGTTCGTCGTAGAACGGGTCGATGCGGGCGGTGGCCGGGTCGGCCATCAGCAGCATGTCGGATGCCTGGATGCCTTTCCAGCCTGCGATCGAGGAGCCGTCGAAAGCGTGGCCGTGTTCGAACCATGCGTCCGGATCGTCCAGCAGGACGTGGGCCGGAATCGACACGTGTTGTTCTTTGCCGCGGGTGTCGGTAAAGCGCAGGTCGATGAACTTGACATCATTTTCGGTAATCAGCTTGACTACGTCTGCAACCGCCATGGTTTTCTCCTGAAAGGCTACATGCATCATGTGCGAATGAGTGGATGGCTAGCACTTAAGCATTAAGCGTGCCAGCTTTAAAATCGCTGAGATTCCATTGTGTCATAGCCCAAAATCGGGCGCTAGCGAAGTTGAATGAACCAGGCTGGTGCCTGGGCTGGATTTATGCACCAATATGGGGCGTTAATGGCGTTGCGGCCATCATCGTCGATATGGATAATCCGTATATAAGGTAACGGGGCGGCTGACAGCACCTCGCGGAGAGCCTGAGGCAAGACGCGCTGACGCGGACCGTGGCGAGTCAGCCCAAGGCGGAGGCGGAGGAGCGTCGGCGGCTCCGCAAGGCGGCGAGGCCGCGGGGAGAGCTTGCATGGATCAAGTGACACAGCTATTGCAGCAGGCGCGGCGCCGGGCCGAAGAGCAAGGCTTGCCCTATCGCGGCGCCTTGACGCCGCAGGAGGCGCACCAGCTGAAACAGGCGATGCCGGAGGCGGTGCT
This sequence comes from Chromobacterium sp. LK11, assembly GCF_001043705.1. NCBI lineage: Bacteria > Pseudomonadati > Pseudomonadota > Betaproteobacteria > Neisseriales > Chromobacteriaceae > Chromobacterium > Chromobacterium sp. LK11. Next base: position 175,511 of record NZ_LDUR01000004.1, read on the forward strand.
GCTGGACGTGCGCAGCGCGGCGGAATGGCAGTTCGTCGGCGTGGTGCCCTACGCGCAGCGGCTGGAGTGGCGCAGCTTCCCCGGCATGCAGCCCAACCCGCGCTTCATCGAGCAATTGCGGGACATGCTGCCCAAGGAGGGCGTGCTGATGCTGATGTGCCGCTCCGGCGTGCGTTCCGACGAAGTGGCGCGCATGGCCGCCGCCGCCGGCTACAGCGAGGCTTACAACGTGCTGGAGGGCTTCGAGGGCGACAAGGACGCCGCCGGCCACCGCAACAGCGTGGGCGGCTGGAAGGCGCGCGGCCTGCCCTGGCAACAAGGCTGAGCCGGGGCCGGCGCGGCGACGTCGTGGTTGATGTTTGGCGTATTCCACGGCAAAGTGTCATAGCGCCGCCGCGCCGTCGGCGCGGGCATGGCGAGAGCCGCCAACAAAGTCAGGCGCGAAGCGGCGCCGGGGGTTTTGTTAGCCGCTCTCTATCCGATACCGAAAACATACCCAATCTTGGAAAGCTGACTCATGACCGACCGTTACGCCGTTATCGGCAATCCTGTTTCGCACAGCCAGTCGCCGTTCATCCATAACGAATTCGCGGCGGCCACCGGCCAGGATATCGCCTACGACAAGTTGTTCGCCGAACTGGGGCGCTTCAACGACGTGGTGGCCGAGTTCGTCGCCGCCGGCGGCAAGGGCCTCAACATCACACTGCCGTTCAAGGGCGACGCCTACCGTTTCGCCAATGAGCTGACCGAGCGCGCCCGCGCGGCGGAGGCGGTCAACACCCTGTGCTTCCGCGACGGCAAGATCTACGGCGACAACACCGACGGCGTGGGCCTGGTGCGCGACATCGTCGACAATCTGGATTACCCGATCGCCGGCGCCAAGGTGCTGATCCTGGGCGCCGGCGGCGCGGTGCGCGGCGTGCTGGAGCCTATCCTGGCGCAAAAGCCGGCCTCCCTGACCATCGCCAACCGCACGCTGATCAAGGCCGAGGCGCTGGCCCACCACTTCGCGCCCTGGGGCAAGGTGGAGGCCATCGGCTACGAGCAATTGAAGGGCCGCAGCTTCGATATCGTGATCAACGCCACCTCGACCAGCCTCAGCAATGAACTGCCGCCGATTCCCTACGGCCTGTTCACCGCGCGCACCCTGGCTTACGACATGGTGTACAGCAAGGGCCTGACCCCTTTCCTGCAGCGCGCGCAGGCGGAAAACGCCGGCATGCTGGCCGACGGCCTGGGCATGCTGGTGGAGCAGGCGGCCGAATCCTTCTCCATCTGGCGCGGCGTGGAGCCGGCCACCCGCAAAGTGACCAATATGCTGCGCGAAGTGCTGGCCTGACGCTTCCCGGAGCCGGCCGGGCCGGCGCCGGAAGCGCGGCGCCGCCGGTTTCCTCCCGCGGTTTGAATCCCAATCCCCCGCCTTGCGGGGGCTCGCGTCGCGAGTCAGATAATGCGTCTCTTCCTGAAAGTGCTGGCGGCCCTGATGGCCGCCTTTCTGCTGTATAACCTGTGGATCTTCGGCCATATCGTCTATTGGCGCAGCCACGATCCGTCGGCCAGCTCCTTCATGAACGAACAGCTGGCCAAGTTGCAGCAGGAGGATCCCGAGGCGGAGTTGCGCCACAAATGGGTGAGTTACGAGCAGATTTCTCCCAATCTCAAGCGCGCGCTGATCGCGTCCGAGGACGCCAAGTTCGTCGATCACGAGGGTTTCGACTGGGACGGCATCGAAGTCGCTTTCGAAAAAAACCTGAAGAAGGGCAAGATCGTCGCCGGCGGCTCCACCATCAGCCAGCAGCTGGCCAAGAATTTGTTCCTGTCCAGCAGCAAGACGCCGTGGCGCAAGCTGGAGGAAGCCTTGATCACGGTGATGCTGGAGGCGGTGCTGGACAAGCGGCGCATCTTCGAGATTTACCTGAACGTGATCGAATGGGGCAACGGCGTGTTCGGCGCGGAGGCGGCGTCGCGCCATTACTACCGCAGCAGCGCAGCGCGGCTGTCCTCGGCGCAGGCGGCCAAGCTGGCGGCGATGGTGCCCAATCCGCGCTATTACGACACCCATCGCGCCGCGCCGGGCCTGGCGCGCAAGACCCGCATCATCCAGCGGCGCATGAGCTATGTGGAACTGCCGTGAGCGTCCGGAGGGCGGATTGGAGCGGCGCAGGCGGCATGTTACAATCGCGACTTTCTTTTTAGAGCGCGCCATGCGCGAGGCATGGCGGCTACGCAATGGACTTACCCAGTTACCCCGTAATCCAATCCCGATTTACCGTTAGAGAATAAGCCCGCCTCAGACCGCCCGCGCCGCGCGCGCCATCTGGGCGGAAGGAGACGTGCATGACGGTTGCCTTCAAGCAACAATCCGCCGATCGTCTGCAAGAAAGCCTGGCCCTGGTGCAGCGCCTGATCGAGCGCCAGCGGCAGTTGGAAGATCTTGTATCCCGTCCGGAGGTCTCCGAGCCGCCGACGGACCCGCTGGCCCCGCATTACAATCTGGAAGCGCTGCGCCTGAAGCTGGAACAGCTGCACCCGGCCGACGTCGCCCATATCCTGGAAGCCTTGCCGCTGGAAGACCGCCTGCTGGTCTGGGACCAGGTGGACGGCGCTCGCGACGGCGCCATCCTGCTGGAAGTGTCCGACGCGGTCAGGGAATCGCTGATCGAAGTGATGGAGCACGGCGAGCTCGTCAACGCCGCCGAGCAACTGGACGCGGACGAACTGGCCGAACTGGCGCCGGACATGCCGCGCCAGGTGGTGTACGAAGTGATGGGCGGCCTGGACGAAGAGGAACGCGCCCAACTGCAGTCGGCCTTGTCCTACGACGAGGACAAGGTCGGCGCGCTGATGGACTTCGACCTGGTCAAGATTCGCGCCGACGTCAGCTGCGAAGTGGTGCTGCGCTATCTGCGCCGTTTCGACGAGTTGCCGGCGCACACCGATAAAATCTTCGTCATCGACGACCTGGGCCTGCTCAAGGGCGTGCTGTCCATCCGCAAATTGCTGGTGTCCGATCCCGACGCGCTGGTGGCCGAAGTGATGGCCACCGAACTGGTCAGCTTCAGCCCCGACGAGGACGCCGCCGACGCGGCGCTGGCCTTCGAGCGCTACGACTTGATCACCGCGCCGGTGGTGGACGAGGCCGGCAAGCTGATCGGCCGGCTGACCGTGGACGAGATGGTGGACGTGATCCGCGAGGAGTCCGACAGCGAAGTGCTGAACCTGGCCGGTTTGAAAGAGGAAGAAGACCTGTTCGCCCCGGTCATCGATTCGGTGAAGAACCGCTGGGCCTGGCTGGCGATCAATCTGTGCACCGCCTTCGTCGCCTCGCGCGTGATCGGCGTGTTCGAGCACTCCATTTCCCAATTGGTGGCCCTGGCCGCGCTGATGCCCATCGTCGCCGGCATCGGCGGCAACTCCGGCAACCAGACCATCACCATGATCGTGCGCGCGCTGGCCATGGGGCAGATGCAGCTGAGCCAGGCCTGGCGCTTGTGGCGCAAGGAACTGCGGGTCAGCATGATCAACGGCGTGTTGTGGGGCGGGGTGATAGGCAGCGTCGCCTGGTTGTTGTACGGCAGCTTCTCGCTGGGCCTGGTGATGCTGGGCGCGATGCTGCTCAATCTGATGCTGGCCGCCACCATGGGGGTGTTGATCCCCTGCCTGATGCAGCGCTCCGGCCGCGATCCGGCGCTGGGCTCCAGCGTGCTGATCACCGCCTGCACCGATTCCGGCGGCTTTTTCATTTTCCTGGGGCTCGCCACCCTGTTCCTGTTGTGACGACCATGTTGACGATAGCCGAGGCGCTGCGCCTATACCCCTTGCCCCGTCTGGAGGCCCGCATGCTGTTGCAGCAGGCGGCGCCGGAACTGAGCCACGCCCGTATCGCCGCTTATCCGGAGCAGGAACTGAGCGCGGAACAGGAAGCGTGTTTCCGCGCGCTGGGGGCGCGCCGCGCCGCCGGCGAGCCGGTGGCTTACCTGATCGGCCGGCGCGAGTTCTACGGCCGCGATTTCTCCGTAGGGCCGCAGGTGCTGATCCCCAGGCCGGAAACCGAGCATTTGATCGAGGCTGCGCTGGAGCGGACCGGCCGCGGCGCCGCCCGCGTGGTGGACCTGGGCACCGGCAGCGGCGCCATCGCCGCGACCTTGGCGCTGGAGGCGCCGGCGTGGCGGGTCTGCGCCGTCGATCTGTCGGCGGAGGCGCTGGCCGTCGCGCGCGGCAACGCCGAGCGCCTGGGCGCGCGCGTCGATTTTTACCAAGGCAGCTGGTATCAGGCGCTGCCGGCGGACGCGGTGTTTGATCTCATCGTGTCCAATCCGCCCTATATCCGGCGCGACGACGAGCATCTGGGGCAGGGGGACGTGCGTTTCGAGCCGCGGATGGCCTTGACCGACGAGGCCGACGGCCTGGCCTGTCTGCGCGCCATCGCCGCCGACGCGCCGCGTCGGCTGGCGCCCGGCGGCTGGCTGATCGTCGAGCACGGCTACGATCAGGGCGAGGCGGTGCGCCGGCTTTTCACCGAAGCGGGTTTGCTGCAAGCGGAAACCATTGTCGACCTGGCGGGTCTGGATCGAATCACCCTTGCAACGATGAAAGCTGACTGATGTGGTTTAAGTGGTCCTGTTTGCGCCGGCTGTGGCCGGCGTTGTTGTTGTCGCCGCTGGCTATTCTGCTGGCGCTGTCGCCCGCCTCCAATCGCGAACTGTTCCTGATCTTGCACGAAGCCGGCCGCATCGCGCCCGGCGCGTTCTGGCGCTTGCTGAGCGTGTTGGGAGACTGGCCCACGGTGCTGGCCCTGCTGCTGGCCTTGAGCTGGCGGCGGCCGGACAAGCTGCCGGCCTTGCTGGTCGGCTGCGGGACGGGCGTGTTTCTGGCCATCGCGCTCAAGGCGGGCTTCGCCGAGCCGCGGCCGCCGCTGGTGTTGCCGCCGGGATCGGTGCGGCTGCTGGACGACTTGCCCGGCAACGGCTCCTTTCCTTCCGGCCACGCGATGGCTTCCGCCACGCTGGCGAGCTTTCTTTACTATTCCGGCATGCTGCGCCGCGGCGCGCTGCTGACGGCCGCGGTGGCGCTGGTGATGTTGTCGCGGCTGGCGATAGGCGTGCATTGGCCGTTGGACGTGGTCGTGGGCGCCTTGCTGGGTTGGGCGGCGATGTGGGGCGCCTGCCGCTGGGCCTGGCCCCGGGGCTGGCCGGCGGATTTAAGCGCGCGGCTGCAGTCGCTGATGCTGCCGGCCCTGGCGCTGCAGTTGCTGTGGCTGCTGTACAAGTCCGGCAGTCATGAGGAATACGGCTTGAGGCTGGCGCTGTGCGCGCTGGTGCTTGTCGCCGGTTGCCGCCGTTGGTGGCGAGGGCGTTCGGGATAGCGCGACGGATTCCGCGCGCAGGCATGACAAAGGCGGCCCATGGGGCCGCCTTTGTCGAAATCAGGCCGGCGCGCCGGCAAAAGCATTACAATGACGCCGATGCCGGCTGGGCCGGATGCCTGATCAATGGTGGTGGCCGTGCTCGCCGTGGGCGTGGCCGTGGCTGATTTCATCGGCGCTGGCGGCGCGGATTTCCACAACCTTGGCGGCGAAGCGGATGCTCTGGCCGGCCAGAGGGTGGTTGGCGTCGACCACGGCCTTGCCGTCGGCGATGTCGGTGACGCGGAACAGCAGCACGTCGCCGGTTTCCGGATCGTCGGCTTCGAACATCATGCCGACTTCGACGTCAGCGGGGAACACGTCCAGGTCTTCCAAGCGGATCAGTTCTTCTTCCGGGTCGCCGAAAGCGTCGTCCGGCGTCATCTTGACGTCGATGGCGTCGCCAACGGCCTTGCCTTCCAAAGCTTCTTCCACCAGCGGGAAGATGCCGTCGTAGCCACCGTGCAGATAGCTGATCGGCTCTTCGGTCTTGTCGAGGAGGTTGTTGTCAGCGTCGAACATCTCGTAGTGGAGGGTAACGACGGTGTTTTTGGAGATTTGCATGAGTGCGGATCCGTGAAGGAAGGTAAATAAAGCAGACGGCGGCGCAAGCCGGCCATCGAAAACGATTTTCAGGTGCGCCGCCATTGCGCGCATCCCATATTGTAAACCATTGCCGGGCGTTTCAGCCCGTGAAACTGCCATGAACACAACAACTTTGCTGGGCGGGATGTCGCCCGAACAGTTCCTCGCCGAGTACTGGCACAAGAAGCCTTTGCTGATCCGCGGCGCCCTGACCGAGGTGGGGCCGCTGGCGGATTTTTCGGTGTTGTCGCAACTGGCGACCCGCGAAGACGCGGAGTCGCGCTTGATCGAATGCCGCGACGGCCGCTGGAGTCTGGAGCGCGGCCCGTTCCGCCCGGCGCGCTTCCGCCGGCTGCCGGAAACGGATTGGACCCTGCTGGTGCAGGGCGTCAATCAACATCTGCCGCACATCGACGAACTGCTGTGGCGCTTCAACTTCATTCCCTACGCGCGGCTGGACGATCTGATGATCAGCTACGCGCCGCCGGGCGGCACCGTGGGTCCGCATTTCGACGCCTACGACGTGTTCCTGCTGCAAGTGGGCGGACGCAAGCGCTGGCAGATCTCCACCCAGCACGACGACGACTTCATCGAAGACGCGCCGATCCGGGTGCTGAAGGATTTCCGCTGCGAGCAGGAGTTCGTGCTGGAGCACGGCGACATGCTCTACCTGCCGCCCAAGTGCGCGCACCACGGCGTGGCGCTGGATCCCGGCATGACTTACTCGATCGGCTTCCGCGCGCCGCCGGCGCAGGAGTTGGCGACCCAATTCCTGGTGCACCTTCAGGACCGCATCTGCGCGGAAGGCGTGTACGCCGATCCCGACCTCAAACTGCAGCGGGAACCGGCGCGGATCGGCGACGAGATGGTGGAGCAGGTCAGCCGGCTGCTGGAGCAGATCCGCTGGGACAAGGCGGCGGTGGGCGACTTCCTCGGCCATTATCTGACCGAACCCAAGGCGCATGTATTTTACGACGCGCCGGAAGAAGAGCTGGACGAGGCCGAATTCGAGAGCGAAGCGCGCTTGCGCGGACTGGAACTGGACCGCAAGAGCCAGATCCTGTTCTGCGGCGACAGTTTCTATTGCAACGGCGAGAAATTGGAGGCGGAGGAGGGGGATTTCGCCGCCTGGCGCGCCTTCGCCAATGCCAGACGCATTGCCGGCGCGGCTTTGGGGCCGGGCATGCAGGAATGTTTGTACGAGGGATACCTGGCAGGCTATTGGCATTTGGCGACGAATGTAGCAAAATAACCACAGAAATTGTTCGGATGCGCAAGTGATATCGACAAATTCTGGCCTCAACGACAGGGGTAAACGCCCGTTTTTGTGGCTATGCTGCTTTGCGGAAGAGGATTATGGGCAAAGGTGTTTTTTTGGAATTTTGCCCCCTATACAGCCTTTTTTTTCGTGATACAATTTGCGCACTGATGGATTTTCAGTCGCCCGGCTTATTTCGAAGACCGTGCGATAACTGACGTCTTGTTCAACTTATCCTCAAAGGTAATGAAAAAATGAAACAGTCGCTCCTCGTTGCTGCCCTGCTGGCTGTAGCCCTGTCCGCTTGCGGTAAGAAAGCTGAAGCTCCGGCTGAAGCTTCCGCTCCTGCTGTTGAAGCATCCGCTCCGGCTGCCGCTCCGGCATCCGCTCCGGCTGCTGAAGCTTCCGCTCCGGCTGCTGCTTCCGCTCCGGCCGCTGAGGCTTCCGCTGCCAAGTAATTCTTGGCCTGCGACAAAAAAACCGGCTATGGCCGGTTTTTTTGTGCCTGTAGCAAATGGAACAAGAGGTGTTGCAACATGAAAACAACACAATTGTCTGTTCGCTACAAAGTGTTACATTTCGCTTGATTGTCGAAAGCCGGAGGCTTTGATCGCTGGTTTGACAATTAAGGCGCAAAACAAAGCCCGCGATAGCGGGCTTTGTTTTTTAAGGACGCGTGGATTTCGCGTCTTATTGCAGCTCGGTTTGCAGCTTGGACAGCGCGGCCTTGCTGAAGGCGTCCGACAGCGGCTTGCCCTGCTTGTCCTGGAGGGACACCGTGCTGGAGCCGGGCGCGGTTTCCTTGATCTGCACGCGGTACTCCTGCTCGGTGGGCTTGGCGGACTTGCCGTCGTCGCTCTTCCAGAAGGCCAGGCTGGACCAGAAGCCGCCGGATTCGTTCTTGTCGGTCTCGCTCTTGGCCGGTTTGACGAAGTAAACGCCCTGGGAGCGGTCGCGGTCGCTGACCACCAGGCCGACGCGGTCCAGCGCCAGGCCGACGCGGCGCCAGGCGCGGTCGAACTCGTCGCTGAGCACCAGCTGGCCGTCGACGATGGGCGTCTGCGGCTTGGCCGGCGCGCTCAGCGTCTGCTTGACCTGTTCGCGCGCCTTGTCCTCCGCCATGCCCAGATTCATCATGAAGCGGCCTAGCAACTCGGCCTCCAGGCCCGGGTCGGTGGCGCGCGGCTGCCAGATGGTGTTGGTCTTGGTGGTGTCGGCATAGACTTCTTCCATGCCGCGGTGCGAGAAGTAGACTTCGGTGCCGTTGGCGGTCTTTTCCAGACGGATGCGGAACTTGTCGCGCTCGCCGGTGGAGTAGACGCTGCCGAGGCCGACGGTTTCCAGCAGCTTGCGCAGGCCGTCGTTGGGCAGCTTGGCGCGGTTTTCCGCCCAGTCCGTTTCCATCACGCCCACGGCCGGGTCTTCGCTCTTGATCACGAAGCCGTTGTCCTGCCAGAAGGCCTTCAGCGCCGGCCACAGTTGTTCCGGGCTCTTGCCGGACACCACCAGCCAGCGTTGGGTGCCGGCGCGCTCCATCTTGACGTTGTCAAGCTGGTTCAGCGCGACCGAGCTGCCGGCCGCCGGCTGCTGGGCCGGAGCGTCGGTCTTGGCGCCTTGGGCCGCGGCGCTGGCGGCGCCGGGGATGGTGTATTTGTTCTGGACTTGCGGCGCGGTCAGATCCGGCGGCACTTCCAGAGTGTTGACGCTTTTGGGCTTGTCGGACTGATAGTCCAGCTTCTTGGTCAGCGGCTGTTGCGAGCTGCAACCGGCGATAATGCCGGTTGCCAGCAGAATCGCGGCGGGCGCGGTTCGTTTCATGCGGTCTCCCATCGTTTCGGCAGGGGAAAGGTTAAAGGACGTCGGCTTGTTTCATCGCCGCTTCCACGGCGGCTTGCGCGTCGGTGGAGAGCGGGGTCAGCGGCAGGCGGATGCCGGAGGGTATCCGGTTCATCCGCGTCAGCGCCCACTTGGCCGGAATCGGGTTGGGTTCGATGAACAGCTGCTTGTGCAGGCCTTGCAGCTTGTCGTTGATCTCGCGAGCCCGCTTGGCGTCGCCGCCGGTGGCGGCTTTGCACAGCTCGCTCATGAATTTGGGGGCGATGTTGGCGGTGACCGAGATCACGCCGTGGCCGCCGCACAGCATGAAGGCCATGCCGGTGGCGTCGTCGCCGGAATAGAGGATGAAGCCTTCCGGAACGCGCATGACCAGATCGCAGGCGCGGCCAATGTCGCCGGTGGCGTCTTTCAGGCCGACGATGTTGGGGTGCGAGGCCAGGCGCAGCGCGGTGTCGTTGCTCATGTCGGCGACGGTGCGGCCGGGCACATTATAAAGAATGACCGGCAGCTTGCTGGCGTCGGCTATCGCTTTGAAATGCTGATACAGACCTTCCTGAGTGGGCTTGTTGTAATAAGGCACGACCGACAGTACGTAATCGGCGCCAACCTCCCGGGACAGGTGGCTCAGTTCGATCGCTTCGGCGGTGGAGTTGCCGCCGGCGCCGGCGACGACTTTGACGCGGCCGGCGGCGTATTCGACAACCGCCTTGACCACGGCGATGTGCTCGGTCACGTTCAATGTGGCGGATTCGCCCGTGGTGCCAACCGCGACAATGCCGTCGGTGCCATTCTCAATATGGAAATCGACGAGTCGTCGCAGTGCCTCGTAGTCGACCGAGCCGTCTGCGGACATCGGGGTGACCAGGGCGACCAAGCTGCCGGTAAGCATAGTTCAGCCTATCTCAGGGAATAGAAAACAAGGCTTACGATTGTAGCGGAATTCGAGAAGCTGGCAAAAGGTAGGCGGCGTTTCCTTGACGGACGGCTCGGGAAAACGCCGGCACTGTGCTAGAATCCCACGTTTTTCCGATACTTACGGCTATTTGGCTGAAGGATCCCTAAGCGTGATTACCACAAGCAATATTACCATGCAGTTTGGCGTCAAACCTTTGTTTGAAAAGGTTTCCGTCAAATTTGGCGAAGGCAACCGTTACGGCCTGATCGGCGCCAACGGTTCCGGCAAATCCACTTTTATGAAGATTCTGGGTGGCGACCTGGAGCAGACCAGCGGCGAGGTGGCCATCGAGAACGGCCTGCGCCTGGGTAAGCTGCGCCAGGATCAGTTCGCCTATGAGGATCAGCGCGTCATCGACGTGGTGATGATGGGCCACACCGAGATGTGGGCGGCGATGAGCGAACGCGACGCCATCTACGCCAACCCGGAAGCCAGCGAAGACGATTACATGCACGCGGCCGAACTGGAAGCCAAGTTCGCCGAGTACGACGGCTACACCGCCGAAGCGCGCGCCGGCGAACTGCTGATGGGCGTGGGCATTCCGGTGGAGCAGCACGGCGGCCCGATGAGCGAAGTGGCGCCGGGCTGGAAGCTGCGCGTCTTGCTGGCGCAGGCGCTGTTCTCCAATCCTGATATCCTGTTGCTGGACGAACCGACCAACAACCTGGACATCAACACCATCCGCTGGCTGGAAAACGTGCTCAACGAGCGCAACTCCACCATGATCATCATTTCGCACGACCGTCACTTCCTGAACTCGGTGTGCACCCATATGGCGGACTTGGACTACAACACCATCCGCATCTACCCGGGCAATTACGACGACTACATGATCGCGTCGGCCCAGGCGCGCGAACGCCAGCTGTCGTCCAACAGCAAGGCCAAGGAACGCATCCAGGAACTGCAGGAGTTCGTGGCCCGCTTCTCCGCCAACAAGTCCAAGGCGCGTCAGGCGACCAGCCGGCTGAAGCAGGTGGACAAGCTGAAGTCCGAAATGGTGGAAGTGAAGCCGTCCAGCCGTCAGAACCCGTTCATCCGTTTTGAAATGGACGACAAGTTCAAGCTGCACCGCCAGGCGGTGGAGGTGGACCACCTCAACAAGGCCTACGACGCCAAAGTGCTGTTCAAGGACTTGAGCCTGATCCTGGAGGCCGGCGCCCGTCTGGCCGTGATCGGCCCCAACGGCGCGGGCAAGACCTCGCTGGTCAAGCTGCTGGCCGGCGCCTTCAACGCGCCGTTCGCCGAAGGCCTGAGCGCGGACCGCGGCTCGATCAAATGGGCGGAGAAAGCCCAGGTCGGCTATTTCGCCCAGGACCACGAGGCTGATTTCGACAGCGACATGACGCTGACCGAATGGATGCGCGAGTGGGGCCAGGAAGGCGACGACGAGCAGGTGATCCGCGGCACGCTGGGCCGCCTGCTGTTCGGCGGCGACGAAGTGGGCAAGCCGGTGCGCGTGCTGTCCGGCGGCGAGAAGGGCCGCATGCTGTACGGCAAGCTGATCCTGCAAAAGCCCAATGTGATGATCATGGACGAGCCGACCAACCATATGGACATGGAGTCGATCGAGTCCCTGAACATGGCCTTGGAAAAGTACAAGGGCACCCTGGTCTTCGTTTCCCACGATCGTCAGTTCGTCAGCTCGCTGGCGACGCACGTGCTGGAATTGGACGGCAAGGGCGGTTACGACTACTACACCGGCAATTACGAAGACTATCTGGCCAGCAAGGGCCTGGAATAAGCAGGGGCTTGATCCGGGCGGTTACACGCGGTAACTGACCTGTAGAGCAGTTGCTTTACCGGCGGGAGTGAGTGCGCTATATTGCAGTGCGTCTTGTGCGCTGCAATGGCTGCGGTGCACAAACTCCCGCTTTTCTTTTTTGTACAGAAAATAATCAATAAAAACAGGTGTTTGGCCATAGGTGGTCGATGGTGGAGTTGTGAGTCCGGCCTCCGGGCGGATTGCCTGTCATCTACAAAGTCAGTAAGGAAAATCCATGCGCTTGAAAGGTAAAGTCTCCATCATCACCGGCGCCGCCAGCGGCATCGGCAAGGCGACCGCCGAGAAATTCGTCAAAGAAGGCGCAGTCGTCGCCGTTTGCGACCTCAATCTGGACGCGGTCAACGCGGTGGTCGAGGAGTTGCAGCAGGCCGGCGGCGAAGCCATAGGCTACAAGGTGGACGTCACCGATAAGGGCCAGATCGCCGACATGGTCGCCGATCTGAAAAACCGCCGCGGCCGCATCGACGTGTTGGTCAACAACGCCGGCATCGTCATGGACGCCCAACTGATGAAGATGACCGAAGACCAGTTCGACAAGGTGATCGACATCAATCTGAAAGGCGTTTACAACTGTGCCCGCGCAGTGATCGACACCATGGTGGAGCAGGGCGGCGGGGTGATCCTGAACGCGTCCTCGGTGGTGGGCGTCTACGGCAACTTCGGCCAGACCAATTACGCGGCGTCCAAATTCGGCGTCATCGGCTTCGTCAAGACCTGGGCCAAGGAATTGGGCAAGAAGGGCATTCGCGCCAACGCGGTATGTCCGGGCTTCGTCGCCACCCCCATTCTGCAATCGATGCCGGAAAAAGTGATTCAGGCGATGGAGGACAAGGTGCCGATGCGTCGCATGGCCGACCCGACCGAGATCGCCAACGTCTACGCCTTCCTGGCGTCCGACGAGGCCAGCTACATCAACGGCGCGGCCATCGAAGTGACCGGCGGCCTGACGCTCTGATCCGGCGCCGGTGAACGCGAAAACGCCCCGATATCGGGGCGTTTTGCTTTGCCGGGCCGCAAAGGGCTCAATCCTCGCTGTCGGGGTCGCGCGCCAGCAGCGCCGCCTCGACTTCGCGCCGGTGCAGATGCGGCGCGAACAGCTCGATGAAGGTGTAGGCGAAGCCGCGCAGATAGGCGTCCTTGCGGATGCCTATCTTGGTGGTGGACGGCTCGAACAGATGGCCGGCGTCCAGCAGCTGCAGATTGAGGTCGCGTTCCGGCTCGTAGGCCATGCTGGCGATGATGCCTATGCCCAGCCCCAGGCCGACATAGGTCTTGATCACGTCGGTGTCTATCGCGGTCAGCACCACGTTGGGCGCCAGGCCCTGATCGGCGAAGGCCTTGTTGATCTTGGAGCGGCCGGCGAAGGCGAAGTCGTAGGTGACGATGGGATAGCGGGCGATGTCCGCCAGCGTCAGCGGACGCTCCAGCGTTGTCAGCTCGTGCCCTTCCGGCACCACGATGGAACGGTTCCATTCATAGCAGGGCAGCATCGCCAATTCCTTGTACAAGGCGATGCCTTCGGTGGCGATGGCGAGGTCGGCTTCGCCCGACACCACCATTTCGCAGATCTGGGTGGGGCTGCCCTGCTTGATCGACAGTCTCACCTTGGGGTAACGTCGAACGAACTCGGCGATGGCCGGCGGCAGCGCGTAGCGCGCCTGGGTGTGCGTGGTGGCGATGGTCAGCGCGCCTTCCGCCTCCTTGGAGAATTCGTCGCCCACCCGTTTCAGATTCTGCGCCTCGCGCAGGATGCGTTCGGAAATGCGCAGCACCTCCTTGCCCGGCTCGGACACCGACACCACCCGCTTGCCGTTGCGGATGAAAACCTGGATGCCCAGCTCGTCTTCCAGCAGCCGGATCTGCTTGGAAATGCCCGGCTGCGAGGTGTGCAGCTTTTCCGCGGCCTCCGAGACGTTCAGCCCTTGCTTGGCCACCTCGACCAAGTAACGCAGTTGTTGCAGCTTCATGCGACGCCATCCTCTTTAAAACCTGTAGTAATTAAATACTAACACAATATTCTTTTCGGTTTATAAGCGGCTTGGGTAGGATTGTCGTGAAATTTCCTGCCTGGAGTCTTTGATGAGCCTGGAAGCAAAACTGGACGCCACCGTCGCCTGCCTCGGGACGATCGCGGCCGAGCATCCGGACGCCGTGCTGGCCAACAGCTACGGCGCCGAGGACATGGTGCTGACCGATCTGATCGCCCGCCTGGGCCTAGGCATCGCGGCCTTCAGCCTGGACACCGGCCGCCTGCCGGCGGAAACCTACGATCTGATGCAGCGGGTGGAAGAGCGCTATCCCAGCCACCCGGTCGCCGTGTATTTCCCGCAGGCCGCCGCGGTGGAGCAGTACGTCGGTCTCCACGGCATCAACGGCTTTTACCACAGCGTGGACGCGCGCAAGTCCTGTTGCCAGGTGCGCAAGCTGGAGCCGCTCAAGCGCGCGCTGGCCGGCCGCTCGGCCTGGATCACCGGGCTGCGGCGCGAACAGTCGCCGACGCGCCAGGATCTGCAGGTCAGCGAATACGACGCCGACAACGGCCTGCAAAAGTTCAGCCCGCTGCTGGACTGGAGCGAGCGCGATGTCTGGGACTACCTGCGCGCGCACGAAGTGCCCTACAACGCCCTGCACGACCGCCATTACCCCTCCATCGGCTGCGCGCCCTGTACCCGGGCGATCTCGGTGGGCGAGGACGTCCGCGCCGGACGCTGGTGGTGGGAAAACCCCGATTCCAAGGAATGCGGCCTGCACGTCAAGGCCAGCCCGTTGAAACGTCCGGCATAGCGCCGTCTGAAAGAGCACCATGTATCAATATGATGAAGTCGATCACCGCATCGTGCGCGAGCGCGTGGTTCAGTTCCGCGATCAGACCCGGCGCTATCTGGCCGGCGAACTGAGCGAGGACGAATTCCGCCCGTTGCGGCTGATGAACGGCCTGTACGTGCAGCGCCACGCGCCCATGCTGCGCGTCGCCATTCCCTACGGCCATCTGCGCAGCGGCCAGCTGCGCAAGCTGGCCGACATCGCCCGCCGCTACGACAAGGGCTACGGCCATTTCACCACCCGCCAGAACATCCAGTTCAACTGGCCGGAACTGGCGCGGGTGCCCGACATCCTGGAAGAGCTGTCCACGGTGGAAATGCACGCGATCCAGACCTCAGGCAACTGCGTGCGCAACACCACCACCGACGCCTTCGCCGGCGTGGCCGGCGACGAACTGCTGGACCCGCGGCCCTGGTGCGAAATCATCCGCCAGTGGAGCACGCTGCACCCCGAATTCACCTTCCTGCCGCGCAAATTCAAGATCGCGGTGTCAGGTAGCGTGGAAGACCGCGCCGCCACCCGCGTACACGACATCGGCCTGCACGTGGTGCGCAACGAGGCCGGCGAAGTGGGCTTCCGCGTGATGGTGGGCGGCGGCCTGGGCCGCACCCCCATCGTCGGCGACGTGGTCAAGGATTTTCTGCCCACTCCCCATCTGCTGACCTATCTGGACGCGGTGCTGCGGGTCTACAACCGTTTCGGCCGCCGCGACAACAAGTACAAGGCGCGCATCAAGATCCTGGTCAAGGCGATGACGGTGGAGGGCTTCGCCGCCAAGGTCGAGGACGAATGGCTGCACATCAAGGGCGGCCCGGCCACCTTGCGCGACGAGGACGTCGCGCATTACGCCAGCTTCTTCACCGACCCGCCGTATCTGGCGCTGCCGGCCAACCCGCCCGAACTGGGGGCTCTGCTGGAAGAGGACAAGGGCTTCGCCCGCTGGGCGGAGCGCAACACCCGCGCCCACAAGCGGCCGGGCTATCGCTCGGTGGTGCTGTCGCTGAAGCGCGCCGGCGTGCCGCCCGGCGACATCAGCGCTGAGCAGATGGACGCGGCGGCGGATTTGGCCGACCGCTTCGGCTTCGGCGAACTGCGCGTCGCCCACGAACAGAACCTGGTGCTGCCGGACGTGCCGGAGAAGGATTTGCACGCGCTGTGGCTGCTGGCGCGCGAGCACGGCTTCGCCACCCCCAATATCGGCCTGCTCACCGACATCATCTGCTGTCCGGGCGGAGACTTCTGCTCGCTGGCCAACGCGCGCTCTATCCCGGTGGCGGAGGCGATTCAGCAAACCTTCGAGGACATGGACTATCTGTACGACCTCGGCGACATCGACTGCAACTTCTCCGGTTGCATGAACGCCTGCGGCCATCACCACATCGGCAACATCGGCATCCTCGGCGTCGACAAGAACGGGGAGGAGTGGTACCAGATCACGCTGGGCGGCAGCCAGGGCAGCGCCACCAGCATAGGCAAGGTGATCGGGCCCTCGTTCGCCCAGGCCGACGTGCCCAAGGCCTTCACCACCATCATGAGCGTCTACCTGGAACAACGCGGTCCGGGCGAGCGCTTCATCGAAACCGTGCGCCGCATCGGCATCGAACCCTTCAAGGAGCGGGTATATGCCAAACATCATTAAACAGGGACAAGTCCGGCCGGACGATTGGAATCTGCTGCGCCAGGATGAAAACGGCCAGTTGCCGGAAACCGCGGCGGGCGGCAATGTGATCGTGCCGCTGTCCGATTGGCTGGAGCGGCGGGCGTTCTGGCGCAGCCATGCCGCGCGGGTGGGCGTCTGGCTGGGGCCGGACGACGAGCCGGCGCGGCTACTGGCCGATTTGCCAGAGCTGGAGCTGATCGCCGTCGATTTTCCTGCCTTCACCGACGGCCGCGGCTACAGCCATGCCCGCCTGTTGCGTGAACGCTATGGCTATCGTGGGGAACTGCGGGCGATCGGAGATGTCTGGCAAGACTTACTGCACTCCATGGCGCAAGTCGGTTTTGATGCATTTGCCATCAAGGACGGCAAGACGCTGGAATCTTCGCTGGATGGTTTCAATACTTTTAGCGAAAACTATCAGGCTACCGTGCTGAATCCGCTGCCACTGTTTCGTAGGCGCGTCACATCGCCGTAATGTGTGGTTTATGCGAGACAAAGACCGCAAAAAAACGCTTTTTTTGATGTTTTTTTGCAACGGATTGCTCGCAATCTGTGGCGCCCTAAGTTGACATGGGGTTGCAGCGTTTCTATAGTGCGGGTTAACTGCATAAACACAGTTTGCAGATCACCCTGTTGTTTGCAGTAAAATTGTTCGTGTGGTCTTTGCGTCAGCCCGCATTGCTACCCATTTTATAGATTAAAGAGGGAATAACATGACTAAACAGCTGAAACTGAGCGCCCTGGTTGCTGCTCTGTTGGTTTCCGCTAGCGCTTTTGCTGCTAAACCTGGCTATGCCGTTGACCAGTCCACCGAATCCGTGACTCGCAACAACTACGGCGAGTGCTGGAGAACCAACTTCTTCGACAAGGCCAAAGACGGCCTGGTTGAATGTGGCGACCGCGAAGCTACCAAGGTAGCTGAAGCTCCGAAGCCGGTGCTGGTTTCCGAAAAAGAAAAAGTCACCCTGTCCGCCAAAGTTCTGTTCGACTTCGACAAGGCCAAGCTGCGCGCTGACGCCAAGAACGAACTGGACCCGCTGGTTGAAAAGCTGAAAGCCAACGCTGGCAAAGGCTACCTGAAGTCCGTTGAAGTTGCTGGCTACACCGACTTCATGGGTTCCGCTGCTTACAACAACCGTCTGTCGCAAGAGCGCGCCGACGCAGTTAAAGGCTACTTCGTAGCCGCCGGCGTTCCGGCCGACAAAGTGACCTCCGTAGGTCGCGGCGCCGCCGAAGCCAAGATGACTGCCGAGTGCAAGGCCAAATTCCCGAAATACCAGAAGAAAGGTTCCAAGCAGAACCTGGCTATCAAGGAATGCATCGAGTCTGACCGTCGCGTAGAACTGACCATCGACGCCGTTAAAGAGTCCCTGGTTGAGAAGAAGTAATCTCGACTAGCCGCTCTGTTCAAAAAGCCCCGCAATCTTGCGGGGCTTTTTGCATTGGCAGGCGGACGGACGGCCTCGTTCGCCGTCGCCGACCCAATTGCGTCGCAAGTCTGGACGCTATCCGTGGCAGGCAGATACAATCGAAGGTTTTCAGGACGCAATAAGACCAGCACATGCAGGTATTTTTTGGAGATCCGCGGCGTTATCAGCTGCCAGCCTGCGCCTTGACCATCGGCAATTTCGACGGCGTGCACCTTGGCCATCAGAAAATGCTGCAGCGGCTGCGGCTGGAAGCCGACGCGCGCGGCTTGCCGACGGCCCTGTTGACCTTTGAGCCCCATCCGCGGGAGTTCTTCGCGCGCGACAATCCGCCGGGCCGCTTGTCCACGCTGCGCGACAAACTGGCGTTCTTGCAGCGGCTGGGCCTGGTCGACTATGTGTTCGTCTATCGCTTCAACCGCGGCTTCGCCGGCATGTCGGCGCCGGATTTCATCGACAAGGTCCTGGTGCAGGGCCTGCAGACCAAGTATTTGCTGATCGGCGACGATTTCCAGTTCGGCGCCAAGCGGCAGGGCCATTTCGAGATGCTGAGTTCCTGTCCCCACTTCGTCACCGAGGCGATGCCGACGGTGCTGGCGATGGGCGAGCGGGCTTCCAGCACCTTGGTGCGCGAGCGGCTGGCCGCCGGCGACCTGAGCGGAGCGGAAAGTCTGCTGGGGCGCGAGTACCAGATCTCCGGCCGCGTGGTGCACGGCAAGAAGCTGGGCCGCACCATAGGCTTCCCCACGGCCAACATCCATTTGCCGCATTTGCGTCCGGCCTTGCAAGGCGTGTTCGTGGTGCAGGCGGAAACCGCCGACGGCGTGCTGGGCGGCGTGGCCAGCCTGGGTTTGAACCCGACGGTCAGCGATACTCCGGATTACAAGCTGGAAGTGCATCTGTTCGATTTCGCCGGCGATCTCTACGGCCAGCGGCTGACGGTGCGATTCCTGAAGAAACTGCGCGACGAGGCGCGGTATGATGATTTATCGGCGCTGATCGCTCAGATCGAAAAAGACGCGGCCAGCGCCAAGACCTATTTGACAAGTTTGCAGCGAGAGCAGGCATGAGCATCGATTATCGAAAAACCGTAAACCTGCTGGATACCCCCTTCGCCATGCGCGGGGATCTGGCCAAACGCGAACCGGCCTGGGTCAAGCGCTGGCAGGAGGAGAAGCGCTACGACAAGCTGCGCAAGCTCTCCGCCGGCCGCCCCAAGTTCATCCTGCACGACGGCCCTCCGTACGCCAACAACGACATCCACCTGGGCCACGCGGTCAACAAGGTGCTGAAGGACATCATCGTCCGCTCCAAGACGCTGGCCGGCTTCGACGCCCCCTATGTGCCGGGCTGGGACTGTCACGGCCTGCCCATCGAGCTGATGGTGGAAAAGCTGCACGGCAAGGACATCCCCGCCGCCAAGTTCCGCGAGCTGTGCCGCGAATACGCCAAAGAGCAGGTGGCGCGCCAGAAGAAGGGCTTCATCCGCCTGGGCGTGCTGGGCGATTGGGACAATCCCTATCTGACCATGGACTTCAAGACCGAGGCCGACATCGTGCGCACCCTCGGCAAGATCTTCGAGAACGGCTATCTGACCAAGGGCGAGAAGCCGGTGCACTGGTGCATCGAGTGCGGCTCCTCGCTGGCCGAGGCCGAGGTCGAGTATGAGGACAAGGTGTCGCCGGCGATCGACGTCGGTTTCAAAGTGCTGGACGCCGACAAGGCGGGCGCGGCCTTCGGCGCCGACGCCTCCGGCGCGATGGCGGTGATCTGGACCACCACGCCGTGGACCTTGCCGGCCAACCAGGCCGTCGCCGCCGGCGCCGAGCTGGTTTACCAATTGCTGGACACCCCCAAGGGCAAGCTGATCCTGGCCAAGGACCTGGCAGAGTCCGCGCTGAAGCGCTACGGCGTCGAAACCAGCCAGGTGCTGGGCGAGGCCAAGGGCCGGGCGCTGGAGCTCTTGCAGCTGCAACACCCGTTCTACGCGCGCCAAGTGCCGGTGATCCTGGGCGACCACGTGACCACCGACGCCGGCACCGGCCTGGTGCACACCGCGCCGGCCCACGGCCTGGAAGACTTCCAGGCCGGCCTGCATTACAAGCTGCCGGTGGCCAACCCGGTGGCCGACAACGGCCGCTACAAGACCGGCACCGAGCTGTTCGCCGGCCTGCTGGTCTGGGACGCCAATCCGCGCATCATCGAAACGCTGGAAGAGCACGGCGCTCTGGTGCACAAGGCCAAGCTGGAGCACAGCTACCCGCATTGCTGGCGCCACAAGACGCCCATCATCTTCCGCGCCACGCCGCAGTGGTTCATCGGCATGGACAAGGCCGGCCACGGCGGCGAGACCCTGCGCGCGATCAGCCAGCGCGCGGTGGACGCCACCGAGTTCTTCCCGGCCTGGGGCCGCGCGCGCCTGGACGCGATGATCAAGAACAGCCCCGACTGGTGCGTGTCGCGCCAGCGCAACTGGGGCGTGCCGATGACCTTCTTCATCCACAAGGAAAGCGGCGAGCTGCACCCGCGCTCGGCGCAACTGCTGGAAGAAGTGGCGCTGCGCATCGAGCAGCAAGGCATTGAAGCCTGGTTCAGCCTGGACGCCAAGGAGTTGCTGGGAGACGAGGCCGAGCACTACCGCAAGCTGTCCGACACCCTGGACGTGTGGTTCGATTCCGGCTCCACCCATTTCGCCGTGCTCAAGCAGCGCGCCGAGCTGGCCTGGCCGGCTGACCTGTATCTGGAAGGCTCGGACCAGCATCGCGGCTGGTTCCAGTCCTCGCTGAAAACCGGCTGCGCCACCATAGGCCGCGCGCCGTACAAGCAGTTGCTGACTCACGGCTTCACCGTGGACGACAAGGGCTACAAGATGTCCAAGTCGCGCGGCAACGGCATCGCGCCGGAAGAAATCTGCGGCAGCTTGGGCGCCGACATCCTGCGCCTGTGGGTGGCCAGCGCCGACTACTCCGGCGACATGTCGCTGTCTCAGGAAATCCTGAAGCGCACGACGGAAAGCTATCGCCGCCTGCGCAACACCATCCGCTTCCTGCTGTCCAATCTGTCGGATTTCGATCCGCTGGAACACGCCGTGCCGCTGGCCAATATGGTGGAGCTGGACCAGTACGCGCTGCTGCGCGCGCGCGAAGTGCAGGAGAAGGTGGCGGGCGAGCTGTACTCGCGCTACGCCTTCCACCACGTGGTGCAGGAAGTGGTCGGCTATTGCTCCGAGGATCTGGGCGCCTTCTATCTGGACGTGATCAAGGACCGCCTGTACACCACCAAGGCGGACAGCCACGCGCGCCGCAGCGCCCAGACCGCGCTCTACCACATCACCCGCAGCCTGCTGCTGCTGGTGGCGCCCATCCTGTGCTTCACCGCCGACGAGGCGTGGAACGTGCTGGTGGACAGCGAGGAAGAGTCGACGCTGTATCACGTCTGGCACGAGTTCCCGGCCCAGGCGGCCGAGCGCGAAGCGGCCTTGTCCGCCAAGTGGCAGGCCATCCGCGAGCTGCGCGCCCAGGTCAACAAGCAGATCGAAGCGCTGCGCAGCGCCGATCAGCTGGGCTCCTCGCTGCAGGCCGAGATCGAAATCGAAGCCGACGCCGAGCTGTCGCAGTGGCTGAACGCCTTGGGCGATGAACTCAAGTTCGTGCTGATTGTCTCTAAAGCCAGCGTCAAGCAAGGCGAGCAAACCCGCGTTAGCGTGGCGTCGTCGACGCAGCAGAAGTGCGAGCGTTGCTGGCACTACCGCGCCGACGTCGGCAGCCACGCCGGCCACGGCGCGGTGTGCGGCCGTTGCGTGGACAATATCGACGGCAAGGGCGAGACGCGCCGCTTCGCCTGATCCGCGTTAACGGGACGCGGCGGCACGGCCGGGCCGGAAGCATGGGGCGCTAAGCGTTCCGGGCTTCCGGCGCTTTGATATAGAGTGCGCGGAGTTCCGCTTCGCATCGTGGAAAGGTCTGATGGAATCTGCAATGACTATGCCCAAGGCCAAGCAATGGCCGAAGTGGTTCGCGCTGGCGGCGGTGATCGTGCTGCTGGATCAATTGACCAAGATTTATTTCAACGGCAATTACCAGTACGGCGAAGTCCGGGAAATCATTCCCGGCTTTTTCGGATTCACCTTGCTGTACAATCCGGGCGCGGCGTTCAGCTTCCTGCACGACGCCGGCGGCTGGCAGAAGTATCTGTTTTCCGGGCTGGCCTTCGCCGTCTCCGGCTGGCTGGGCTGGAACATCTTCAAGAACCGCTTCAGCGGGCTGATGAACCTGGCCGCGGCCTTCATCATGGGCGGCGCGCTGGGCAATGTGATAGATCGCATCGTCCATGGCCATGTGATCGATTTCATCCAGGTGCATTACTACAGCAGCTGGTCGTACCCGGCCTTCAATCTGGCGGACTCCTTCATCTGCGTCGGAGCCGCCCTGATGGTGCTGGACAGTTTCAGAAAGCCGCGCGCCTGAGCGCCGCGGCTTGAGCAAGGATTTGTGATGACGAAGACCATCATGCTGGCCAACCCGCGCGGTTTCTGCGCAGGGGTGGACCGGGCCATCGCCATCGTCGAGCGGGCGATCGAACTCTACGGCGCGCCGATCTACGTGCGCCACGAAGTGGTGCACAACCGCTTCGTCGTCGAGAACCTGCGCGCCAAGGGCGCCGTGTTCATCGAAGAACTGAAGGACGTGCCCAGCGGCAGCACCCTGGTGTATTCCGCCCACGGCGTGCCGCTGTCGGTGCGCGAAGAGGCGGCGGCGTTGGGCCTGCAGGTGTTCGACGCCACCTGTCCCTTGGTGACCAAGGTGCACGTCGAAGTCAAGCGCATGAACAAGGCGGGCATGGAGATCGTCATGATAGGCCACGCCGGCCACCCCGAGGTGGAAGGCACCATGGGCCAGGTGGACGGCGGCATGTATCTGGTGGAGAACGTCGCCGACGTCGCCAAGCTGCAAGTGCGCAACCCGGCGGCGCTGTCCTACGTCAGCCAGACCACGCTGTCGGTGGACGAGACTCGCGACATCATCGCCGCGCTGAAGGCGCGTTTCCCCGAGATCTCCAGCCCGAAAAAAGACGATATCTGCTACGCCACGCAAAACCGGCAGGACGCGGTGAAGGTGTTGGCCGACGAGTGCGACATCGTGGTGGTGGTGGGCTCGCCCAACAGCTCCAACTCCAACCGCCTGCGCGAAGTGGCCGCGCTCAAGGGCGTGGACGCCTATATGGTGGACAACGCCGGCCAATTGGTGGAAGCCTGGTTCGCCGGCAAGCGTCGCGTCGGCGTCACCGCCGGCGCCAGCGCGCCGGAAGTGCTGGTGCAGGCGGTGATAGACCAGATCAAGGCCTTCGGCGCGGACAGCGTCAGCGAGCTGGACGGCGTGGAGGAAAACACGGTGTTCGCGCTGCCGCCGGCGCTGCGCGAGGACAAGCGCGCCTGAGCCGGCCCGGCACGGCTTGAAGCGCCAAACCGCCCCGCGATCCCGCGGGGCTTTTTCATGCGCGCGCGGCGGCGATCCCGGGTTGAGGGCAGGGGTATTGAAAAGCCCGCGACAGCCCTTATCTGATGCGCATCGTTGACCAACTATTGTGTAAGTCACCATGAGCGCATTGAAAGAAACCCTGGGTTTTCAGACCGAAGTCAAGCAGCTGCTGCAGCTGATGATCCACTCCTTGTACTCCAACAAGGAAATCTTCCTGCGTGAACTGATTTCCAACGCCTCCGACGCCGCCGACAAGCTGCGCTTCGAAGGCCTGGCCAAGCCCGAGCTGTTCGAGAACGAGCCGGAGCTGAAGATCACCATCGGCTACGACGCCGAGGCGCGCACGCTGACCATCGCCGACAACGGCATCGGCATGAGCCGCGACGAAGTCATCGCCAATATCGGCACCATCGCCAAGTCCGGCACCAAGGCCTTTTTCGAGCAGCTGTCCGGCGACGCCAAGAAGGACGCCAACCTGATCGGCCAATTCGGCGTCGGCTTCTACTCCGCCTTCATCGTCGCAGACAAGGTCACGCTGACCACCCGCCGCGCCGGCGACGCCGCCGCCACCCGCTGGGAATCCCAGGGTGCCGGCGAATACACGCTGGAGCAGGTGGAGAAGGCCGGCCGCGGCACGGAAATCGTGCTGCACCTGAAGGAGGGCGAGGACGAGCTGCTGAACGACTGGAAACTGAAGGGCATCGTCCGCAAGTACTCCGACCACATCTCGATCCCGATCGAGATGAAAAAGGGCAATAGCTACGGCGAGAACGGCGAAGTCATCGTCAGCGACGAGATGGAAGCGGTCAACTCCGCCTCCGCGCTGTGGACTCGCGGCAAGAGCGAGATCAGCGAAGAGCAGTACAAGGAGTTCTACAAGCACGTCGCCCACGATTTCACCGACCCGCTGGCCTGGAGCCACGCCCGCGTCGAGGGCCGCCAGGAATACACCGAGCTGTTGTACATCCCGTCGCGCGCGCCGTTCGACCTGTTCGACCGCGAACGCAAGCAGGGCGTCAAGCTCTACGTGCGCCGCGTCTTCATCATGGAAGACACCGAAAAGCTGATGCCGCACTACCTGCGCTTCGTGCGCGGGGTGATAGACAGCAACGACCTGCCGCTGAACGTGTCGCGCGAGATCCTGCAGGAAAGCAAGGACATCGACGCCATCCGCAACGGCTGCGTCAAGAAAGTGCTGGGCCTGCTGGAAGACCTCTCGGCCAATCAGCCGGAAAAATACACCGAATTCTGGCAAGAGTTCGGCCAGGTGCTGAAAGAGGGCGTTGGCGAGGACATGGCCAACAAGGAGCGCATCGCCAAGCTGCTGCGCTTCGTCTCCACCGCGTCCGAAGGCGTCGAGCCGGCGGTGACGCTGGGCGACTACGTGGCCCGGATGAAGGAAGGCCAGGACAAGATCTACTACATCACCGCCGACACCCTGGCCGCGGCCAAGAACAGCCCGCATCTGGAAGTGTTCAAGAAGAAGGGCGTCGAGGTGCTGCTGCTGACCGACCGCGTCGACGAGTGGGTGGTGGGTTCGCTGTTCGAATTCGACGGCAAGGCGCTGCAATCCGTGGCCAAGGGCGCGCTGGATCTGGGCGCTTTGGAAGACGAAGCCGACAAGGAAGCGCAGAAGCAGGTGGAGGAAAGCGCCAAGCCGGTGGTGGAAAAAGTGCAGAAAGCGCTGGCCGACCGCGTCAAGGAAGTGCGCGCCACCGCCCGCCTGACCGAGAGCCCGGCCTGCCTGGTGGCCGGCGAGCACGATATGAGCGCCCATCTGGAGCGCATGTTGAAGGCGGCGGGCCAGAAGGTGGAAGCCAGCAAGCCCACGCTGGAGATCAACCCCGAGCACGTGCTGGTGAAAAAACTGGCCGAGGAGGCCGATGAGGCGCGCGCCGACGATCTGGCCCAGGTGTTGTACGACCAGGCCCTGCTGGCCGAGGGCGGCAAGCTGGAGGACCCGGCGGCCTTCGTCAAGCGCATCAACAAGCTGATGCTGGAGCTGTCGGCTTAAGCCTGAGGCCGCTCCGATCGGAATGCCCCGCCGCGCGCGGGGCATTTTTTTGCGCTGGCAATAATGCCGCGCCAAAAATCATGGCTGGGCGTATCATCGGCGGCTTCTCTTTCGCTATGACTTGGTCATGATGGAACTGTCGCTGATTCACGCCTTGCCGGAAGGCCCCTGGCTGACATTGGACCTCAAGGCGGTCCAGGCGCAATGGGAGACGCTGGCGGCGCAGCCGGCCGCCCTCGCCGCGGACAAGGCCGGCCAGTGGCTGGAGCAATGGCGGCGCTCGGCCCTGGCGCCGGCGGAACGCCTGCAGCTCTTGCAGGCGCTGCGGGCGCCGCTGGCCGCGCTGGCGGCCAGGCTGGAGCGCGCGGCGGCGAGGCAGGACCCGTCCTGCACCCCGGAAGCGCGCGCGGCCTTGCAGTCGGCCCGCCAATTGCTGCGGCAATGGCATGAGCAGTGCAAGCTGCTGGCCCAGGCCTTCAGCGCGCAGGAGGCCGGCCGTTTTTCCAGCTCGCGTCCGCGGCTGGAGGCCCTGCAACTGGCGCTGGCCAGCGGCTACGACTTGCTGGCCTTGCACGCGCGCGGCTACGCGCCGCCGCACAAGGGCTTCTGGCGCGATTGCCACCGCCTGTACGCCTACGCGCTGGCCCAGGGTTGGGAGGGGCGGCAGGCGTCCAGCAGCGCGCCGCCGCCGGGACTCAGCTATCGCCGCATCATGCTGTTGGGCCTGACCGCCAGCAACCGTTTGGAAGCGGCCAAGATCGCCTTGCTGCTGCAATGGTTGGAGCAGCACGCCGGCCTGCTGCGCGTGGAGCAACTGGATCAGCCTTTGGGCGACGACGGCGCGCTGGCTTTCCGCGCCGACGCCGACCGGCCGGCGCGCTTCTGCGCCGAACTGGACCTGGACGGCGACGGCGTGTGGTGGCGGCTGGACGCCGGCCGCCTGCTGCAGCGTCTGGACGAGCTGGGCCGCCAACGCCAGCGCCAGGGACTGGACGACGGCCACGAAGCCTGGCTGCTGGCGCGACTGCGCCAGGAGTGGGGCGCGCCGCCGCGCCGACGGCACGTCAGGCTGCGCCGGCTCAGCGTCGAAACCGTCGAACTGGTCAGCCTGTTGCCGCGCTGCTGGCGACTGGCCGCCGGCGAGCCGGCCGACGGGGAACTGGAGCCCTGCCGGCTGCAGATCAGCAATCTCAGCGCTTCCGGCCTGCTGCTGCAGGGCGAATCCCTGCGGCAACCCTTGCGCGCCGGCGAAGTGGTGATGCTGCGCCGCCGCGGCTTCGGCTGGCAGCTGGGCCTGGTGCGCTGGGTCAGCTTCGGCGGCGAGGACATGCAGACCGAGTGTGGGATAGAGTTCATCGGCAAGCGGCCGCAGGCGGTCGAGGTCGCCGCGGTCACCAGCCACGCGGCCGGCGGCTTCGAGCCGGCGCTGCGCATGCAGGCCGAGCGCCATTTCCGCCATTCCGGCATCCTGGTGTTGCCGGGCCGCCTGTATCAGGCCATGCGGCCGTTTCATCTGCGCGGCGCCGACGGCGAATGCCGGGTGCGCGCGCTGCGCTTGTTGCAGCAGACCGCGCATTATCAATTCGTCGAGATCAAGGTCGACGAGCTGTTGCCCGCCGACGCGCAGGCTTGAACGGCGGGCCCGGCGGCGGACAAGTTCCGCCACGGCGCCGGCCAGTGCTGGTATCCTTGCCGCCATGAGCAACGCCCCCCTTCCCGAGACCGGGCCTTCGGCCGACGATTTTCAGCTGACCGCGCCGGAACTGCCGGCCAGCGTGCCGATCGCGCACGTGTTCGGCCAGCCGGTGCTGGAAGTGCCGCAGGATCTGTTCATCCCGCCGGACGCGCTGCAAGTGATTCTGGACAGTTTCGAAGGCCCGCTGGACCTGCTGCTTTACCTGATCCGCAAGCAGAACCTGGACGTGCTGAACATTCCGATGGCGGAGATCACCGTCCAGTACATGGCCTATATCGACGCGATGCGCGACGGGCGCCTGGAACTGGCCGCCGAATACCTGCTGATGGCGGCGCTGCTGATCGAGATCAAGTCTAGGCTGCTGCTGCCCAGGCCGCAGCTGGACGAGGAGGGCGAGCCGGACGATCCGCGCGCCGAGCTGGTGCGCCGGCTGCTGGAGTACGAGCAGATGAAGCTGGCGGGGCTGGAGCTGGACAAGCTGCCGCAGGCCGACCGCGACTTCGCCTGGCTGGCGGTGCTGATCGAACAGTCGGCCGAGCAGCGGCTGCCCGACGTCAGCCCGGCGGACCTGCGCCAGGCGTGGATGGCGATTCTGTCGCGCGCACGCCACCATCGCCACCACAAGGTGGAGAAGGACGAATTGTCGGTGCGCGAGCAGATGAGCTGGATTCTGCGCTATCTGGACGGCCGCGAATACGTGCCTTTCGAAGAGCTGTTCGACGCGGACAAGGGCGTCGCCCATCTGGTGGTCAACTTCATCGCGGTGCTGGAACTGGTGAAGGAGGGGATGGTCAAGGTCAGCCAGGAGGCGCCGTACCAGCCCATTTATGTCAGGATTGCGCTGGTCTGAGGCGGGCGCGCGCCGATTTGCACTTGATGTTGGCGCGGCAGCGATTAGGATACAGATATCCATTGCGAGAGCATGCCATGCACATCGAAGCGGCCGACCAGAAGCATCTGCCAGCCTATCGGACTTTTTTCCAGGCCTGCCGTGAGGAAGGGCTGGATTATTACCGCCGCGCCGGCGCGGATTCCGACGCCTGGCTCGGACAATTGCTGCAGCACGCCGAAGGGCGGGCGCTGCCCGAAGGCTGGGTGCCGTGCCGCACCTGGTTTCTGATCAACGGCCGCACCGAGATCATAGGCGCGATCCGCCAGCGGCTGGCCGACAGCGCGCTGATCGTGGAGCGCATCGGCCACATCGCTTTCGAAGTGCTGCCGGCCTGGCGCGGCCACGGCTACGGCCGAGTGCTGCTGCAGTACGTGCAGACCCTGGGCGAGAAGCCGGCGCACGGCAACTGGGTGCTGGTCTGTCCGGCGGACCGGCCGGCCGCGGTGCGCACGGTGGAGGCCTGCGGCGGCCAGTTGCTGGAAACGATGGAGCACGGCGGGCGGGCGTTCCGGCGTTACAGCCTGACCGCGCTGGCGGCCTGGGACGACATGGCGGAAGGATTAATTTAGCCCCGGACGGAGAGTTCATGTAGAATATCCGGTTTCCTGCGCAAACGTGTTTCGGCTTCACGGCTCAATGTCCACCATCACCGACCTAAAATATCTGAAGATCGTGCTGGAGACGGCGTTACTGACCGCGCAGGAACCTCTGTCGGTTGCCATGCTCAAAAAGCTGTTCACCGAAGAGGTGAAAGCCGCGTTGATCAACGACATCCTCGACGATATCCAGAGCGACTGGAGAGGCAAGGGCGTTGAACTGGTCAAATTGGCGTCGGGATGGCGCTTTCGCGCCCGAGCGGAGTTCACGCCATACTTGAACCGCTTGAACCCGGAAAAGCCGCCGCGATACTCGCGCGCGGTAATGGAAACCTTGGCGATCATCGCCTACAAACAACCTGTGACCCGTGGCGATATCGAAGCGATACGCGGCGTATCGGTGTCCACCGGCGTGATGCAGACTCTGCTGGAACGCGGCTGGATCGAAGTCATCGGCCACAAGGACGTACCCGGCAGGCCGGGCTTGTATGCCACTACCCGAAAATTCCTGGACGATCTGGGCTTTGTCTCGCTCAAGGATCTGCCGCCGTTGGCGGAGCTGGGAAGCCTGGTAGTGCCCGAGGCGGCGCCTCGGGATCAAGGCCCGGCAGCGGCCACAGACGACATCCCCCTCGACGATGAGGCGGATAATTTCGAGCCCATCGCAGAATAACATCGACATTCTGCCGGTTGCTCGCACGGAAAGAGCAAAGCACATATGTCTAAAGGACAACGCAATCACGCCCGCCAGCCGGTGGCGCGTGTCAAAGGTCGCGAAACATCCCAAGCGCGCCAGCCGGGCACCGGCGGCGTTCAGCCGCGCGGCAAGACCCAGGGCGGCATGATCAAGAACCGCAACGGCCAGCCGGCCGAGGCCAACGCCAGGCAAGGCCAAGCCCGCGCCAACGGCGGCAAGGGCCGCGCGCCGCAGAACGGCCGCGCCGCGCGCGACGCCTACGGCAACCCGCTGATGCACGAAGGCACGCCGCTGTTCAAGCTGAGCCGCCGCGAGCAGGAACAGCAGCAGATGCAGCAGGCGCAAGGCCGCAACAAGCCGACCTACCAGCGCGACAGCAACGGCGACGTCAACGGCAACGTGGCCTTGGATCACGAGCGCCGCTTCGGCAACAAGAACGCCGCCGCGCCGGCGGGTCAGCCGGCCGCCGGCAAGGGCGGCGCTCAGCCGCGCCAGGGCAAGCCGGAGGGCGGCAGGCCGCAATTGGTGCAGAAGGCCAAGAAGCTGCGCTTGCGCAGCCCCAATCAGGACATCAAGGACAAGGCCAAGCGCCTGCGCGAAGTCCGCGTGGACCTGGACGACATCGAGCCGGTGCGGCTGCAAAAAGCGCTGGCGGCGTCCGGCGTCGGCTCGCGTCGCGAAATGGAAGAGTGGATCGAGGCCGGCCAGGTCACGGTCAACGGCAAGAAAGCCAGTCTGGGCGACCGCGTCGGCCCGCGCGACCGCGTGATGGTCAAGGGCGACCAGATCAAGCTGAAATGGCCGGACCGCCTGCCGCGCGTGATCATGTATCACAAGGAAGAAGGCGAAATCGTCAGCCGCGACGATCCGGAAGGCCGCGTCACCGTGTTCGACCGTCTGCCGCAAGCCAAATCCAGCCGCTGGGTGGCGATAGGCCGCCTGGACGTCAACACCTCGGGCCTGTTGCTGATCACCACCAGCGGCGAGCTGGCTAACCGCATGATGCACCCCAGCTTCGAAGTGGAGCGCGAGTACTCGGTGCGGGTGCTGGGCGAGTTGACGCCGGAAATCATGAAAGAGATGGTGGCCGGCGTGGAACTGGAAGACGGCGAAGCGCGCTTTGACCGCATCTTCCAGAAAGGCGGCCCGGAAGAAGCCGCCAACCAATGGTTCAACGTAGTGATCAAGGAAGGCCGCAACCGCGAAGTGCGCCGCATGTTCGAGCATTTCGGCCTGACCGTCAGCCGCCTGATCCGGGTGCGCTTCGGCAATATCGGCCTGCCTCCGCGCTTGAAGCGCGGCCAGTTCTACGAACTGAACTCCGCTGAAGTGGCGGCGGTGATGAAGTGGTCCAATCTGACCGTCACCGGCGGCAAGAAGGCGCCGCCGGTCAAGAAGGCCTCGGCCAAGGCGCACCGCTGAGCGCGCGCGCGATGCTGTGGAGCCTGGCCGCGCGCGCCTGGTCGCGTTTGCGCGGCGGCGCGGCGCCGGCCCCGGAGCCGGCTCCGCCGGCGGGAGGCAAGCGCCAGCGCGCCGCCATCGCCATCGTCGACGGCGGCCGCATCTTGCTGATGCATCGCGTTAAACCCGGCAAGGACTATTATGTGTTGCCGGGTGGCGGCATCAAGCGTCGCGAGACGGCGGCCATCGCCTGCGTGCGCGAGACGCGCGAGGAAACCGGGCTCAACGTCCGTCTGGGCGGCAGGCTGTGCACGCTGGACGGCAAGGACAGGGTGGAGCACGTGTTCCTGGCTGCCAGCCACGCCGGGGAGCTCAGACTGGGCGGTCCGGAGTTGGCCAAGATGGGGCCGGACAATCGCTACGAGCTTGAGTGGCTGGACCGCGAGCAGCTGCAGCGGATCAAGCTGAAGCCCAAGGGCCTGCTGCCGCATTGCCTGGCCTTGTTGGAACCCGCCGCCGGCCGTTGAGGCTGGCGTTTTTCATGGATGGATGGACGAAGATGAGCAAGGCGTTTACCAAGGAAAACGACGAGGCGGAAGAGGATCTCCCGCTTGAGCGGCGCTTGCCCGCCTCCACCAAGAACTACATCACGCCCGGCGGCTGGCAGCGGCTGAAGGACGAGCTCTATCACCTGGTCAACCGAGAGCGACCGGAGATGGTGCAGATCGTGAACTGGGCGGCCAGCAACGGCGACCGTTCCGAGAACGGCGATTATCTGTACGGCAAGCGCCGTCTGCGCGAGATCGACCGCCGCATCCGTTTCCTGACCAAACGCCTGGAGATCGCCGAGGTGGTGGATCCGGAAACCCGGGAGGCGACCGACCAGGTGTTTTTCTCCGCCACCGTGCTGATAGAGCGCGGCGACGGCAGCGAGCAATTGCTGCGCATCGTCGGCGTCGACGAGATCGATCTGGCGCGCGGCCGGATCAGCTGGATCTCGCCGATCGCGCGGACGCTGTTGAAGGCGCGCGAAGGCGACTCGGTGTTGTTTCGCGGGCCGGAAGGCGACGAGGACATCGAGGTGCTGGAAGTGCGTTACGAACGCATAGACTGAGCTCTTCCGCAGACACGAGGGACAACGGCCCGGACATGAGTCCGGGCCGTTTTTTTATCCGGGGGCGGATCAGTCCAGCAGCTTGCGCAGCCAGCCATGCTTGCCGCCGTGATGGCCTCCGTAGCGGCCGTCGCGACGGTGTTCGTCGTCATGGCCGCGACCGTGCGCGGCCGGCGCGTAAGACGCGGCGGCCGGCGCCGCCGGCGCTTGGGTTTGCAGCAGGCGTTCAAGCTGGCCGGGCGCCAGCCAAACGCCGCGGCATTGCGGGCAGTAATCGATGGCGATGGACAGCCGCTCGCCCATCAGCAGGGTGACTTGGCAACTGGGACAATTCATGGCGTGCTCCTCGGCGCGCCGCAACGGCGCGGTGGTTCGGGAAATGCGCAAGCTAGGCCGCGCTCGCGCATTGCAAACCATGAAGCGGCTACAGGGTCAAGCTTTGCCGCGAGAGGGCGCGTCGTCGGGGCGGGAGTGGGCGGCCAGGCTGCGGTTGATCTGCATCCAGCCGGCGGTGGCCGGCTTGCCGGTCTGCTCGAACGCCGCTTGCAGCAATTTCAGTTGCTCGCGGTGCAGGGCCTCCTCCAGCCTGCGGCCTTCCGAAGTCAGCGTCAGCTGTTTGACCCGCTTGTCGTGCGGCGCGGCCACGCTTTGCACCAAGGCCATTTCCAGCAACTGGCGCAGCGGCATATTGATGGCCTGCTTGGTCACGCCCAGCGCGGCCAGCAAATCCTTGACCGACAGGCCGGGATAGCGGGCGACGAAGAACAGGATGCGGTGATGCACGCGAGCCAGGCCGCGTTTGGCCAGCATTTCATCCGGTTTGTCGGTGAAAGCCTTGTAGGCATGGAAGAAGGCTTCCATGGCGGCGCGCATGTCGTCGGACGGAGATAGGTCAGCCATGTTGACGGAGCCTGTTGTGAGCGGTAGATTGAGTCAATATTATTGACGTTAGTAACAAAGCTGGGGACAAGATTAATGGAGAGTACCATGTTTTCGGAGCGCATCGAACGGCTCAGCGGCTCGCTGATCCGGGAGATACTGGCGGCGGCGCAACAGCCGCAGATGATCTCTTTCGCCGGCGGCCTGCCGGCCAGTCAATGCTTGCCGCGGCTGGATTTCGCCGAGATGCCGGCGGGACTGGCGCAATACGGCTCCACTGAAGGAGAGCCGGAACTGCGCGAGCTGATCGCGGAGCAGGCGCGGCGCATGGGCATGGATTGCAGCGCCGAGCAGGTGCTGGTGTTGTCCGGCTCCCAGCAAGGCATAGATCTGTGCGCCAAGCTGTTCGTCGATCCCGGCACGCCGGTGGTGACCGAGGGACCGACCTATCTGGCGGCCTTGCAGGCCTTCAAGCTGTTCGGCGCCCGGGTTCACGCGGTGGGGCAGCGGGACGGCAGGCTGGAGCCGCAGGCGTTGGCCGCCGCGCTGGAGCAGGCGCGGCCGCGCTGCTGTTATTTGATTCCCAGCTTCCAGAACCCGGCGGGCAGCTGTTACAGCGCCGAAGACCGGCAGGCGCTGGCGGCCGTCGTCGACGCCGCCGGCGTGCCCCTGATCGAAGACGATCCGTACCGCGCGCTCAGCTACGACGGCGAAGCGCCGGCGCCGCTGGTCAGCCATTTGAAGCGCGCGCCGTGGATTTACTCCGGTTCCTTCTCCAAAACCCTGGCGCCGGGGCTGCGCGTCGGCTTCCTGATCGCCTCGCCCGAGCTGTACCCCTATTTGATGCGGCTCAAGCAGGCGACCGATCTGCACACCAACCGTCCGGCGCAGTGGTTCATCGCCCGCCAGCTGCGCGATCCCGGCTATGAGCAGCGCTTGCTGGGGCTGCGCGAGGTGTATCGCGCCGGACGCGACGCGATGCAGGCTTCGCTGCAGCGCCATTTCGGCGATCTGGCCGATTGGCAGCTGCCGCGGGGCGGCTTGTTTTTCTGGCTCAAATTGAAGCGGGCGAGGGACACCCGCGAGCTGCTGCCGCTGGCCTTGAAGCAGAACGTCGCCTTCATGCCGGGGGAAGCGTTCTTTCCCGAGCCGGAACAGAATCTGGGCTATTTGCGCTTGAACTTCAGCCATGCCTCGCCGGAACGGATCGAGACTGGCATCGCCAGGCTGGCGGCCTTGCTGCGCGATCCGGCCGCGGCGGAGTAAGCCGCGGCTCAAGGTCTCCGCGCAGCCCGCGCGTAAAGCGGAACAGCGCCGCCTCGTCGATGGGCGGCGCTTCACTCTCCCCCGCCGTCCGGCGCTTGTTCGCATCTCCCTTCTTTCCTGCGGCCTGCAGCTGTGGCGCTGACGCGCTCCCCGGCGAGCGTCAAGCCAAGCCGCCGTTGATCTCTCCCTTATCGTCCCGTCCTGAGCGGATGGCCGATGCGCTCGGCCGTCCGGCTTGCATTATTAAGAAAATTCAATATGTCAAAAGCATTGATTTTGATGCGAACATTATGACGATCACGGCTGCGCCGGATGTTTCGCCCTCGGGCGCCATTCTTATATTTGTTTTATTTAATAAAAAATTTGCCGGTATTGGATCAATTAATTGAACAACTGCCGGTGGTTTATGCCGTAATTGTCATGTCGATTAAGATTTAATTCATCGACTCCGGCCAATTTTTATGTGGTCAATTCTCGGCGCTTAAATCATTGATATCGCCGTGGAAATCTGCGTTTCAAAAAAATATAAGCCGTAAATCGGCTGAAGTTGTAACTGGCAGTTCGGGGGATGCTTTTCCTAGAGGTCTTTCAGTATAGTGCTGACGCTTATTCTTCCCATATGGCTTTGGGGGGATTAATGCGATCAATCAAATCTATACGAAAACAATTTTAGCGTCAATATTCATTGCATTTCCAAGTTTACAGGTGGATGGAAAATATAAACGCACAGCCTAAGACTGTGCTGGTTTGCAATGATTTGACCGCTGAAGTGATATCGAATCATCTCAAAAGAAAGTCCGACCACGGCGAATGAGACACACAGGCAATCCTTTTCTCTTGATTCAAACGCTGCGTAGGCGAATTGCCGCGCACGCGTCACGCATCCTCACGTGAAAACAAAGGGATGACCCTCTCCATTCTGTCGAAGCAACAGTTTCGACAGGGCGGGATATATCAAAACCAGCATGACTGCTTCTTGAACGGGGCGGGCTCTCGCCCGGCCCGCATTTAAAGTCCTCGCGAGCGTCGCGGCCATCGCCGCGGCCGTGCGCGCGGCGGGGCGACGGAGCTCGTCGGCCCAGTGAGGGCGAAGCGGCGACCCGACTTATGCCGTCCGGGTTTCTGTCGGCCGGCGCTCGCCTCGTACACCGGAGTTAGTTGTCGATACATGGAGGTCATGCAATGTATTCCTCATCCGATGCCTCATCGCGGCGGACGTCCGCCGGCGACCAGTTCGGACCTCATCCTGCTTTTTCGCACCGCGAAGCGCTGAGCATTGCTCGGCAGCTGATGTCGCGGGCGGAAGCGAGTCCCGACCGTCTCGCGTACGCGTCCGCCGATCCGGCGAAAAACGTCGCGCTGAGCTACGCGGCGCTGTGCGAACGCGCGTCCGCCGTCGCCGCGCGCCTGGCGCAAGCGAGCCAGGCGGGAGACCGCGTGATGCTGGTCTATCAGGAGCCCCTCGATTTCATTCCGGCCTTCTTCGGCTGCAGCCTGGCCGGGGTGATCCCGGTGCCGGTGGCGCCGCGCCACGGCCGCGACACCATGCTCGCGATCGCCAAGGACTGCGGCGCGGCCATCGCGCTGACGGCCGAGGCGCGCGACGCGCTGCCGGGCCTGCGCTGGATGCGCACCGACGAGGCCGAGCGCGCCGCCCCCTTTCTGCGAGCCGCGGACGACGGCAGCCCGGCGCTCTTGCAATACACCTCGGGTTCGACGCGCACGCCGCAGGGCGTGGTGGTCACGCAATCCGGGCTGTGCGCGACGATAGACGATCTCGACCGCGGCGCGATGCACGACGCGGACAGCGTGATGATCAGCTGGCTGCCGTACTTTCACGACATGGGCCTGGTGTACGGCATTCTCACCCCCTTGCAATGCGGCTTTCCCGCCTATCTGATGGCGCCGGAGAAATTCGTCGCCCAGCCCATGTCCTGGCTGCGCGCGATAGACGCGCGGCGCGGCACCCACACCGCCGCGCCCAATTTCGCTTACGCCTTGTGCGCGGACCGCGCGGCGGATCTCGCGCCCGGCACCGATCTGTCGTCCCTGCGCTACGCGCTGAACGGCGCGGAGCCGGTGCGCTGCGACACGGTGCGCCGTTTCGAGGCGGCCTTCGCGCCGTTTGGACTGAAGCCGTCCGTGGTGGCGCCGGGCTACGGCCTGGCCGAGGCGACTTTGAAAGTGACCGCCGGCCGTTGCGGCGAAGGCACGCGCGGCGTGCGTTTCGGGCGGGAGGCGCTGGCGCGCGGCCGCGTGTCGCCGCAGGCCGACGGCGTTGAATTGGCGGCCTGCGGCGCGAGCCTGATCGATACGCGCGTCCGCATCGTGGACCCGGACACGCGCGCGCCGTGCGCGCCGGACGCCGTCGGCGAAATCTGGGTGGCGGGGCGCACGGTCGCCGACAGCTACTGGCGCCGGCCGGAGGAGTCGCGCGAGATCTTCGGCGCGCGTTTGGCCGACGGCGACGGCGCCTGGTTGAGAACCGGCGATCTCGGCTTTCTGCACGACGGCGATCTGTTCGTCACCAGCCGCTTGAAGGATTTGATCATCGTCGGCGGCCGGAATTTCTACAGCCACGATCTGGAGGACACGGTGTCGGCCTGCCATCCGTCGATTCGGAAGGGGCGCGCCTTCGCCGCCGCCGTCGACGGCGAGGAGGGCGAAGGGATTCTGATCGGCGCCGAGGTGCGCGGCGGCTGCGGGGAGGCGGAAGCCCGCGACATTCTGCCTATGATTCGCGCGGCGCTGGCGCGGGAGCACGGCGTGGCGCCGGCGCGCATCGCGCTGCTGCGGCGCGGCAGCATCCTGCGCACCTCCAGCGGCAAGACCCGGCGCGGCGCCACCCGCGACGCGCTGCTGCGCGGTGAATTGAGCATTGTCGCCGACGACGCGGCAGGCGCGGCCGACGACGCGATTCTCGCCGAGATCGCGCGCTTCGTGCCCGGCGCGGCGGCGGCCCCCGAGGCCCGGCTGATCGATCTGGGGCTGGATTCGCTGTCGGCCGCGCGGCTCGCCGCCGCGGCGCGCGCGCGCCACGGCGTGGAATTGTCGTTCGCGGCGCTGTTCGCGCTCACGGCCGAACAACTGAGGCGCGAGATCGTCACCGCCCCGCGCGTGGACGCCGCGGCGCCGGTCGCGGCGCGGCGCTACGCGGCGGGGGAGCCGTTCGAATTGTCCGAGATGCAGCAGGCCTACTGGATAGGCCAGCAGGGCGGCGTGCCGCTGGGCAGCGTGTCGCCGCACATCCGCGTGGACTTCGAGATCGACGCCGCGCGCGCGCCGGAACTGGGCCGACGCCTCGCGCGGCTGGTCGCCCGCCATCCGTCCTTGCGGATGACGGTGGGGGCGGACGGGCGCGGCGCCTTCGACGCGCTCGCCTACGATCCCTTGCTGCCGCCGCAGGATCTGCGCGGGCTGGACGCGGCGGAGGCGGCCGAACGGCTGGAGGCGACGCGGGCGAGCCTGGCCGAGCGCGACGGGCCGCCGCTGGTCGCGGCGGTCACCCGTCTGACGGACGACGCGGCCATCCTGCACCTGCGGCTCAGCCTGTTGGCCGGCGATCTGCGCAGCTTCCTGCAATTGATGGCGGAACTGGCGCGCGGCGCGTCCGACGATCCCCCGGCGCAGTTCATCGCGCCGCTGACGCCGCCGGCGATGCCCGACGCGCATCGAGAGGCCTGGTTGCGCCGGGTCGAGTCGATCGCGCCCGCTCCCGAGCTGCCGATGAAGATGGGGCTGGCCGAAGTGGCCGAGCCGCGCTTCGCCGTCCGCCGCCGGGAACTGCCGGCCGCGCTGTCCGCCGCCTTGACGGCGCGCGCGCAGGCGCTCGGCGTCACGCTGACTTCGCTGTGCATCGCCGCCTTCGCCGACGCGCTGCGGCTGTGGACGGCGGCGCACGCGTTCACGCTCAACGTGACCTGCAACACGCGGGCGGAGCAGGCGGGGCAGGCGATAGGCGACTACACCAGCAACGCCTTGCTGTCGCTGAGCGAAAGCCACGAGTCCTTCGCCGCGTTCGCGCAGGCGGTGCAGCGGCAAGTATGGGCCGATCTGGACGCGCCGTGGTGCTCCGGCGTGTCCATCCTGCGCGAGCTGAGCCGCCGCAACGGCGCGCCCGTGCTGATGCCGGTGGTGCTGACCAGCCTGCTGTCCGGCGACCCGGCGGACGATCTGGCCGTCCTCGACGGCATCGGCCGCGTGGTCGACATGGCCAATCCGACGCCGCAGGTGTCGCTGCACGCCGTCCTCGGCCGCCGCGGCGACAGGCTGCTGGTGATGTGGGAGTTCGTCGCCCAATTGTTCCCCGAGGGCATGATGGACGCGATGTTCGACGCCTTCCTCGGCGCGCTGGAAACGGTGGCGAGCGAAGCGGCGGCGGCGGAGCGGCCGACGGTGGCCCGGCTCGCGCCGCAACAGGCGGCGCGGCGCGCGGCGGTCAACGCCACCGCGGCGGAGCGCGCGCCGCGCCGGCTGGAAGCCCCCATCGTCCGGCAGGCGCGGATCGCGCCGGAGGCGGTGGCGGTCAGGCAGGGCGAGACCACGCTGAGCTACGGCGCGCTGCTGCGCGACGCGGAGGACATCGCCGGCGCGCTGCGGCAAGGCGGCGTCGCGCGCGGCGACGTGGTGGCGGCCATCGTCGCG
The DNA here is from genome assembly GCF_001043705.1 of Chromobacterium sp. LK11. Lineage (NCBI taxonomy): Bacteria > Pseudomonadati > Pseudomonadota > Betaproteobacteria > Neisseriales > Chromobacteriaceae > Chromobacterium > Chromobacterium sp. LK11. The sequence continues at coordinate 213,918 of NZ_LDUR01000004.1, forward strand.
CCGGGGCCGCGCGCGGTGGCGGCGCTGTTGGGCATCGTGATGGCGGGCGCGGTCTATCTGCCGATGGAGCCGTCCTGGCCGGCCGCGCGCATCGAGGAACTGCTCGGCGAAGCCGGCGCCCGCCTGGCGGTGGTGGACGAGGGCGGCCGGGCGCTGCCGGTGCCGGCGTTGCGCCTGGACCTGCCGCTGCCGCGCTGCGCTTGGGAGCCGGCGGCGGAGGCGGCGGCCGGCGACGCGGCCTACGTGATCTTCACCTCCGGCTCGACGGGACGGCCGAAGGGCGTGCTGATCTCGCACGAGGCCGCGGCCAACACCATAGACGACATTAACGAGCGCTTCGCGGTCGGCCCAGCCGATCGCGCGTTGTGCGTGTCCTCCCTGGCCTTCGACTTGTCGGTCTACGACATCTTCGGCCTGCTCGCGGTGGGCGGCGAGTTGGTCTTCCCCGAGCGCGCGCGCGATCCGGAGGCGATGGCCCAGGCGCTGCGCGACGGTCGGGTCACCATCTGGAATTCCGTGCCGGCGGTGCTTGAGCTCTTGCTGGACGTGGCCGCGCCGCGTTCGCCGGATTTGCGGCTGGCGCTCTTGAGCGGCGACTGGATCGCGCCCGGGCTGGCCGGGCGGCTGCGCGAGGCGTTTCCTGGCCTGCGGCCGATCAGCCTGGGCGGAGCGACCGAGGTGTCGATCTGGTCGGTGGTGCATCCGATCGCGCCGGAGGACGCGGTGTTGGCGTCGATTCCCTACGGCAGGCCGCTGAGCAATCAGCAATGCTTCGTGCGCGCGCCGGACGGCCGGGAGCGTCCGGACAGCGTGGTGGGCGAACTGCTGCTGGGCGGACGCGGCCTCGCGCTCGCCTATCTGGGCAACGAGGCGGAAACCGCGCGCCGCTTCTTCGTCGACGCCGAGGGCCGCAGGCTCTACCGCACCGGCGATCTGGCGCGCTGGCTGCCGGACGGCGAGCTCGAACTGCTGGGGCGGATGGACGGGCAGGTCAAGGTGCAGGGCTACCGGATCGAACTGGGCGAGATCGAGGCCGCCGCGATGCGCGCCGGCTGCCTGGCGCGAGCGGTGGCCTCGGTGGTCCGGCGCAAGGACGCGACGGCGATCCAGCTGCACGTGGTCGCGCGGCCGGATTACGACGGAGACGTCGTCGCGGCGGTGCGCACCCAGCTGGTGCTGCATCTGCCCGCCTATATGCAGCCGCATCACGTGACGGTGCTGGACGCCTTGCCGCTGACGGCCAACGGCAAGGTGGACCGCGCTCGCCTCGCCGCGCTGGCGGCCCCGGCGCCCGCGCCGACGCAGCCGGCCGCCGCGACGCGGCGCGACGCCTCGCTCGAGGCGACGATGCTGGCCGCCTTCGCCGAGGTGGTCGGCGTGGAGATAGACCCGCGGCAGGGCTTCTTCGACGCGGGCGCCACCTCGATGCACGTGGTGCGCCTGCGCGCGCTGCTGGCGTCGCGCGGCGTCGCGGTGCCCCCCTTGGTTGACTTCTTTTCGCTGGCCACGATACGGGCGCTCGCCGAGCGCGCCGACGTGGGCGACGCGGATCTTTCCCCGATGATTGACGTCGACGGCGTGCGCGCCTATCGACAGCGCGTGCGCGCACGCAAGGAGGCTTTGTAATGACTTATCCCACACCCGTCGACGCCGTAGCCATCATAGGCGCAAGCTGCCGCCTGCCCGGCGTCGCCACCCTGGAACAGTTCTGGTCGATGATCGCCGACGGCCGGGTCGCGATCGAGCGCTTCGGCGCGGACGCGGCGCGCCGCGAGGGCGTGCCGGAGACGGTGCTGGCCCAGCCCGGCTTCGTCGGCGTCGGCGGTCCGCTGGACGGCGTCGATCAATTCGACGCCGGCTACTTCGGCATACCGCCGTCGCAGGCGGCGGCGATGGATCCGCAGCAGCGCATCTTCCTGGAGTGCGTGCACGAGGCGCTCGAGCGCGCCGGCCACGGCGCGGCGCGCGGCGCGCGCGTCGGCGTCTGGGCCGGCTCGGCCAGCGTCGATTATCTGGTCGACCACGTGCGCGACCGGCTGGACCGCGCATCGCCCAACCGCTATCTGCAGCAATGGGTGGGCGTGGACAAGGATTATCTCGCCGCCCAGGTCGCGTATCGGCTCGACTTCGGCGGTCCGGCCATCAGTTTGCAGACCGCGTGCTCGACGTCGCTGGTCGCCGTGGTCCAGGCGATGCAGGGGCTGCTGAGCTTCCAGTGCGATTTCGCGGTGGCGGGCGGCGTCAGCGTCGCCCTGCCGCAGCGGCAGGGCCATGTGTACGAGGAGGGCAGCATTCTGTCCGCGGACGGCGCCTGCCGTCCGTTCACCGCGGACAGCAGCGGCACGGTCTTCGGCAACGGCGCGGGCGCGGTGGTGCTGCGCCGCCTGGAGGACGCGCTGGCCGACGGCGATCCCATCATGGCGGTGATACGCGGCGGCGCGGTCAACAACGACGGCGCGGCCAAGGTGGGCTTCACCGCGCCCGGCGGGCGCGGGCAGCAGGACGTGATCCGCCAGGCGCTGGCGCTCAGCGAGGTGGACGGCGCGTCTATCGGCTACGTCGAGACGCACGGCACCGGCACGGCGATCGGCGACGAGGTCGAGCTGGCGGCGTTGGGCGCGGCGCTGGGCCAGCGCGCCGCGGCCGACGCGCGCTGCGCGCTCGGCACCTTGAAGGCAAATGTCGGGCATCTGAACGCGGCGGCGGGGGTCTGCGGGCTGATCAAGGCCGCGCTGGCGGTGGAGCATGGGCGGATTCCGGCCGCCGTCGGCGCGGAGCGCGCGATAGACGCGCTGCGCGGCGACGCCGGCTTCTACCTGCCGACGGAAACCGCGCGCTGGGACGCGCCGCAGCGTCGCGCCGGCGTCAGTTCCTTCGGCATAGGCGGCACCAACGCCCACGTGATCATAGAAGCGGCGCCGCCGCGCGCGCCGCGCGCGGCCGACGTCGCGCCGCTCTTGCTGTTGTCGGCGCGCGGCGAGGCCTTGCCCGCGCTGTGCGCGGACTACGCGGACTTTCTCGACGGCCATCCCGAGCTGAGGGTGGAGGACGTTTGCCTGACGGCGGCGCTGGGGCGGCGTCATTGGGAGCGGCGTGCGGCGTTCCGCGCCGAATCGCGCGAGGCCTTGATCGCCGCGCTGCGCGCCTTCGCCGCCGGCGAGCCGGATGCGGGCGTGATCGCGGCGGAAACGCCGGCGCGCGCGCCGGAGCTGAGTTTCGCCTTCGGTGGCGCGGCCGATCTGGACGCGGTGCTCGCCCGGCTTGAGCTGTGGCAGGCGAGCGGCGTCGTTCCGGCCAGCGTGTGCGCAACGGGGGACGGCGTGTTCGCCGCGGCTTTCGCTGCCGGCGCGCTGAGCCTGGCCGACGCGCGGCAACGCCGCGCGGACCGCGCCGTCGCGCCGTCGCGGCTGTGGGTCAGCGCGGCCTCGGGCCTGCCGCTGGACAGCGAGCAGGCGGTGCGCGAGGAACTGGCGCGCGCGGGAACGATGGTCGGCGCAGCCGACGCCGCCGCCGCGCTGGAGGCGGCGGGCGCGGAACTGGTGCTGGACTTCGGCGACGAGGCGCTGGGCGCGGGCGGAGCCGGCATGGCGTCGCTGGATCCCGCCTCGCCGGACGCGCTGGCGCGGTTGTGGACCGCGGGCGTGACGCTGGACCTGGCCCAGCATTACCGCGGCGGCAACCGGGTGGCCTTGCCGACCTATCCCTTCCAGCGCCAGCGTTACTGGATAGACCGCGCGCCGCGCTTGCTGGCGGCGGGCGCGACGCCCTTCCTCGGCCGGCGCACCGACGCGCCGGCGCTGGACGCCACCTTCTTCGACGCGGAATGGAGCGTGGCCGCCTTGCCCTTCCTGCAGGACCACGTGATCTACGACAAGGTGGTGGTGTCCGGCGCGGCGCTGGCGGTGATGATCGCCGACGGCGCGCGCGAGCTCACCGGATCGGACGGCTGCGTGCTGAGCGATTTGCGCTTCCCGGCCGCGCTGGTGATTCCGCCGGGCGCGGCGCGCAAGGTCCAGTTGCAGCTGGTGCGCGACGGCGACGGTTTCGAAGCCACGGTGTTGACGCTGGAGTCCGCCGACGTCCACGCGACGGCCAGGGTGGACGCCGGCGAGGCGCCGGGCGCCGCGCCGTCGGAGCCGGCGCGCGGAGCAGCGATCTCCGCCGAACTGATGGACAGCTGGCTGCGCGCGCGCAGCGTGGTGATGGGGCCGACCTTCCGGCGGCTGTCCGACATCGTGGTCGGGGACGGCGACGCGTCTTGCGACATGCGCTCCGACGCCGACGACGCGGGCTGGCTGCTGCATCCGGGGATACTCGATTCGGTGCTGCAACTGGTGGCCGCCGCCGCGCGGCCCGAGGGCAGCAAGGCCTTCGTGCCGACGCGCATCGCGCGGCTGGCGCTGCAGGGGCGGACCGGCGCCGGGATGCGCTGTCGCGCGTCGGCCGAGCGGGGGCAGGCCAGCCTGTTCGACGCCGGCAAGGTGCTGCTTGAAATGACCGGCCTGGAATCGCGCGAGGTCACCCGCAACGAATTGTTGCGCGTCGAGCCGCTGCGCGAGGGCTACGCGGTGGAATGGCGCGACGCGGCGGGCGGCGAACCGGCCGCGCTGCCGGAGTCCATCGCCATCCTGAGCGACGCGGGGCAGGCGGCGGCGGGGCTGGCCGCGATGCTGCGCGACGAAGGCAAGGAGGCCGTCGTCGTGGCGGCGGTGGCGGACATTCCCTTCGACAAGGTGGGCCTGATCGTCGATTGCCGCGGGCTGGAGGCGCGCGGCGACGCGCCGGCGCCGGCGGTTTACGCCGGCGCGCTGGAATTGTTCGCGACGGCCGCGCGTCGCGAGCGGCCGTGCCGCATCGCCGTGGCGCTGGCGCCGGACGCGCCGGCCTCGGCGCCGCTGCAGGCGCTGTCGCGCGCGGTGGCGATGGAAACGCCGCATCTGCAGACGCTGGCGCTGCATGCCGGCGACGCGCGGGCGATCCGCCGCGGCCTCGATTGCTTCGAGCGCGAGACCGAAGTCGCGGTGCGGGGCGAGGCGATCACCGCGCCGCGCTTCGACGAGCGCGCGCTGCCGCTGCGGGCGGACCTGGCGTTATCGGAGAACGCCACCTGGCTGATCACCGGCGGGCTCGGCGAGCTCGGCCTGCGCGTCGCCGGCTGGCTCGCCGCCTTGGGCGCGCGCGCCTTGGTGCTGACCGGCCGCCGGCCGGCCGACGCCGCCGCCGAGGCGGCGCTGGCCGCTCTGCGCCGTGACGGGGTGGAGGTGAAAGTATGGCAGGCCGACGTGGCGGTGGAGGCGGACGTCGACGCGCTGCTGGCCGAGATCGACGCGACGCTGCCGCCGCTGCGCGGCGTCTGCCATCTGGCGGGCGTGGTCGAGGATTGCCTGGTCGGCGACGTGACGCCGGCCTCGCTGGCCGCGACCCTGGCCGGCAAGGCCCGCGGCGCCTGGTTGCTGCATGAACGCACGCTGGCGTATCCGCTGGAGCACTTCGTGCTGTTCTCGTCGGCGGCCGCCGCCTTCGGCGCGCCGGGGCAATCGAGCTACGCGATGGCCAACGCCTATCTCGACGCGCTGGCCGCGCGCAGGCGCGAGCAAGGGCTGCCCGCGCTGTCCATCGCCTGGGGGCCGTGGCAGGACGTCGGCATGCTGGCCCGCTCGAGCGCCAACGCCAAGCGGCGGCTCGCGCAGCTGGGCATAGGCCAGATCGAGGCCGAGTGCGGCCGCGCCACCTTCGAGATCGCGCTGGCGGCGGACCTGCCGCCGCACATGGTGCTGCTGCCCATCGATTGGGGGCGGCTGATCGAACAATGGCCGCCGCATGTGCCGGCCAGCCGCTTCGCCGGCATCGCTTCCGCGCGGCCGGGCGCGGGCTCGACCTCCTCGGTCAGCGAGTTGCTGGCGCTGACTCCGGACGAGCGGCGGATCCGGCTGTTCCAGCTGCTGGCGGAAGACGCCGCGCTGGTGACCGGCACGCCGCTGGCCTCGCTGGACCCCGAGCGTTCCTTGTTCGACTACGACCTGGACTCCCTGCTGATCACCGATCTGCGCGTATTGCTGGAAAAGCGTTTCGGCCGCGCGATCCCGACCACGGTGATTTTCTCGAACCCGACCATAGCCGCGCTGGCGGACCATCTGGCGCGGACGGTGTTCGGCGCGGCCGAGGCGGAGGCGACGGCCGCCGCGCCCGCCGCCGAGACGGACGCGCCGGCGGACGCCGCCTCGCTGTCGCAGGAGGAAATCGTGGAAATGCTGTCCGCGAAACTGGACGAACTGAATAGAAAGGGCGCGCGATGAGCCAAATCGACACGACTGCGCTGATGCGGAACGCGCTGCGCGAGATCCAGCGTTTGCAAGGCGAGCTGGACGGCGCCGAACAGCGGCGGCACGCGCCTATCGCCGTGGTGGGCATGGGCTGCCGCTTCGCCGGCGTCGATTCGCCTGAGGCGCTGTGGCGGAGTCTGCTCGACGGCGCGGACGGCGTCGGCGAGGTGCCGGCCGAGCGCTGGGACGCCGCGCGCTACTTCGACGCGGACCCGGACGCGAGCGGCCGCATCTACTGCCGCACCGGCAGCTTCCTGGACGACATCGCCTCCTTCGACGCCGGCTTCTTCGGCATCTCGGCGCGCGAGGCGGCGATGCTGGATCCGCAGCAGCGCATGCTGCTGGAGGTGGCGTGGGAGGCGGTGGAGCGCGCTGGCATGACGGCGGCGGAACTGAAGGGCTCGGCCACCGGGGTGTTCGCGGGCGTCATGCATCAGGACTACGCGCACCGCTTCCGCCGGGCCGACGACGTCGATCTCTACACCGCCTCGGGCAACGCGCCCAGCGTGCTCGCCGGACGCGTGTCGCACGCGCTGGGCTTGCACGGGCCGACGCTGACGATAGACACCGCCTGCTCGTCGTCGCTGGTCGCCGCGCACCTGGCGTGCAATGCGCTGCGCGCGGGCGAATGCGACATCGCCATCGTCGGCGGGGTCAATGTGGTGCTGTCGCCCTTGTCCACCGCCGCCGAGTGCCGCGCGCACATGCTGTCGCCCAGCGGCCGCTGCCGTTCCTTCGACGACGGCGCGGACGGCTTCGTGCGCGGCGAGGGCTGCGGCGTGGTGGTGCTGCAGCGGCTCGCCGACGCCGAGGCCGCCGGGCGCAGCATAGACGCGCTGATCGCCGGCTCGGCCGTCAATCACGACGGCCGCAGCGCGGGACTGACGGTGCCGAACGAGCACGCGCAGCGCGAGCTGGTGCGGGCCGCCTTGCGCGCCGCGCGCATCGACGCGTCGCAAGTGCGCTATGTCGAAGCGCACGGCACCGGCACCGCGCTCGGCGATCCGATAGAAGCGGCGGCGCTGGCCTCCGTGTTCGCGGGCCGCGAGCGCGGGGAGCGCGTGCTGCTGGGCTCGATCAAGAGCAATTTCGGCCACCTGGAAGGCGCGGCGGGGATAGCCGGGCTGATCAAGGCGGCGCTGACGGTGCGCCATGGCGTCGCGCCCGCCACGCTGCACGTGCGCACGCCCAACCGCGGCGTCGAGTGGGACGCGTCGCCGCTGCGGCTCGCGCTGCGCGCGGAACGCATAGACGCCGGGAACGAGCCCTGCGTCGCGGGCGTCAGCTCCTTCGGCTTCAGCGGCACCAACGCGCACGCGGTGCTGGTCGCGCCGCCGTGCGAGGCCGCCGGCGCAAGCGCGGCGAGCGCGGGCGAAGGCGTTCAACTGCTGGTCGTCTCCGCGAAGTCCGAAGCCTCCTTGCGCGGCAACGCGGCGCGGCTGGCCGACCATCTGGCCGGCCTCGACGCCTCGGCCTGGGCGGCCGCCTGCCACGCGTCGCGCGTCGCGCGTTCGCATTTTCCCCATCGGCTGGCGCTGACGGCCGCCGACGCGGACGAAATGGCGCGCGAGCTGGGCCGCTTTGCGCGCGGCGAGGACGCGGCCGTTCACAGCGGCGTCTGCGGCGGGATGCCGGCCGGCCGCGACGCGACGCCGGCCGAAGCGGAGGCGGAGAAGGAGCCGGCCGAACGGCTGGCCGCGCTGGCGCGGCGCTACGTGGCCGGCCTGCCGCTTGATTGGCCGGAGGCGGCCGTCGGCCGCCGCGCCGCGCGCCTGCCGACCTACGCCTTCGACCGGCAGCGCTACTGGGTGGACGAAGGGAGAGCGGTCGAGGAGTCGCCGCTGTACCGGGTGGCCTGGCAGCCGGTGCCGGCCCCGGCCGGCGCGCGCCGCTCGGGCGAGCGCATCGTCGCCGGCGATCCGGCTTTGTGCGCGGCAGTGGCGCGCGCGCTGGAAGCCGCCGGCGAGCGCTGCGTGATCGCGGCCGCCGAGATCGACGCCATCCGCCGCGCGGGCGACGCCGGCCTCGTGCTCGCTTTCGACCGCGCGGCCGGAGACGAGGACGCGGCGGCGGCCGTCGCGCGCCGCGGCGCCTTGCTGGGCGCGCTGGCGCGCGAGCGCGCCGCGACCTCGTCGACGGCGCCGATCACCGTCGTCACGCGCGGCGGAGCGGCCGCCGGGCCGGCGGAGGACGTCGACCCCGTCCTCGCCGCCTTGAACGCGGCCGTGCGCGTCGCGCGGCGCGAACAGGGCCGGACCTGGCGCGGCGCGATCGATATCGACGGCTCGCCGGCCTCCTTCGACGCGCTGGCTGCGCTGCTCGCCGACGATGCGGCGGAGGAACAACTGGCGGTGCGCGGCGCCGTCGTGCTGGCGCCGCGGCTGCGGCGCGCGGGCGCCGGGACGGCCGACGCGCTGCCGGCGCTGGACGCCGACGCCGTCTACGTGGTGAGCGGCGGCACCGGCGCGCTGGGCCTCGCGACCGCGCGCTGGCTGGCCGGCCGCGGCGCGCGCCATCTGCTGCTGATCAGCCGCGGCGGCGAAACCGGCGACGCCGCGCAAGCCGCTTGCGCCCGTCTGCGCGGCGACGGCGTCGAGGTGCGCGTGGCGGCGGCCGACATCGCCGACGAGGCCGCCTTGCGCGGCGCGCTCGGCGCGGCCGGCCGGCCGATACGAGGCGTCGCGCACTGCGCGGGCGTGGTGAGGGACGCGACGCTGGACGCGCTGGACGCCGCGGCCTTCGCCGAGACCTTGCGCGCCAAGGTGGGCGGCGCGGTCTTGCTTGACCGGCTGACCGAGGCCGAGCCGCTCGATTTCTTCCTGTTGTACTCGTCCATTTCCGCGACGGTAGGCCGCCACGGGCAGGCCGCCTACGCCGCCGCCAACGCTTATCTCGACGCCTTCGCGCAGCGGCGCAGCCTGCGCGCGCGGCCGGCCTTGTCCATAGGCTGGGGCTCGTGGACGACGGGCATGGGCGCGGCCGACGCGAAAACGGCGGAGCGGATTCGCGCAGGCGGCCTGAACCCGCTGAGCGAAGGCGAAGCCTTCGCCGCGTTGGAGCAGGCGTTTGCGGGCGAGCCGCACCGGGTGGCGGCGGCGATCGATCTTGCGCGGATCGCGGCGCAGCCCGATTTGCCGCGCCTGATCGAAGGCCTGCTCGGCCGCGCGCCGGCCGAGCGCGCGCGGACTCTTTCTTTCGACCAATTGCGCGGCCGCCCGGCCGGGGAGCGCCGCGCGCTGGTCGCCGATTATCTGGACGCCGAATTGCGCGCGGTGCTGTCCAGCCCGGCGGCCTTGCCGCGTCAGGCCTCGCTGCTGGACCTGGGCGTCGATTCGCTGACCGGCGCGGAACTGCGCAACGCGCTTGAACGCGCACTGGGCGTGTCCGTCGCGATTACGCATCTGATCGACGGCTCCTCGCTGGACGAGTTGATCGATCAGGCGATGGCGCAGCTGGAGCGAAAGCTGGTGACAGAACAAAGCTCGGCCGTCGGCGCCGACACGGAGGAAATCACGCTATGACCATGGCACGGCTCATGACCGATCTTGCCGACGCGGGCGTCACGCTGCGCCGTCGCGGCGATCAGCTTCAGGTGCAGGCGCCGCAGGGTGCGCTCGACGAGGCGCTGGTCGCGCGGCTGCGCGACGCCAAGGAGGCGCTGCTGCGCGTGCTGGACGACGAGGGCGCGCGCGCCGCGCCGCTGGCGCCGGCGCAGCCGGGCGAGGCCGGCGACGCGGCGGCGCTGTCGCCGGGGCAGGCCCGTCTGGTCGCGGCGACGCGGCTGGGCGATCCGGCGATGTACAACGAACAGGCCGCGATCGAGCTCGCCGACGCCGTCGACGCGGAGGCCGTCGCCCGCGCGTTCGCGGCGCTGGCGCGCCGGCACGACATCCTGCGCACCGTCTTCAACGACGGCGAGCCGGGACAACAGACGGTTCTGCCCGAGCCGCTGGTCGTCTTGCAAACGTGGGCGGTGGACGGCGACGACGCCTTGCGCGCGCGCGCCGCCGAACTGGCCCGCCAGCCCTTCGCCGCCGGCGCGCCGATGTGGCGCGTCGATCTGTTCTCGACGCCCGAGCGCGCCGCGGTGCTGGTGCTGACCATCCATCACGCCATCTTCGACCGCTGGTCGATGAGCGTGCTGATCCGCGATTTCAGCGCCTATCTCGCGTCGCCGGACGCGCCCGAGGCCTCGGCGCCCCGGCTCAGCTATCGCGATTTTTCCGCCTGGCAGCGCCGCTGGATGGCGTCGTCGGACTACGCCGCGCAACTGGACGGCTGGGTCGACGCGCTGGCGCAGGTGGACGAGGTGCCGGCGATACGCGGCGACCGCGCGCGTCCGCCGGCGCTGAGCGGGCGCGGCGGCACCGAGCGCTTCGAGATTCCGGCCGACTGCATGGACGCGGCGGCCGCGTTTTCGCGTGCCCGCAACGCCACCTTGTTCACCACCTTGTTCAGCGCTTTCGCGCTGCTGCAGCATCGCTACACCGGCGAGGCGCGCGCGCTGACGCTGACGCCGGCGGCCAATCGGCCGTTCCAGGCGGCGGAGGACATCGCCGGCTACTTCGTCAACCTGGTTGCGCTGGCCACCGAGATGGGCGAGGACGACAGCTTCGGCGCCATGGTGGATAGGGTCCGCGACGCGAGCGCGCGGGCCTTCGCGCGCCAGGGCGTGCCGCTGGACGCCGTCGTGGAACGGCTGCGCGCGCGCGGCGGACCCCGGCACGAGCAGTTCGCCCAGACCGTGTTCGCCTTCCAGAACGTCCGCCTGCCGGCGGTGCGCACCGCGAGCGGCGCGGCCACGCCGTTCGATCTGGACAGCCCGTTCGCGCGCTTCGATCTTTATTTGTCGATCGAGGGCGACGAGCGCGGCACCTTCGCGGTCTGGCAGTACAACACCGATCTGTACGAGGCGGCCACCATCCGCCAGCTGGGTGAGCATTATCTGACCTTGCTGCGCGCGGCGCTGGCGTCGCCCGACGCGGACGCGCGCGCCTTGCCCATGCTGTCCGGAGAGGAAGAGGCGCTGCTGCGCGGCTGGGGGCGGCATGAGCTGCCTTACCGCGCCGACGCCGCGATGGACCAGTTGTTCCGCGAACGCGCGGCGGCTCATCCCGGACGCATCGCGCTGGAGCAGGGCGGCGCGCGCTGGACTTACGCGGAGCTCGATCAGTGGTCGGACCGTGCGGCCGGCGCGCTGCGCGCGGCCGGCGTCGAGGCGGGCGCGCTGGTGGGCGTCGCCGGCGAGCGCTCGCCGCGCCTGCTCGCCGTCTTTCTCGCGGCGCTGAAGGCGGGCGCCGCCTATCTGCCGCTCGATCCCACGTATCCGGCCGCGCGCTTGCGCGCGATGACGGCGGACGCCGCGCCCGCGCTGATGATAGTCGCCGACGGGCTGGACGCCGGCTGGCTCGGCGATTACGCCGGACCGGTGCTCAGCCTGGCCGACTGCGAAGCCGACGCCGCGACGCCGCTCCCGGCCGAAGCGCGGCGCGCGGGTCCGGAAGACCTGGCCTATGTGATGTACACCTCGGGTTCCACCGGGCAGCCCAAGGGCGTGGCGGTTCCGCACCGCGCGGTGACGCGGCTCGCCACCGGCGGCGGCTACGCGCGGCTGGACGCGTCGACGGTGATGCTGCAGCAGTCGCCGCTGGGCTTCGACGCGTCGACGTTCGAAATCTGGGGCTGCTGGCTGAACGGCGGGCGGCTGGTGCTCGCGGAGCCGGGCATGCCCTTCCTGGACGCGGCGTCGCGCGACGGCGTCACCACGATGTGGCTGACCGCCGATCTGTTCCGCATGGCGGTGGAGGAGGAGCCGGCCGCGCTAGTCGGCCTGCGCGAACTGCTGACCGGCGGCGACGCGCTGCCGGCGGCGAGCTGCCGCGCCTTTCTCGAGGCCTGCCCCGGCGTGGCGCTGATCAACGGCTACGGCCCGACGGAAAACACCACTTTCACTTGCAGCCATAGGGTGACCGCCGACGACGCGCGGCGCGGCTCGATTCCGATCGGGCGGCCTATCGGCAATACCGAGGTGCGGGTGGTCGACGCGCAAGGCCGGCTGGTGCCGGTCGGCGTGCCCGGCGAGTTGTGGGCGGGCGGCGACGGGCTCGCGCTCGGCTATCTGGGGCGCGCCGACTTGACGGCGGAGCGCTTCGTCGCGGCGCCGCCGCCGGACGGCGGGCGCTGGTATCGCACCGGCGACCGCGTGCGCTGGCGGCGCGACGGGGTGCTGGAATTCCTCGGCCGGATCGACGAGCAGATCAAGCTGCGCGGCTACCGGATAGAACTCGGCGAGATCGAGGCGACGCTGGGCCATCATCCCGGCCTGAGCGGCTGCGCCGTCGCGCTGCGGCGCAGCGCCGCGGACGAGAAGCAGCTGGTCGGCTATCTGGTGGCGCGGCCGGACGCGGGCGAGGCCGCGGACGCGGCGGCGGTACAGGCGTGGCTGGAGGCGCGGCTGCCGGGCTATATGGTGCCGCGCGTCTGGCTGTGGCTGGACGCCTTGCCGCAGTCCGCCAACGGCAAGGTGGACCGCAAGCGTCTGCCTGAGCCGGTGGTCGAAGCGGGCGCGGCGGCGGCGGAGAACGAAGCCGAGGCGGCGCTGGTGGAGATC
>NZ_LDUR01000040.1:0-69319 GCF_001043705.1 Chromobacterium sp. LK11
AAGGCGAGACAAGGCGAAAACGGCTAAGAAAGCGGAATGTACACACGGTACATGAGCATTTCGAAGGCGTTTTCAACGCCGTATCGCCAACGCGCAGCAGATCGTAAACAGGTTCTTCATTCCGGCACCGAGGACAGCGGCAGTTTCATCGTCTGTTTGATCGCGTTCAAGGCGATGGTGGATTTGACGCTGCGCACCAGGGACAGCCGCATCAGCCGGTTCATCACGAAGGTGGACAGCGAGGGCAGGTCCGGCACCACGATGCGCAGCAGATAGTCCGCCTCGCCGGCGGCGGCGTAGCATTCCAGCACCTCCGGCAGCTCGTTGATGGCCTGGGCGAATTCCTGCAAGGCGCTTTCGCTGTGGCGCTCCAGGCTGACGTGGGCGAAAGCCATCACCGACAGTCCCACCTGTTCCGGCTTCAGCGCCACCTGATAGCCCTGGATCACGCCGACGTCCTCCATGCGCTGGATGCGGCGGCCGATCTGCGACGCGGACAAGGCCACTTGCTGCGCCAACTTCTGATGGGTGCTGCGGGCGTCGTGCTGCAGCGCGTCCAGAATCTGGTAATCGAAGCGGTCCAATTCAATTTTGCGCATGATGAGCATTCGGATGGGTTTATATGCGGCAAGTGTGCAAAAAAAATCGCTGACAGGCAAATTTTGCGGTCTTCCCGCATGGCTACGGGCCTAAACTAGAGTTACCCACCTAAATATCCGGACCCACCGCCATGAACGACCGAGCCGATTTCGTCGTGCCCGACATCACCACCCGCAAGAATGTCGGACTCAGCCACGACAGCGCGGACTTCACCCTGCCGCAGCCGCTGGAACGCTACACCGCCGCCGACCACGCCACCTGGGCCACGCTGTACCGCCGCCAGAGCGAGATGCTGCCGGGCCGCGCCTGCGACGAGTTCCTGGAAGGCCTGGAGCGCCTGGGCGTGGACGCGGACCGGGTGCCGGACTTCGCTAAGCTGAACGAACAGCTGATGGCCGCCACCGACTGGAAAATCGTGGCGGTGCCGGGCCTGATTCCGGACGACGTGTTCTTCGAACACCTGGCCAACCGCCGCTTCCCGGTCACCTGGTGGCTGCGCGAGCCGCATCAGCTGGACTATCTGCAAGAGCCGGACGTGTTCCATGATCTGTTCGGCCACGTGCCGCTGCTGATCAATCCGGTGTTCGCCGACTACCTGGAGGCTTACGGCAAGGGCGGCATGAAGGCCAAGGCGCTGGGCGCCTTGCCGATGCTGGCGCGTCTGTACTGGTACACGGTGGAGTTCGGCCTGATCGACACTCCGAAGGGCATGCGCATCTACGGCGCCGGCATCGTGTCCAGCAAGGGCGAGTCGGTGTACTGCCTGGACAGCGCCAGCCCCAACCGCGTCGGTTTCGATCTGGAGCGCATCATGCGCACCCGCTACCGCATCGACACCTTCCAGAAAACCTATTTCGTCATCGACAGCTTCCAGCAGCTGTTCGACGCCACCGCGCCGGACTTCGCGCCCATCTACGCGCGGCTGGCGGCGGCGCCGACGCTGGGCGCCGGCGACGTGGCCCCGGACGACAAGGTGTTCAATGTCGGCGACCGCAGCGGCTGGGGCGATTCCGAGGATGTGTGAGGCCTGGGCGCGGTAGCGCCTGGATGCAGCAAGTGGACCCGCCGCGGCGGGTCTTTTTATTTGTTCCGATTAAAACAAAAATGTGAGCGTTTGCTAGATTGATAAGCATTCTCATTTTTGTTAGAGTCCGTTTACGATCTCGCGAGCAAGAGCGAGACAAGGCGAAAACGGCTGAGAAAGCGGAATGTACACACGGTACATGAGCATTTCGAAGCCGTACTCACCGTGTGATGCTCCACGCAGCGCAGCAGATCGTAAACAGGTTCTTAGATTGAGACTCCGATTCTGATCGCTCACCCAACAGGGGACACACCTTGAAAACGCACCTGATGCTTGCCGCCGTCCTGGCGGGTTTCGCCGGCCACGCCATGGCGGAAGACGTAGTGGTTTACAGCGCGCGCGCCGAGCAACTGCTCAAGCCCATCATCGAGGTTTACAAGAAGGAAACCGGCGTCAACATCAAGCTGGTGTCGGACAAGGAAGGTCCGCTGATGGAGCGCCTGCGCGCCGAGGGCAGCAACAGCCCGGCCGATCTGCTGCTGACCGTGGACGCCGGCAATCTGTGGCAGGCGGCCAAGATGGGCCTGTTCAAGCCGGTGAAGTCGCCGTTGCTGGACGCCAACATCCCGTCCTATCTGCGCGACCCGGGCAATGAGTGGTACGGCCTGTCCATCCGCGCGCGCACCATTTTCTACAACACCCAGAAAGTGAAGCCGGGCCAGCTGTCCAGCTACGCCGACCTGGCCGATCCCAAGTGGAAGGGCAAGCTGTGTCTGCGCACCTCTAAGAAGGTCTACAACCAGTCGCTGGTGGCGATGATGTTGTCCGATCTGGGCCCGGTGAAGACCGAGAAAGTGGTCAAGGGCTGGGTGGATAATCTGGCCACCCGCGAATTCCCGGACGACACCAAGATGCTGGAGGCCATCGCCGCCGGCCAGTGCGAGGTGGGCATCGCCAACACCTATTACTACGGCCGGCTGATGGAAAAATCGCCGAACCTGCCGGTGGGCATTTTCTGGGCGGATCAGGCGGGCAAGGGCACCCATGTGAACATTTCCGGCGCCGGCGTGGTCAAGCACGCCAAGAACGAGAAGGGCGCGCTGAAGTTCCTGGAATGGCTGTCCAGCGCCAAGGCGCAGAATATGTTCGCCGACGTGAACATGGAATTCCCGGTCAACCCCAAGGTCAAGCCTGACGCGCGCGTGGCCGCCTGGGGCGATTTCAAGCACAGCTACATCAATGTGGCCAACGCCGGTTCGCGCCAGGCGGAGGCGGTGAAGCTGATGGACCGCGTCGGTTACAAATAAACCGCGACGGGCCGGCGACGGCCCGCATTTTTTTACAGCCTGTCGGGCACCAAAGCCCCGGCAGGCTGTCTTTGCTTGTTTCCCCGCGTTTTTGACATGGTTTCTCCGCCGATGATCCGTTCTCTGTCGCCCTGGCGCGGCCTGGCCTTTGGCGTCAGCCTGCTGACCGTCGCGCCCTTGCTGGTGATTTTGTGGTCGCTGCTGGCGCCGGACTGGGAGGTGTGGCGGCATCTGTACGATTACACGCTGCCGGAGCTGCTGCTCAACACCGCGTATCTGACGCTGGGCGTCGGCGCCGGCGTGCTGCTGCTGGGCGTGCCGCTGGCCTGGCTGACCGCGGTGCACGACTTTCCCGGCCGCCGCTTCTTCCACTGGGCGCTGATGCTGCCGCTGGCGATGCCGGCCTATGTGCTGGCGTTTTCGCAACTGGGCCTGTTCGACTTCACCGGGCCGGTGCAGACCTGGCTGCGCGAGCGCTTCGGCGATTCGTCCTGGGTGCCCAATATCCGCTCCACGCCGGGCGTGATCCTGGTGATGTCGCTGGCCTTCTATCCCTATGTCTATCTGCTGGCGCGCAACGCCTTCGCCACCATGGGCCGGCGCGCGCTGGAAGTGGGGCAGTCGCTGGGCCTGTCGCGCTGGCAGGGCTTCCGCCGCGTGGCCTTGCCGATGGCGCGGCCGTGGATCGCCGGCGGCCTGATGCTGGCGCTGATGGAGACGCTGGCGGATTTCGGCACCGTGGCCATTTTCAATTTCGACGCCTTCACCTCGGCCATCTACAAGGCCTGGTTCAGCCTGTTCTCCTTGCCGGCGGCCAAACAGCTGGCGTCCTTGCTGGTGTTGATGGTGCTGCTGCTGCTGTGGCTGGAGCAGCGCTCGCGCGGCCGCCGCGCCTATACCCAGGCCGGCAAGGCGGCGCCGCAGCCGCGCTTGCAGCTGGGCGGAGCGGCCGGCTGGCTGGCCGCCGCCGCCTGCTCGCTGGTGCTGATCCTGGCCTTCGCGCTGCCCTTCGGCCAGCTGCTGGTCTGGGCCGGCGCGCACCTGGCCGAGGACCTGGACGCGGATTTCCTCGGCCATGTGGCCAACTCGCTGCTGCTGGCCTCGCTGGCCGCCGTGCTGGTGGCCTTGACCGCCTTGCTGCTCAGCTACGCGACGCGGCGCGACCCGACGCGCTGGACCCGGCTGTGGAGCCGGCTGGCGACGCTGGGCTACGCGGTGCCGGGCACGGTGCTGGCGGTGGGGGTGTTCGTGCCGGTGGCCTGGTTCGACAATCTGTTGCTGGACTGGCTGCGGCCCTGGCTGGCGCCGGACGCCAGCGCGGTGATCAAGGGCACTTTGCTGGTGCTGATGCTGGCCTATGTGGCGCGCTTCCTGGCGGTGGGCCACTCCGCGGTGGACGCGGCCATGCACCGCATCAGCCGCAGCCAGGAGGAGGCGGCGCGCAATATGGGCTATAGCGGCCTGCGGCTGCTGGCGCGGCTGCATCTGCCGCTGCTGCGCGGCGGCTTGTTCACCGCGGCGCTGATGGTGTTCGTCGACGTGATGAAGGAAATGCCGATCACGCTGATGACCCGGCCATACGGTTGGGACACGCTGGCGGTGAGGATTTTCAATTTGACCACCGAGGGCGAATGGGAGCGCGCGGCCTTGCCGGCGGTGGCCATCGTGCTGGCCGGCCTGCTGCCGGTATGGGTGTTGTCGCGGCAGAAGGATGCGGCCTGAGATGAAGCGGATGGATATGCAAGCTTTGCTGGAGTTCGACCTGGTCAGCCAGAAGTACGGCGAGACCCGCGTGGTCGACAATATGAGTTTCGAGTTGCAGGCGGGCGAGATCGCCTGCCTGTTGGGCAGCTCCGGCTGCGGCAAGACCACGGTGTTGCGCTGCATCGCCGGTTTCGAGAGTCTGCTGGGCGGCGAGATCCGGCTCAACGGCCAGGTGATCAGCTCCATTCGCGAGCAGACGCCGGCGCACCAGCGCCGCATCGGCATGGTGTTCCAGGACTACGCGCTGTTTCCGCACCTGACCGTGGCCGGCAACGTCGGCTTCGGCCTGGACGCCCTGCCCAAGGGCCAGCGCGCGGCGCGGGTGGCCGAGATGCTGGAGGTGGTGGGGCTGGCGGAGTGGGCGCGGCGTTATCCGCACGAGTTGTCCGGCGGCCAGCAGCAGCGGGTGGCGCTGGCGCGCGCGCTGGCGCCCAAGCCCAGCCTGTTGTTGCTGGACGAGCCGTTTTCCAATCTGGACGTGGATTTGCGCGAGCGCCTGTCGCGCGAGGTGCGCGAGATCCTGAAAAGCCAGGGCGCCACCGCCATCATGGTGACCCACGATCAGCACGAGGCCTTCGCTATCGCCGACCGCGTCGGGGTGATGCAGCAGGGCCGGCTATTGCAGTGGGACACGCCGTACCGGCTTTATCACGAGCCGGCCACTCGCTATATCGCCGACTTCATCGGCCAGGGCGTGTTCCTGGCCGGCAAGGTGACCGGGCCGCGCTGCGTGGCGCTGGAGATAGGCGAATTCTGCGGCATCGTGCCCCTGCAGTTCGAGACCGGGGACGAGGTGGACGTGCTGGTGCGGCCCGACGATGTGCAGCACGACGACGCCAGCCCGACGCGGGCGCTGGTCTGCGCCAAGGTGTTCCGCGGCGCGGAGTTCCATTACACGCTGGCGCTGCCGTCCGGCCAGCGGGTGCTGGCCCAGGTGCCCAGCCATCACGACCACGCGGTGGGCGAGGCGATAGGCATCCGGCTGGAGCTGGATCATTTGATCGCCTTTCCGCGTCAGGGCTAAGAACCTGTTTACGATCTTTTGTCTGTGCTTTGAAACATGGTTTTGCGCACAGGAAGCTGCGTATCCGACGCGCCCTGGGTCCCTTCAGGCCTGCCGTCGGGTGGCAGGTCCGAGGTCTTAAGCGGCTGCCTGTTCGAGCAGCGCGACGGTAGCGCGCCATCACTGAGCGAATCAAAGATTCGCACGTAGAGAGTTCAGCCGCGCCTCGGACCTGACGGGAACCGGCGGGAAGCCGTAGGCCTGGCTTGCAGGGTGGCCTTTAGGGGTGGAGGGGATATTTGGCCAAGCAAATATTCCCTCCCTGCTCGCCGGGCAGCCCCGGCAATGAAAATCATTATCCGCGCAGCGGATTCCATGGCTTGGAGCCATCACTCGGAAAGATGGTGAACACGCTCTTAGCGTTCCAGTATCGCCTTGCGGTGGCGGCGGAACACCCATTTTTCCCACAGCTGGCGGGTGGCGTCGTCGAAGGCGCAGCCGATGTCGGCGCAGATCAGGTAATTGCCGTTTTCGCCCGGCGTCACCGTGGTGATGCGGGCGGCGAGGAAGAGCAGCAGCGCGGAATCGGGATTGGGGCACAAGGCTACCAGCACCGGTTCGCTGCCGTGGTTGGCGTGGTCCGAAATCCAGGCGATGCAGTCCAGGCCCAGCCGGCACGGCGTCAGCGGCGGGCGCTCCGGATGGCGCGACAGCAGCGATACTTCCAGCGCCAGGTCCAGCTTGGCCTCCAGCCTGACCAGCATCGGGTCGGCTTCGGCCAGGGTTTCGGTAGGCGCGGCCAGCACCCGCAGCGCCAGCCGGGTTTCGCGCTCCTGGCGCGCCGGACAGATCCCGCCCGGCAGGGGCTGGACCGAGAACGGCAGTTCGGCGTCGAAGCTGGCGCTGCCCAGTTCGGGAAATAAGCTCATCGGTCGGCTCCCGCGGCGTGGCCGTTCAGTGATACAGGTTCAGGATGCGGTCCAGGCCGCCGTGGTTGACGGCGATGTCGGCCTGGGCGCGCACCACCGGCTTGGCGTGCACGGCGACGCCGACGCCGGCCTCGGCCAGCATCTGCAAATCGTTGGCGCCGTCGCCCATCGCCAGCACTTGTTCCGGCTTCAGTCCCAGCGCCTCGCGTTGCTGGATCAGCAAGCGCTTCTTGGCGGCGGCGTCGACGATGGGGCCGCGCACCCGGCCGGTCAAGGCGCCGTTTTCGATCTCCAGCTGATTGGCGTAGGCGAAGTCCAGGCCCAGCTCGGCTTTCAGCCTTTCGGTGAAGAAAGTGAAGCCGCCGGACACCAGCATGAACTTGACGCCGTGGCGCTTGCAGGCGGCCAGCAGCGCCTCGGCGCCCGGCATCAGCCTGACTCTCTCACGATAGACCTGTTCCAGCGCGCTTTCCGGCAAGCCGCGCAGCAGCGCCACCCGCTCGGCCAGCGAGGCGGCGAAATCCAGCTCGCCGCGCATCGAGCGCTCGGTGATGGCCGCCACCTGCGGCTTGAGGCCGTTCATGTCGGCGATTTCGTCTATGCACTCGATGGTGATCAGCGTGGAGTCCATGTCCGACACCAGCAGGCCGAAATCGGCGAAGCCGCGGCCGGCTTCGACATAGGCGCCGTCGTAGCCCCATTGCTCGCACAGCGCCAGCGCCGCGGTCCGTTGCGTCGGCGCCGCGCCGCGCAGCCGCGCCACGCTGGGGCTGGGATGGTCCATATGGGTGGCCTCGACGAGGTGGGCCAGTTCATGCAGATGGTGCGGGTCCAGCGCGTCGGCTTGGATCACCAGGGTGTAGGCGAGGCTCATGGCGTGGCGGGTCAATGCGTGTCGGAACCGGCATTATGCCACGCCGCGTCGGCGGCCGGCTCAGTCCCTTGCCGCGCAGCGCCGGGCCCAGCGCCGCAGCAGCGCGTCCACGGACAGCAGGCCGGGGCCGAAGGCGAGCACCACGGCGATCAGCATGCCCCAGTAGTAGTGGAATTCGCGGGTGGCCTCGGTCAGGCCGGGGTAGCTGATCACCGCCACCGCGTTGAGGATGAACAGGCCGGCGGCGGCGAAGCGCCCGCCCAGGCCCAGCGCCAGCAGCGCGGACAGGCCCAGTTCGCCGGCGGCGGCCAGGGCCGCGGCGACGGCGGGCGGCAGCAGCGGCACGTGGTATTCCTCGGTGAACAGCAGGAGGGTGGTGTCCCAGTCGTCTATCTTGGTCAGGCCGGACTTGAAGAACACATTGGCGATCCACAGCCGGAACAGCAGCAAGAGCAGCGGCTGCAGCAGGTCGCCGCCGCGGATCAGCCAGCGGTAGGGCGCGGTGAAGCGAAAGCAGGTCAAGGGGTTCATGGTGGGTGTCTCCTGTGTGTTGAGTATGGTTCAGCGGCGACGGATGGCAAATCGAGGGCGTACGGGTCCCCGCCGGGCGCGCGCCAGGCATGGAACTTGAGGGTCAGGGTCTAATAAGGGCTTAGAACGTGTTTACGATCTCGCGAGCTAAGGCGAGACAAGGCGAAAACGGCTGAGAAAGCGGAATGTACACACGGTACATGAGCATTTCGAAGGCGTTTTCAACGCCGTATCGCCGACGCGCAGCAGATCGTAAGCACGTTCTTAAAGCTCGATGTTCTGGATCAGCTTCTGCTGGAACAATCGCAGCAGGCCGGCCTGCAGGTCGAAGCCCGCTTCGGCGGCCAGCGCCTGTTCCACCGCGGCTTCCAGCGTCGCGCCGTCGCCGAAGGCCCGCAGCAGCGCGGCCAGGCCGGCGCCGACGATGTCGACCTCAACCCGGCCCTGGAGGCGGCGGACCAGCATCGCTTCCGGCTGCCGGTGCAGGTCCACGTTCAGCTCCACCGGCTGGCGCTGGTGGGCCAGCCAGATCGACGCCGCCGGCCAGGGGCTGAGCAGGGCGGCGACATCGGGCAGCGGCCGCAGCCTGAGTTCGCCCCAGCGCGCTTGCGGGAAGGCGGCCAGCGCGGCGCTGTCGGCGGGCGCGGCGTCGGCGGCGTAGTAGGCGCGGTGGACCCGCCATTCCAGCCGCACGACGTCGGCCAGATAGGGCAGTTCGCGCGCGTGTTCGAAGCCGGCGACGAAGTCGCCGAAGCCGGCGCCGTACAGGTGCAGATTGCCGCTTTGCGACGGATGGCCGCCGATGAAGACGCGGGCCAGGCCGGTGAAGAAGTCTTCGCCCACCAGTTGGCGGCAGACCGGATAGATGAAGGCCAGGGTGTCGATCAAGCCCACCCGGTAGTTGTTGCGGTAGACCGCGAGTCCGGCCGGGTCCAGCGCCACCGCCGCGCGCGCCGGGTCGGCGATCTGCTCCAGCAGCTCCGCCTGCCAATCAGACCAGTTCATGCGCGGCCTCCAGAATGGCCTGGGCCTTGGCGGCCTCGCCGCGCAGGGTGGCCAGCGGCGGAATCTCCAGGTCCCATTCGATCAGCGTGGGGCGCGGCCCCAGCCGGGCGATGGCCTCGCGGTACAGCTGCCAGACGCCGTCGTGCACCGGCTGGCTGTGGGTGTCCACCAGCATGCCTTCGCGTTCGCTATAGCCGGCCAGGTGGATTTCGCCTATCGCCGCCGCCGGCAGCGCGTCCAGCACCGCGTCGGTGTCCACGCCCAGATTGACGCGGTTGACGTAGAGATTGTTGATGTCCAGCAGGATGCCGCAGCCGGTGCGGCGCGCCAGTTCGGCCAGGAACTCGCCCTCGTGCATCTCGTTGCCGGGAAACTCCAGATAGCTGGACAGGTTTTCCAGCAAGATGGGGCGGCCCAGCGCGTCCTGGGTCTCCGCGACGTGGCCGGCGATCACCGCCAGCGATTCGCGGGTGTAGGGGATGGGCAGCAGATCGTTGACGAAACGGCGCTCGGAATGGTTGAAGGACAGGTGCTCCGACACCGCCGCCGGCTGCACCGCGTCCACCAGCCGCTTGAGCGAGGCCAGATGGGCCGGGTCCGGGCGCGCGGCCGAGCCCAGGCCCAGGCCGACGCCGTGCAGGGACAGCGGCCAACAGGCGGCCACTTCCTGCAGCATGCTCCAGGGCATGCCGCCGTCGAAGAAGTTCTCGCTGTGCACTTCCACCCAGCCCAGGTCCGGGCGGCTGTCCAGCGCTTCGCGGTAATGCGGGGCGCGCAGGCCGATGCCGCAGACCGCGGGAAGCTTGGTTTCCATCGTCATTCACCTCGGGTCGCCCGGCCGGGCTGCCCGGCGGTGCGATTAGGATTGTTTGGGCGGCGGCGCGGTGCGGCCGCCCAGTTTCTCGCAAGTGCCCTTGGGCACGTAGTGCCACTCGTTGGGATCGTTGTCCACCTTGGCCTCGCCGGCGCAGTAATGGGCGCCGTCGGCGGACGCGCAGTCGTTCTTGCCGGCCGGGGTGGCGCCATAGCATTTTTCCTTGGGCTGCGGCGCGTCTTCGGCCTGGGCCGAGGCGGCCACGCCCAGCGCGATGGCGGCGCCGACGGCGGTGGCAAGCAGTTTGCGGGTGGCGTTCATATCAGTCTCCTGTGGGATGTGCGACCGCCCTCGGACGGGCGGTTCGGCGAACCCCGCTGAGACTACATGGATTTGAAATTCGTTCTTTCAGATTTCGTTCAGACTTCAGCCGGAGCGCGACGGCGACGGCCGCGCTCCGGCCGGGTCCGGCTTACTTCTTGGGCGCGGTGCTGCCGCCCATTTTCTCGCAGCTGCCCTTGGCCACGTATTTCCAGTCGCCCGGGTCCTTGTCCATCTTGGCCTGGCCGGCGCAGGAATGGGCGCCGGTGGCGGACGCGCAGTCGTTCTTGCCGGCCTGGGCGATGCCGTAGCACTTCTCTTTGTCGGCGGCGGCCGCCGGAGCGGAGGCCAGCGCGCCGAGGGCTACGACGGCGCCGAGGGCGGAGGCGATCAGGGTTTTGCTGGTGCTCATGGTGTTTCTCCTGTTTAACGGCCGGTGGCCGAATCATGATGAGGGGGATTATAAACGAGCCAGTCTGCCGGACTTCCGCATTGCGAAAGTTTGCCGGGCCGGACATCCATTGAGTCGCGGCGGTTTCCGGCTTCTTACACTGTAGCCGCGATTTTTTTGATTGCGGCGCCGGATGTGCTCGACAGTCCTTGCTGCCCATGAGTCGGCGGCAAGGCGGCCTCATTACGGCGAGATGCGATTTTTTTTGGGGAGGGAAGAAGGGGGAGCGAGGGGGCGGATAAGGATTGGGCCCCGCGGGGCCCGGCAAGTTCAGCGGATATTGGTAACTTTATGTGTCTGCACCGATAGCCGCCAGCGCGGATGCGCCATGCAGTAGGCGATGGCGGCGCGGGTGTTGGCGGCAAGGTCCGGGCCGTCCATCGGTTGCAGATAGAAGGTGTCGAAGTCCAGCTGCTCGACGGTTTCCGGCAGCTGCGTCGCCTGCGGATAGACCAGCTTCAGCTCGTCGCCGCTGCGCAGCAGCAGCTCCGCTCCGGCCTTGGGGCTGACGCAGATCCAGTCCAGCCCCGGCGGCGCGGCCATGGTGCCGTTGGTTTCCACCGCCACTTCGAAACCGAGCCGGTGCAGCGCGGCGATCAACTCGGCGTCCAGCTGCAGCAGCGGCTCGCCGCCGGTGCACACCACATAGGGCGTGCCGCCGGCGCCGGCCGGCCATTCGGCGGCGATGCGCTCGGCCAGCGCCGCCGCGCTCTTGAATTTGCCGCCGTCCGGGCCGACGCCGACGAAGTCGGTGTCGCAGAACTGGCAGACCGCCTTGGCGCGGTCCTCCTCGCGGCCGGACCACAGATTGCAGCCGGCGAAGCGGCAGAACACCGCGGCGCGGCCGGCCTGGCGGCCCTCGCCCTGCAGCGTGTAGAAGATTTCCTTGACCGTGTAAGTCGTCACAGCGCGTTCTCTAAATGTAATGAAGGGACAGGCTTAGAACGTGTTTACGATCTCGCGAGCTAAGGCGAGACAAGGCGAAAACTAGCGAAAAAGCGGAATGTACAAGTGGTACATGAGCATTTCGAAGCCGGTTTCAACGCCGTATCGCCGACGCGCAGCAGATCGTAAACAGGTTCTTACAGCAGGGGCCAGCGCATATCGTCGCGGAACATCAGCGACACGCCGCGCTGTTCCTGCTCCATCAGATCGATGCGCGCCAGTTCCGGCACCAGCGGGGACAGGTGGGCGTGCACCCATTCCGCCACCGAGGCGCTGTCGCCGCCGCGCACGCCGCTGAGCTGGTCCAGCGGATTGTGGTCCAGTTGGCGGTAGATGGGCTTGAAGCGGTCCTTGACGTCGCCGAAGTCCAGCAGCCAGCCCATGGTCTGATCCAGTTCGCCGCTGAGCATCAGCCGCACCAGATAGCTGTGGCCGGTGTAGCCGCCCTGATCGTCGAAGGGCCGGGCGCTTTCGAAGCGCTGCTCCTTCCAGATGCGGAAGCGCCGGCCGTCGAACTGGCTGCCGGCGCTATGGGTTTCGCGCACTTCCACCCAGGCCAGGCCCGGCAGCGCGTCGGCCAGCTTCTGGTGCAGCCACTGCGCCAGCACTTCGCTGGTGGGGTTGTCCAGGCCGGCGATGTCGTTGAGGTAGCGGTGGTTGAGCGCGAGGAACAGCGGCCGCCAGGCGGCTTCCAGCTCAGGGTGGCCGCTGAGCCTGGCGTCGGCGGCCAGGCGCACGCCGAAACCGTGGCCGTGCAGACGGCCGCATTTGTGGCCAGCCGGCACATGGGGCAGTTGATGGGCGGCTTCGAACTGCACCTGTATCCAGTTGAGGGCGAGCTCGCCGTCCAGGGTCACGCCGCGCTGCGGCGAGCTTTGCAGGCTCAGCGCCGCCGGGCAGGGCAGGGCGGCGGCGAGATGGGCGGCCAGCGCCAGGTCGTCGCATTGGGCCAGTTGCCGGCTCAGGTCGGCGTAGTCCAGCGGCGCGACGGCGGCGTCCAGCGCTGTTTGCAGCCGCTCGTGGCCGGGATATTGGGCGTCGGCGCGGGCGATGACGCGGAAGCTGTGGCCGTGGGGGCGGGCGGTGAGATCGGACGCGCCGCTCACCTGCCGGGCGGCTTCGAAGCGGGCGCCGGCGATCAGGTTGGAGCTGTGCATCTCAGTCCTCCCGGCGGGTTTGGCAGCGGACGATCAGCGGGTCGGGCACGCCGGCTTCGGCGAAACCCTTGGCGCGCAACTCGCAGGACGCGCAATGGCCGCAAGGCGGCACCTGTCCGTTATAACAGGTGTGGCTCCAGGATAATGCGTCCATGGCGCCAACTTGTTGTGCCAAAGCCACGGTTTCCGCCTTGGACAAATACATCAGCGGCGCGTGCAGCTCCACCCGGCTGTCCATGCCCAGCCGCAGCGCCACTTCCAGCGCCTTGAGGGTGTTTTCGCGGCAATCGGGGTAGCCGGAATAGTCGGTCTGGGCGACGCCGGCGACCAGGTGGCGCGCGCCGCGGGTGTAGGCCAGCGCGGCGGCGAAGGTCAGGAAGATCAGGTTGCGTCCCGGCACGAAGGTGTTGGGCAGCGCGTCGTCGTCGCGGGCGCCGTCTTCCGGCGCGATGTCGGCGTCGGTCAGCGCGTTGCCGCCGATGGCGGCGAAGGTGTCGATGGGCAGCACCGTCTGGCGCACGCCCGCCAGTTGGGCGATCTTGCGCGCGCAGTCCAGCTCCACGCGGTGGCGCTGGCCGTAGTCGAAGGTCACCGCCTCGACATTGCCGCGGCCGAAGGTTTGCAAGGCCCAATACAGGCAGGTGGTGGAGTCCTGGCCGCCGGAAAGGACGACCAGAGCCTTTTCAGGAGTCTGATTCATTGTGTTCGCCATTCGATAAACAGTCGAAGGTTGTGGATGCGGAGCCGGGCGCGGCGCGGGCCTGCCGGCATGTCGCCTGCCTGGATCGGTCTCACCAAGCAGGGCAACCCGACACTTTAACCTAGAACAGGCTGTTTGATGAAGCGTGCCAAAAAACAGACAGCCGCCGATTTCGTGTCGGCAAGGGCGCTTTTCTTGATTGAAATCATGTCTTCGTCATGTAATTAATGACTTTCGCATTCGAAATATGTTTGCGATCCATTTTAATAAACACGTGATGACAAAGGGGTTGGAAGGGCTGGGACAGCCTTGCCGGGCCACAAGCGCGGCGGGACTGGCCGGTGTTTCCACCAGGAGAAGATCAATGAAAAAATTGTTGCCGATTCCGTTGTTCGTGATGGCTTTGGGGGGCGGTTTCGCCCAGGCGCATGATCTGCAAGTGAGCGTGGCCAAGCAGCAGGCCGCGGTGGCGGCGGATCAGGACGTCGAGGTGGTGCTGAATTACCGCAATACCGGCAAGGAGACGCTGCACATCTACAAGTGGTATGTGCCGGGTCAGGATTTGCAGGAACAGATTTTCGAGGTCAGCCGCGACGGCAAGCCGGTCAGCTATCTGGGGCCGCGCTACAAGCGCGCGGTGCCCACCATCAAGGACACCGTGGCGCTGGCGCCGGGGGCTTCGCTGAGCGTCAAGGTCAAGGTGTCCGACTACTACGATATGTCGAAGAGCGGCCGTTTCGACGTGCGCTTCCAGGCGGCCAGCTCCCGCGTGCTGAACCGCGCCGCGCCGCAGCTGAACGCCAAGATCGCCTCCGGCGCGGACGCCGCCGTCGCCGCCGACGAGGTGCTGAGCTCCAACACCGCCAGCGTGTCGGTGGCCGGCCGCAGCAGCAAGCTGTTGAAGCAGTCTTTGGACGCGCAGCGCGAATGGTCCATCCTCAGCCGCAAGGCCGCCGCCTCCAGCGTCACTTACGCGGCCAATTGCTCGGTGACCCAGCAAAGCCAGACCAACGGCGGCGTCAGCGCGGCCATCAATATGACCAACGATTCGGTCAGCTATCTGTCCGGCTCGCCGTCCGGCACTCCGCGCTACACCACTTGGTTCGGCAAGTACGCGCTGGCCAACTGGAACACCGCCAAATCCCACTACGTCAGCATCAAGGACGCGTTGGACACCAAGCCGATCAGCATCGATTGCGGTTGCACCCAGGCCGGCACCTACGCCTACGTCTACCCGGCGCAGCCGTACAAGATCTATCTGTGCGGCGCTTTCTGGAACGCGCCGACCAGCGGCACCGACTCCAAGGGCGGCACCCTGGTGCATGAGCTGTCCCACTTCACCGTGGTGGCGGGCACCGACGACCACGTTTATGGTCAGGCCGGCGCCAAGAACCTGGCGAAAACCAATCCCGCCCAGGCTTTGAACAACGCCGACAACCACGAATACTTCGCCGAGAACACCCCGGCGCAGCAGTGAGCGCTTCCCCTCGCCATGAGAAACGGCCGCCGGAGGGCGGCCGTTTTCTCTTCGGCGGAAGCCGGGTTTAGCGGCGTTTCCATCCATTCCGCCGACGCGCGGCAGACCTTGAACGGGTTCTCAGGCCGGCACCAGCGCCAGCGTGCCCAGCACCACAATCACCAGGCCGACGATCACCGGCACCGAGGTGCGCTTGACGATCTCGAACGGCGACACCTGGCCCATGCCGGCGCAGGCCACCACCACGCCGGACACCGGCGACACGGTGCGGCCCAGGTTGGACGCCTGCAGCATGGGGATGGCGAGGAAGGCCGGGTTGATGCCGGCTTCGGCCGCCAGCTTGGGGATCAGCTCCACGAAGGCGTAGAAGGGCGCGTTGCCGGAACCGGTGGTCAGCGCCGCCAGCGTGGTGATCGCCACCAGCACCAGCATCAGCACCATGGCGCCGGAGCCGAAGGACTGCGCCAGGCCGATCAGCTGGTTGATGAAGCCCAGCGCGGACAGGCCGTGGGCGAACACGCCGGCGGCCACGATCAGCATCACCACGCTGCTGAAGGCGTCGCCCATGCCCTTGTAGGCCACTTCCAGGCCGGCGAACACCGGCGCGGCGCGGCGATGGCGCAGGAATTCCACCACCGCGGCCAGCGCGATGCACAGGATCAGTACGGTGACGATGTGCAGTTCCGGCGCCAGCTTGCCGTTGAACACCAGCACGCCGGCGATCGGGGTGAAGGGCAGCAGGCAGTACAAGGCCGGCGCGTCGGTGACGATCTCGTGCACGTCCTGGCGCGTCAGCGGCAGGTTTTCCTTGCGGTCCAGGTAGCGCTGCCAGAAGAAGTGGGCGCAGCCGATGCCGGCGATGGCCAGCAGCGAGATGGGCAGCGTGGTCTTGAAGGCGAAGTCGATCAGCGGCATGCCCGAGGCCTGGGCGGCGATCACCACGTCGCCGGAGGTGGGCGACAGGATCAGCGCCGCCGGCGACGCGCAGATGGCCGCCGCCGCGCCGCGGCTGATGCCCATATTCACCATCAGCGGGAACAGCGTGGCCATCAGCAGCACGCCCAGGCCGGTGGCGGAGGACACCGCCAGCGACAGCAGACAGGCGACGAAATAAGCCGCCACCATCAGCACATACGGCGATTTGATGCGGCTGAGCGGCTTGGAGGCCAGTTTGACCACCATGTCGTTGGCGCCGATGTGGGTCATGTAGCCGGCGAAGCCGCACAGCGCCATCACCATCAGGCCCAGGTCCGCGGCGCGGCTGCTGAGCAGCGATTTGACGAACTCGGCGATGTCGGTGGCCGCGTGGCCGGTGGCGGCCACGTTCTTGGGCAGCACCGGCAAGCCTTGCAAGGCGGTGGCGATCAGCAGGGCCAGCCCGCCCAGCATCAGCACGCCGGTGGCGGAGTAGCCTTTGAAGATAGCCCGGCCCACCAGCAGCGTGATTATCGTGCCTATCAGTAATTCCATATCCAGCTCAATGTAAATAATGAAATTATAATTTACTAAAAAATACGAATGAGCATATTTTTAGATGAATCAAAATTGATATGGGGCAAGAACGCGGCGCGCGGCCGCGTTTGGAAAGTGGGGGGAAGGGCGCAGCGGGGAAGCCGCGCCGTCTCGCGGGCAAGAGCGCGAGCGTTTGGCTAGGCCGGCGGCTGGCCGAAGTTGATCAGCGCCACCGTCACCTGTTCCTTGGCCGAGACCAGCTCGTGGTAGGCGAGGTGCAGCATGTTCAGGCTTTCCAGCACCTGGTGGGTTTCATTGAAGCCGCAGTCCAGGCTTTGCCGCGCGACGGCCAGGAAGATGAACAGCTGCTGCATCGGCGATTGCTTGGGGTGTTGCTGGCGGTAGAGGGCGAACAGCTGGTAGAAGTCGCGCACGATCCGTTCCGCCGCGTAGCCGGGATTGTGTTCCAGGCCCAGGCCGGTCAGCGGGTCCTTGCCCATCAGCGGCAGGTCCAGCGCGCAGCTGAGCGGGTCCATCACCGCGTGGTGGAACAGGTCCAGGAATTGCTTGTCGGCGGAAAAGCGGCTGTCGGCGGCGGGTTGGACGGCGGCGGCGGCGGGCTCGCGCTGGCGGTCTTGTTTGCCGCCGCGCTCCTGATGCGAGAGCTGGTGTCCGGCGGCGCGGCCGGCCTGGGTCAGGGTAACGGGCAGGATGGGCATGACGGTCTCCTTGCGAGCGTGCCGCCGGTCTGGCTGGCGGCGTTCGGCCGGAAACGCGGTCTGTATCGGTTTCGCTTCCCCGGCCATGCCCTATTTTCGGCACGGCCGGCGGAAACTTTATTTTTAATTTATCGTTTTATGAAGTTTAAACAAAATTTGATGCAAGGGCCGATAGCCGTCAACTGGCGGCGGTGGCGGCGTCGCTCTGCTGCTGGGGCTTCATGCTGGCGACGAAATCGTCGAAGCCCTTGTTGACCAGATCTCGGGTCTTCTTGATTTCGTCGGCGATATTGCCGTTGAACACCTTGAGGCCGTTGAGGATGTCCACGGCCTCGGCATAGCCTTTTTCGAAGCCGCCGCGCACGATGTCGACGAAATTCTTGGCCTGATCTTCCTGGCTCAGCTCCGGATGCTGCTTGGCGTAGGTGCTGAAGAAGCTGAGCGCGCCGGACAGGATGCGCTGGGAGGTGCCTTCCGGTGAATTGTCCTCGCTCAACTTCTGCTGCAGGATATTGGGCGTTTGCTGCGCGCCCTGGGCGCCTTGCGCGTCGTCGGCGGCGCCGCCGCCGCTGGCGTTCAGCTGGTCGGACAGGATCTGATTGATGCTGTCGATCGCGGTGCGGTAGAGCAGGGACAGCGATTTGCCGTCGGTGTTGGTGGAGACGTCCAGATTGGCCACCAGCTGCGCGTTCAATTGATTGCGCGCGGTGACGGTGCTGCTGCCGGTTTGCGCGGCGGCGCCGCTCTGGCCGCTTTGTTTCAGCGGAAGGTCGGCGCCGACCTGGCTATTCACGGGATTGACGGACATGTTGCGCTCCTAAGCGATAAAGGGCGTGTAGGCACGGAAGCCATGCATGCTTGTGGTTGGTCGCGCCTATGGGCGCAACAATGCGGAGGGATGCCAGTCCCTCAGTATGGCCATATTTTCGGCGCGCTCGGCGGAAACTTGAGGCTTGATTCCGCGCTGGCGCGAAATGAGCGAGGAGATTGGGGTGGCGGTGACGACAAAGCATTATCAGGGGGGATGCCTGTGCGGCTGGATCCGGTTTCGGGCGGCCGCGCCGGCGGACAATCCGCATGCCTGTTCCTGCAAGAACTGCCAGCGGCACACCGGGGCGTTGAGCGCGGTCTGGCTGGAGTTCCCGCGCGATCGCGTCGAGTGGACCGGGCCGGGGGGCGCGCCCGCCGTGTATCGTTCGTCGGCGTATTCCAGCCGGGCTTTCTGCGCGCGTTGCGGCAGCTCCGTCGGCGCGATTGACGACGCGCCGACGATAGCCTTGCTGCTGGGCGGGCTGGACGATTGCCGCCCGGCCGAGCTGGCGCCGGCCGCCCATGCTTTCGCGGACGGCAAGCCGGCGTGGTGGCGGGAGCAAGTGGATGAGGCCGGCGACGGGCAAGACTAACCCGCGCCGGCCCGACGGCGGGCTTAGCGGTGCTGTTTCCGAGCGCGCAGGAAGTTCACCGCCAGGTCCGGGAAGTCGCTGAAGGCGCCGTCCACCTGGGCGCGGTTGTACACCGCGTCCAGCAGCTGGTCCATATTCTTGGCGTAGGCCGGCAGCGCGTCCTTGCGTAGGGTGTAGGGGTGGATCGCCAGGCCGCTGGCGTGCGCGGCGCGGCTCATGCCGGTGAGCTTGATCTTGCCCGGCGTCGAGGTTTTGTCTATCAGCATCGGGTACTGCGGGCCGATGCCGTCGGCGTACTTGGCGATCTCCTTCATGCCTTCCGGACGGAACATCCAGTCATAGCTGTAGTTCACCCATTGGCCGGCGGCGTTCTGCTCGAAGGTTTCCTGCCAGTCGGTGTAGGCGATCAGCTGCACCAGCTTGAGGTCCATGCCGGCCTTGGGCATCAGCTCGGTCTTGATGCGCTTCAGTTCGTTGAAGTCGAAGCATTGCAGATAGACCTTGTCGTTCTTGCCGGTGTAGCCGTAGCGCTTGAGCACTTCCAGCGCCTTCACCGTGATGTCCTTGCCTTCCTGACGGTGGAACCACGGCGCCTTGATTTCCGGGTAGATGCCGATGTCGCGGCCGGTGGAGTGGTTCAGGCCCTGGATGAATTCGATTTCCTCTTCGAAGGTGTGGATGCGGAAATCGGATTTGCCCATCGGGAAGCGGCCGGGGTAGCTCTGACGCTTGACGCCCTTGTCGATGTCGAAGCCTTCGGTGAAGCGCAGCGATTTGATCTCGGCCAGGGTGAAGTCGATCGCGTAATAGCGGCCGTCCTTGCGCGCGCGCTCGGGAAAGCGTTCGGCCACGTCGGTGACGCGGTCCAGGTAATGGTCGTGCAGCACGATCAGCCTGTCGTCCTTGCTCATCACCAGGTCCTGCTCCAGGTAGTCCGCGCCCTGAGCGTAGGCCAGCGCCTTGGACGGCAGCGTGTGTTCCGGCAGATAACCGCTGGCGCCGCGGTGGGCGATGACGATTTTGTCGGCGGCCTGGGCGGACGCGGCCAGGCCGATGGCCAGCGCGACGGCGGCGAGCAGGGGTTTGCAAGCGAATGACATGGGTTCTCCTTTTATATGAGTTCGCAACGGGCGTTGGCGTGACGCCATGATCGAATGCGCGGATGTCGGGGTGATGAAAGCCGGCCAGTTCATCGGCATCGCCATGGTTTTGTTTTGGCTGAAAGGAGTAGGACGATAGGGTATCGCCGCGCCGGCGGCAAGCCCCCCGGCGCGGTAGTTTTGACGGTGGTCTCGCTCGCGAGCCAAGAACGTGCATACGATCTCGCGAGCAAGAGCGAGACAAGGCGGAAACGAGCGAAAAAGCGGAATGTACTCGTGGTACATGAGCATTTTGAGCTCGGTTTCAACGCCGTATCGCCGAAGCGCAGCAGATCGTAAACAGGTTCTTACAACTCCACCGCCTGCCGGGTCCTCAAGGCCTCGGTAATGGCCAGGCCGATGCGGGTGGCTTCGCGGGCGTCGGCCAGGCTCAAGGCCAGCGGCTGGTCCAGGCGCGCGGCGTCGACGAAGTGCTGCAGCTCCAGCGCGAAGGCTTCGGCAAAGCGCTGGTAGAAGTCCGTCACGCACTCATTGCGCACGCCGTGGCGGTCGCTGATCTCCACCCGGTTGGCGCGCGGATTGACGCCCACGCTCAGCCGGCCCTGGGTGGCGAAGATCTCGGTCAGCGTCTCATGGCCGTGTGCCTGGGTGCGCGAGGCGTAGAAGCAGGCCAGCTTGCCGCCTTCGAACTCGCACATCGCCACGCCGTTGTCCACGTCGCCGTATTGCGCCAGCGCGCCGTGCACCGCGTTGACGCCGCTGGCCCATACCCGCACTGGACGCGGCGCGCCCAGCAGCCAGCGCGCCAGGTCGATGTCGTGGATGCTGCAATCCATGAAGATGCCGCCGCTGCTGGGCGCGAACTGCACAAAGAAGCCGCTGTCGTCGTTGAGGTCGCAAGTCTGCGAACGCACCAAATAGGGCTGACCCACCAGGCCCTGCGCCAGCTTGGCGGCGGCGTCCTGGTAGCTGGGGTCGAAACGGCGGACGAAACCCACCATGGCCTTGAGCTCCGGGCGGCGGGCGGCGGCGCGCTCCACCCGCAGGCAATCGTCCAGGTTCAGCGCCAGCGGTTTTTCGCAGAACACGTGCTTGCCGGCGTCCAGGCAGGCGATGATCTGATCGGCGTGCAGCGCGGTGGGCGTGGCCAGCAGCACCGCGTCCAGTCCCGGTTCGGCCAGCAGACTCTCCAGCGCGGCGTGGCCGGCGGCGTCGGGCAGCTCCCGCCGCGCCCAGTCCCGCTCTTCCTGTAGCGGCGAGCAGGCGGCGGTCACGCGCGCGCCGGCGATGCGGTCGCGCAGATTGAGCGCGTGGCGGCGGCCCAGCCGGCCCAGGCCGGCGACGCCGAGGTTCAATGTAGACATATAAAGCCTCCTGGCTCTGCTTGATCTAACAGCCTGT
Organism: Chromobacterium sp. LK11; assembly: GCF_001043705.1. Classification (NCBI taxonomy): domain Bacteria; kingdom Pseudomonadati; phylum Pseudomonadota; class Betaproteobacteria; order Neisseriales; family Chromobacteriaceae; genus Chromobacterium; species Chromobacterium sp. LK11. Next base: position 20,978 of record NZ_LDUR01000040.1, read on the forward strand.
TCAAAATCTGTTCAGCTAAAGCTAGGCCCGAGGCGCGGCTGAACTCTCTACGTGCGAATCTTTGATTCGCTCAGTGATGGCGCGCTAACGTCGCGCTGCTCGAACAAGCAGCCGCTTAAGACCTCGGGCCTGCCACCCGACGGCAGTCTTGAAGGGACCCGGGGCGCATCGAATACGCGGTTTCCTTTGTATTAACGATGCTGCAACCCGCTGATAACAAGCCCGTTACAGGCTCTACCCCAATTCGACAACCTGACCCAGCCGCCAGGAGCGGGTGGCGGCGTCGGCCAGTTCCAGCGCGCGCACGCCGTCCTCCACCGTGGTGAGCGGCGCGGCGCCGTCGCGGATGACTTCCAGAAAGTGCGCCATCTCGGCGGCGTAGGCCTGGCGGTAGCGTTCGAGGAAGAAGGGCTCGGGCAGGTCGGCGGCCACCGCGCGCTCGCCGTAGGCGGTCACCTCGGTGGGGCGGTGGTTGCCCGCCTGCAGCATGCCGCGGCTGCCCAGCACTTCGAAGCGCTGGTCGTAGCCGTAGGCGGCGCGGCGGCTGGTGTTGATCTGGCACAGCCGGCCCTGGCGGGTGCGCAGCGTCACCGCCGCGCTGTCGGCGTCGCCGGCGGCGGCGATGGCCGGGTCGCTGAGCGCGCTGGCGCTGGCGTGCACGCTGAGGACTTCGTCGTCCAGAATCCAGCGGCAGATGTCGAAGTCGTGGATCAGCATGTCCTTGAAGATGCCGCCGGAGCGGCGGATATAGTCCAGCGGCGGCGCGCCGGGGTCGCGGCTGGTGACGATCAGCATTTCCGGCGCGCCGATCTCGCCGGCGGCCAGCCTGGCCTTGAGCGCGGCGAAGGTGGGGTCGTAGCGGCGCTGGAAGCCGATCAGGCACGGCACGCCGGCCGCGGCCACCGCTTGCGCGCATTGGCGCGCGCGTTCCAGCTCCAGGTCCACCGGCTTTTCGCAGAAGATGGCCTTGCCGCGCGCGGCGGCGGCCAGGATCAGTTCGGCGTGGGTGTCGGTGCTGGCGGCGATGACAACGGCGCGCACCGCCGGATCGTCCAGCGCCTGTTCCGCGGAGCAGGCTTCGGCGCCGTGGGCGGCGGCCAGCTCCCGCGCCGCCGGCGCGTGGCTGTCCACCACGTATTTGAGCCGCATGCCCGGCAGGCGGGCAAGGTTGGCGGCGTGGATCTTGCCGATGCGGCCGGCCCCGAACAGCGCTGTGTCAATCATCGTATCCTCCAGTCTCCTTGGTTTCTTCTATGTTCAGCTCCAGCCGGCAGGCCAGCGCGATGAACAGCGCCTGGCACAGACAGATGGTGCTGGTCAGCGAACGGAAGGCGAAGGCGGAGCCTTCCCTGACCGTCAATACCGCGTCGGCCCCGCGCGCCAGCGGGCTGAGCTGGCTGTCGGTGATCACCAGTTGCTTGGCCTTGTGCTGCGCCGCCACCCGCGCGCAATAGCGGCTTTCCTTGCCGTAGGGCTGGAAGCTGATGGCGATCAGCACGTCTTGTTCTCCAATGCTGCGGATCTGCTGCGGAAACATGCCGCCCAGGCCGGACAGCAGATGCACTTTCTTGGCGGTGTGCTGCAAGGCGTAGGCGATGTAGGAGGCGATGGGAAACATGCGCCGCACCCCGGCCACGTAGATGTTGTCGGCGTTCAACAGCAGCTCCACCGCCGCGTCCAGCTGCGCCTCGTCCAGCGCGGCGTCCAGCTCGTGCAGGCCGTGCTGGCAGGCGGCGATGAAGTCGCGGGTCACGCCGGCGGCGGAGCGCTGTTCGTCGCGGTTGGCGATCAGGCTCTGGATGCGCTGCCGGTAATTGGGCTGCGGCGCGCCCTGTGGCGTAAATGCGTCACGGAACACGGCCTGCATCTCGGAAAAGCCGGCGAAGCCGAAGCGCTGGGCGAAGCGGACGATGGCCGAGGGCTGCACCTCGCAGGCCTGGGCGATGTCGGTAATGCGTTGCAGCATCAGCGTGCCGCGGTGCTGCTCCACATAGCCGGCAATCACTTTCAGCTGCTTGCTCAGCGTGTCGTATTCGGCGGCGATGCGCTGCATCAATTCTTCGGCGGAGGCGGTGTTGGCCATGGACGGGCTTCCCTAAGGTTTTGGCCAGTATACGTTTTGTCCCGATATTCGAAAATAATTTTCTATTGAAAAACAATTTTGGAAAATTATTTGCAGAGTAGAGCGAAAGCTCTTAAGGTGATTTCACGCCCGGCGCCGACAGCGGCCGCGGCCGACACCATAGCGGGCTCCTCGATGGGCCGGCGGAGAATAAGGAGGAGAGAGATGCAGCAGCGATCCTGGAAGTGCAAGTGGAAGCGGGCTCTGCCCGCGGCGGCGCTGGCGCTCTGCGCGCTGGCCCAGCCGGCGCTGGCGGCCGACGCCCGTTTCGTGCTGGTCAGCCACGCGCCGGATTCCGACGCCTGGTGGAACACCATCAAGAACGCCATCAAGCAGGCCGGTGAGGATTTCAACGTGCAGGTGGATTACCGCAATCCGCCCAACGGCGATCTGGCCGACATGGCGCGGCTGATCGAGCAGGCGGCGGCGCGGCGCTACGACGGCGTGATCGCCAGCATCGCCGACTACGACGTGCTGAAGCGGCCGCTGGGCCAGGTGGTGGCCAAGAAGATTCCGCTGATCACCATCAATTCCGGCACCGTCAAGCAAAGCGAGAGCCTGGGCGCGGCCTTGCACGTCGGCCAGCCGGAGTACGACGCCGGCTTCGATTCCGGCAAGCAGGCCAAGGCCGCCGGCATCAAGACCTTTCTCTGCGTCAACCACTACGCCACCAATCCTGCCTCCTTCGAGCGCTGCAAGGGCTTCGCCGACGCCATCGGCGCCGATGTGCGCAAGTCCACGCTGGACGCCGGCGACGACCCCACCGGCATCGAAAGCAAGGTCAGCGCCTATCTGCGCAACAACCCCGGCACCCAGGCGCTGCTGACGCTGGGGCCGACTTCGGCCAGCCCCACGATCAAGGCGGTGAAGAAGATGGGCCTGGCCGGCAAGCTCTACTTCGCCACCTTCGACCTGTCCGAGGACATTTCCAAGGCGATCAAGGACGGCACCGTCAAGTTCGCCATCGACCAGCAGCCCTATCTGCAGGGCTATATCCCGGTGGCGGCGCTGGCCATCATGAAACGCGACAAGACCACGGACCCGGCCAAGGTGGAGGCCGCGCTCAAGGCCAATCCCAAATTCCAGGCCAGGCTGAAGGAGTACGGGCTGGCGCCCCTCTACAAGGGCCGCCACATCAACTCCGGCCCCGGCTTTGTCACCAAGGACAATATCGCCAAGGTGGAGAAGTACGCCGGGCAGTACCGCTAGCCGCCGTTTTCCGATGGATCTGACGCCCGGCGCGGAATTATCGGCCGCCCGGGGCGAGGAGCAGAGCAATGAGCATGAGCAAGGCCAGTCCGGGCAAGGCCGCGGGCATCCGCATGGCGCCGCCCGGCGACGATGAAAGAGTACGGCGGCTGTCGCTGTTCGACCGGCTGATGGGACGGCCGGAATTCGCCGCCGTCGCCGGCGCGGTTTTGGTGTTCGCGGTGTTCGGCGTCGGGGCCGGCGGTTCCGGCATGTTCGCGGTGGACGGCATCGTCAACTGGTCGCAGGTGGCGGCCTATCTCGGCATCATCGCCATCGGCGCCTGCCTGCTGATGATTGCCGGAGAGTTCGATCTGAGCCTGGGCTCGATGATAGGCTTCGCCGGCATGATGGTGGCGATCCCGCCGCTGTATTTCGGTTGGCCGTTCTGGCTGGCCATCCTGTTCGCCTTCGCCGGCTCGCTGGCGGTGGGCTGGCTCAACGGCTACCTGGTGCTCAAGACCCGGCTGCCGTCCTTCATCGTCACCCTGGCCTTTCTGTTCATCCTGCGCGGCCTGACGCTGGCTTTGTCCATCCTATTCGCCAACCGCACCATCGTCAGCGGCGTCGGCGACCTGGCGGCGGCGGACCCGCTGGCGCAATGGCTGTTCGTCGGCCACGTCGGCGGCGGCCTGTTCCACTGGCTGGCCGGCATCGGCGCCATCGCCTCCCTGCCGGACGGCGGCGCGGCGGCGGCCGGCGTGCCCAAGGTGCTGCTGTGGTGGCTGGCGTTGGCGGCGATCGCGGCCTTCGTGCTGGCGCGCACCCGGATCGGCAACTGGATCTTCGCCGCCGGCGGCGACGCCAACGCCGCCAAGAACGTGGGGGTGCCGGTCAAGCAGGTGAAGATAGGCCTGTTCATGTTCACCGCCTTCTGCGCCTGCCTGTTCGCGGTGCTGCAAGTGTGCGACGTAGGCTCCGCCGCCGCCGACCGCGGCCTGCAAAAGGAGTTCGAGGCCATCATCGCCGCGGTGATAGGCGGCTGTCTGCTCACCGGCGGCTACGGCTCGGTGGTGGGCGCCTGCGTCGGCGCGCTGATCTTCGGCGTGGTGCAGATCGGCATCACCTACACCAATATCAACTCCGACTGGTTCCGCGTCTTCCTCGGCCTGATGCTGCTGATGGCGGTGTTGTTCAATCACTATGTCAGACGCCGCGTCACGGAGGCCAAATGATGGTCACGACCGGCAAAATCCCTGCGGCCGCGTTGCGCCTCCTTGCCGTACTCAATGTACTGTCCGCGTCGGCGCGCCTTGCCGCAGCCGCTGCGCTGAATTTTTCCGGCCGTGACGGGCTGAGGTCGAGCTGGCAAAACGATGCGGCGGCCTTGCGCCTCCTTGCCGTACTCAATGCATTGTCCGCGTCGGCGCGTTTTGCCGCGGCCACCGCGCCGAACAAGCCCGGCCGCGGGCCGCAAGGAGTCGAATATGAAACCGTGTGACGACTACATCCTGGAGCTGGACCAGGTCAGCAAGACCTTTGGCTCGGTGATTGCCTTGCAGAAGGTGGACCTGCAACTGCGCCGCGGCGAGGTGCATTGCCTGCTGGGCGACAACGGCGCCGGCAAGTCCACGCTGATTAAGACCCTGGCCGGCGTGCACCGGCCCAGCGGCGGCGAATACCGGGTGGACGGACAGCCGGTGCGCTTCGAATCGCCGCGCCAGGCGCTGGACCTGGGCATCGCCACCGTCTACCAGGACCTGGCCCTGGTGCCGCTGATGTCGGTGGCGCGCAATTTCTTTCTGGGCCGCGAGCCGATGAAGAAATGGCTGGGCCTGCTGCCGGTGCTGGACCTGGAGCTGGCCGGCGAGGTGGCGCGTGACAAGCTGGCGGAAATGGGCATCCACATCCGCGATCCGCACCAGGCGATAGGCACGCTGTCCGGCGGCGAGAAGCAGTGTCTGGCCATCGCCCGCGCCATTTACTTCGGCGCGCGGGTGCTGATCCTGGACGAACCCACCGCCGCGCTGGGCGTCAAGCAGAGCGTCAATGTGCTCAAGCTGATTTCCAAGGCGCGCGACAAGGGCATCTCGGTGATCTTCATCACCCACAACGTCAACCACGCCTATCCGATAGGCGACCGCTTCACCTTGCTCAATCGCGGCCGTTCGCTCGGCACCTACGCCAAGGACGCGGTCAGCAAGGAGGAGGTGCTGGACATGATGGCCGGCGGCGCGGAAATGCAGAAACTGATGGCCGAGCTGGACGGCGTCCATATCTGAAAGGTAGATCTAGCATGCAAAACACCACCCGTTTCGCCAGCGGCCGCGACCGCGACCTGGTCTGCCTGGGCCGGCTGGCGGTGGACCTGTACGCGCAGCAACTGGGCGCGCCGCTGGAAGACGCGGCCAGCTTCGCCAAATATCTGGGCGGCTCCTCCGCCAACATCGCCTTCGGCGCGGCCCGGCTGGGCTTGAAGTCGGCGATGCTGTCCCGCGTCGGCGACGAGCAGATGGGCCGTTTCCTGCTCAACACCCTGCGCGCCGAAGGCTGCGACGTCAGCCAGGTGAAGGTGGACCCGGAGCGGCTGACGGGTCTGACCCTGCTGGGCATCAAGGACCGCGACAGCTTTCCCTTGCTGTTCTACCGCGAAAACTGCGCCGACATGGCGCTCAGCGCCGACGACATAGACGAGGACTTCATCGCCGGCAGCCAGGCCTTGCTGATCACCGGCACTCATCTGTCCCGGCCCGGGGTGGAGGCGGCCAGCCGCCGCGCGCTGCAATACGCGCGCCGCCACGACGCGCGCACGGTGCTGGACATCGATTACCGGCCCGTGCTGTGGGGCCTGGCCGGCCGCGGCGACGGCGAAACCCGCTACATCGCCAGCGCCGAGGTCAGCGCCCATTTGCAGAGCCTGCTCTCCGAGTTCGACCTCATCGTCGGCACCGAGGAAGAATTCCTGATCGCCGGCGGCGCGGCCGAACTGATGCCGGCGCTGGCCCGAGTGCGCGCGCTGAGCCGGGCGGTGCTGGTGGTCAAGCTGGGCCCCCTGGGTTGCGCGGTGATTCCCGGCACGGTGCCGGCGCGGATCGAGGACGCCTTCAGCGTGGCCGGCGCGGAGGTGGAGGTGATGAATGTGCTGGGCGCCGGCGACGCCTTCCTGGCCGGCTTCCTGTCCGCCTGGCTGCGCGGCGGCGACTACGCCGAATGCTGCCGCCGCGCCAATGCCTGCGGCGCGCTGGTGGTGTCGCGCCACGGCTGCGCGCCGGCGATGCCGACCCCGGCCGAACTGGAACGTTTTTTGGCCGCGCCGACGCGGCGGCCGGGCGAGGACGCGGCCCTGAGCCGGCTGCACCGGGTCAGCGCGGCGCGGCCGCGTTGGGACGAGTTGTGCGTGTTCGCCTTCGACCACCGCAGCCAGTTCTTCGAGCTGGCGCGCGAGGCGGGCGCGGACGAGGCGCGGCTGCCGCGTTTGAAACAGCTGCTGGTGCAAGCGGTGGCCGGCGTCGAGCAGCGGCTGGGCCTGCACGGGCGGGTGGGGGTGCTGATCGACGAGCGCTACGGCGCCGACGCGTTGTACGCCGCTACCGGCCGCGGCTGGTGGGTGGGCCGGCCGGTGGAGCTGCCCGGCTCCAATCCGCTGGTGTTCGAGCAGGGACGTGCGATGGCCGGCGCGCTGGCGGCCTGGCCGCGCGAGCACGTCATCAAGTGCCTGGTGCAGTACCACCCGGACGACGCGCTGGACAACCGGTTGGAGCAGGAGGCGCAAATCCGCGCGCTCTACGACGCCGCCCAGGCCAGCGGCCATGAACTGCTGCTGGAAATCATCCCGTCCAAGGATTTGCCGCGCGCGGACGACACCGTCTACCGCGCGCTCAAGCGCCTGTACAACCTGGGCATTTACCCGGATTGGTGGAAGCTGGAGCCTCCCGCCGCCGCGCAATGGCCGGCGCTGGACGCGCTGATCGCCGAGCGCGACCCCTATTGCCGCGGCGTGGTGCTGCTGGGCTTGAACGCGCCGCTGGACACGCTGCGCCGCGGTTTCGCCGCCGCGCGCGCCAGCCGCAGCTGCCGCGGCTTCATGGTGGGACGCAGCCTGTTCCAGCGGCCGGCCGAACGTTGGCTGGCTGGCGAGATCGACGACGCCGGCCTGGTGGCCGAGGCCGGCGCGCGTTTCGCCGAGCTGGTGGCGGTGTGGCGCGAGGAACGCGGCGCGGCCGGCCGCGCGCTCAGCGAGGAGGGCGCGCGATGAGCACGATTCGCTTGACCATGGCCCAGGCGCTGGTGCGCTACCTGGCCGCGCAGCGGGTGGAGCTGGACGGCGAGGAAGTACCGCTGTTCGCCGGCGTGTGGGCGATCTTCGGCCATGGCAATGTCGCCGGCCTGGGCGAGGCGCTGCAGCAGGCCGGCGACAGCCTGCCCACCTGGCGCGCCCACAATGAACAGGGCATGGCCCACGCCGCCATCGCCTACGCCAAAGCCCAGTTCCGCCGCCGCATGATGGCGGTGACCAGCTCCATCGGCCCCGGCGCCACCAATCTGGTCACCGCCGCGGCGCTGGCCCACGTCAACCGGCTGCCGCTGCTGCTCTTGCCCGGCGACGTGTTCGTGTCGCGCGCGCCGGACCCGGTGCTGCAGCAACTGGAAGCGCCGCAGGACGGCACGCTGTCGGTCAACGACTGCCTGCGGCCGGTGTCGCGCTATTTCGACCGCATCGTCCACCCGGCGCAGCTGCTCACGGCGCTGCCGCGCGCGCTGGCAGTGCTGACCGATCCGGCGCAATGTGGGCCGGCCACGCTGGCGCTGCCGCAGGACGTGCAGACCATGGCCTGGGACTATCCGGCCGACTGGTTCCGGCCGCGGCGGTGGCGCATCGCCGCGCCGCCGCCGGAAGCGGAAGCGCTGGAGCGAGCGGCCCAGGCGCTGGCCGCCGCGCGGCGGCCGTTGATCGTGGCCGGCGGCGGCGTGCTGTACAGCGCCGGCGGCGCGGCGGCGCTGCGCGCCTTCGCCGAGCGCCACGGCGCGCCGGTGGCCGAAACCCAGGCCGGCAAGAGCGCCTTGCCCTGGGACCACCCGCTGCAACTGGGCGCGATCGGCGTCACCGGTTCGCCGGCGGCCAACCGGCTGGCGGAACAGGCCGATCTGGTGCTGGCGCTGGGCAGCCGCTTGCAGGACTTCAGCACCGGCTCCCAGCAATTGTTCCGCCAGGCGCGGCTGCTCAGCGTCAACGTCAACGCGTTGGACGGGATCAAGGCCGACGCCGTGGCGCTGACCGGCGACGCCGCGCTATGCCTGGACGCGCTGTCGGCGCGTCTGGACGGCTGGCGCGCCGACGCCGGCTGGAGCGCCGAGGCGCGCGCGCTGGCCGAGGACTGGCGCGCGGAGACGGCGCGCGTCACCGGTCAGCGCCAGCCTCACGGCCTGCCATATGACGGCGAGGTGATAGGCGCGGTGCAGCGCCACCCCGGCTCCGAGCGCGACGACATCGTGGTCTGCGCCGCCGGCACCCTGCCGGCCGAGCTGCACAAGCTGTGGCGCGCGGCGACGCCGGGCGGCTATCACCTGGAATACGGCTATTCCTGCATGGGTTATGAAATCGCCGGCGGCCTGGGCGTGAAGATGGCGCGGCCGGAGCGCGAAGTCATCGTGATGGTGGGCGACGGCAGTTATCTGATGATGAACAGCGAGCTGGCCACCTCGGTGATGCTGGACCGTAAGCTGATCGTGGTGCTGCTGGACAACCGCGGCTACGGCTGCATCAACCGCTTGCAGCAGGCCTGCGGCGGCGCGCCGTTCAACAATTTGCTGGAAGACTGCCGCCAGGGCCGCCACGGCGCGCCGCGGGTGGATTTCGCCGCCCATGCGCGCGCGCTGGGCGCCGAGGCCGAGCACGTGGCCGACATCGCCGGCCTGGAGGCGGCGCTGGTTCGCGCCCGCGCCGCCGAGCGCAGCTATCTGATCGTGATCGACACCGACCCGGCGCGCACTACCGAGGCCGGCGGCTGCTGGTGGGAGGTGGCGGTGCCGGAAGTGTCGGAACGGGCCGAGGTGCGCGCCGCGCGTCAGGCATACCAAGACCGGCTGCGCCGGCGTCAATACGAATAGCGGGGAACAGCGCAATGCATGCATTCGACGTGAAAATCGGCATCAACCCGATCTCCTGGAGCAATGACGACCTGCCGTCGCTGGGCGGCGAAATCCCGCTGCAGCAGGCGCTGGCCGAAGGCGCGGCCATAGGCTACCGCGGTTTCGAGCTGGGCAATAAATTCCCGCGCCAGCCGGAGGCGCTGGCGGCGGCGCTGGCGCCGCACGGCCTGCAATGCGTGTCCGGCTGGCATTCCGGCCGGCTGGCCGAGCATAGTGTGGACGCGGAAATCGCCGCCGTGGAGCCGCATTTGCGGCTGCTGGCCGCCAGCGGCTGCCGGGTGATGGTCTACGGCGAGGTGGCCCAGGCGATACAGGGCCAGCCGCGGCCGCTGAGCCAGCGGCCGCGCTTCCGCACGGAGCGGCAATGGCGCGATTACGGCGAGCGGCTGAACGCCTTCGGCCGCCATCTGCAAAGCCACGGCCTGACGCTGGCCTACCACCATCACATGGGCGCTTACGTTGAAACCCCGGACGACGTGGACGCGCTGATGGCGGCCACCGGGCCGGAAGTGGGCCTGCTGTTCGACAGCGGCCACATCGCCTTCGCCGGCGGCGAACCGCTGACGGTGCTGCGCCGCCATATCGGCCGCGTGGTCCACGTCCATTGCAAGGACATCCGCCCGCAGGTGGCGCGGCTGGCGCGCAACCGCGGCTGGAGCTTCCTGGAGTCGGTGCTCAACGGCGTGTTCACCGTGCCCGGCGACGGCGCCATCGATTTCGAAGCCTTGCTGCGCGCGCTGGCCGAACATGATTATCGCGGCTGGCTGGTGGTGGAGGCGGAACAGGACCCGGTGGTGGCGCCCAGCTACCGCTACGCCGAGCTGGGCTTCCGCACCCTGGCCGGCCTGGTGGCCAGCATCCGCGCCGGCGCACCGGAAAGGAGCTGCGCATGAGCCAGCCTGATCTGCGCGTCAGAGCGGCGGCCGGTCGCGTCGCCGCCGAGGTGACGCCGGCCTCCGCCGGCTGGCGCCACGTGGGATTCCGCGCCTTGCGCCTGGCCGACGGCGAGGCCGAGGACTGGCTGCAAGCGGAGCGGGAATGCTGCGTGGTGGTACTGGCCGGCGTCGTTGATATCGTCGCCGGCGAGCAGCGCTGGCCGGGCGTGGGCGGCCGCGCCGGGGTGTTTGACGGGCAAGCGCCGTGGGCGGCTTATATTCCCGCCGGCTGCCCGCTGCGCGTCGTCGCCCGCGGCGCGGCCGAAGTGGCGCTGTGCTCGGCGCCGGGCCGGCCGCTCAGCCGGCCGCCGCGGCTGATCCGGCCGCAGGACATGGCGCAAAGCGTGCGCGGGCAGGGCGCCAACACCCGCTACGTCACCGACATCCTGCCGCAGCAGGCGGAGGCGGACAGCCTGCTGGTGGTGGAAGTGCGCACCCCGTCCGGCCATTCGTCCAGCTATCCGCCGCACAAGCACGACCGCGACGCGCTGCCGGCGGAAAGCCTGCTGGAGGAAACCTATTACCACCGGGTGAGCCCGGCGCAGGGCTTCGTGTTCCAGCGCGTCTACACCGACGAGCGCGACCTGGACCAGTCGCACGCGGTGGAGGACGGCGACGTGGTGCTGGTGCCGCGCGGCTACCACCCGGTGTGCGTGCCGCATGGCTACGAATCCTACTACCTCAACGTGATGGCCGGGCCGCACCGCGAATGGCGCTTCCACAACGACCCGGCGCATGAGTGGCTGTTGTCCGGCAAGCCTTAAAAGCCTGTTCAAAGTCTGCTGCGCTTCGGCGGGTTGTTTAGACAAGGGCGTTAAAAACCAGCTCAAAATGCTCATGTACCACGTGTACATTCCGCTTTTTCGCTCGTTTTCGCCTTGTCTCGCCCTTGCTCGCGAGATTTTGAACAGGTTCTAAGACCCCGCCGCAGCGTACTTATTTCCTTGTTCTCACTCATAGTTTTTTGATCCGCGGCAGCCATTTATGGCTGTTGCGGCCTGCGGCCATGCGCTGCTCGGGCTTTGACGGCTTGTTTGCCCTGGCATTAAGAACAGTCGTCAGCCGTTTCCTGCTTTTTCAGACCATTGCGGCTCGCTTGCCGCGGCCTTAGATGCTTAAGCTCTTAATTTTCATAAGGCTGCCGCACTTCCTCGATCTTCCTCCAGACAGTCGCTTGGGCTGCCTGCTGCGGCCTTGGCACCGTATCCGGAAAGGAGTTGACCATGTCTGAGTTCGCCGCCTGGCGGTCCTCCCAAGCCAGCCTGGCCCTGCTGGCCTTCGCCATACTGTTGCCGGTCCAGGCCATGGGCACCAACCCGGCCACGGAGATGGTCCCCGCCGGCGTCGAGGGCTACAACCACACCTCGGCCGCCATCAACCGCTTCAGCGTCAACCGCGCCGGCGGGCACAACATCGGCCCATTCAACAATGGCGGCGGCTCACAATCCTGCTGCGCCTCGCTGCCGCGCCAGTGGCGACCCGGACTGATGGCCACCGTCGAGTGGGAAAAAGACCCCAATCCAAGGGCTCCGATAAAGCGGGATAAAACCGGCCAATACGATATGGATGACTATGATCGTCACGCAGCCAACTACACCCAACACCGCGCCGTCGTCGAAATCCCGCGCTATGAGAAGTCCTGCGGCGTGCAAGTCCACTTCCTGCCCTGCGATGAGGTCCGCGTGGTCAGTTCCTGCCGTACTCCAGACCATCCCGACTACCCCTACAAGTCGTTCTACCAAATCAGGGAGCCAAAAACATGTCCCAAGTAGAGCAGCGACCCGCCCCCGAAGCCGTTCAAATCCGTACAGCCCCCTTTCCGGAGAACGGCCTGCTGCCGCTCAATTATCCACAGCGGCTGAACAATGAGCAGTTGAAGGAGCGGGACCTCAGCGACGAGAAATACCGCCGCCGCAAGGCCGCCGCCGAGGGCGGGCCGGTCTATGCCTCGCCCACCTGCACCAAGAGCATGACTATTTCGCTGTTCTTCGACGGCACCAATAAGCACGAGGAATCCGATAGCCAGGCCAAACCGCGCGCTACCTCGAATATCGCCCGGCTGCTCCATGCCGTTTTTGCCACGGAAACACACGGAAGGACACGGACAACACCCCCAAAGCCCGCGCCGCGTTTTTCCCTGTGTTTCCGTGCTGAGCAGCTTGTGCCGTTTCCCATCACCGCAAGAAAGGAGTTGACCATGTCTGAGTTCGCCGCCTGGCGGTCCTCCCAAGCCAGCCTGGCCCTGCTGGCCTGCGCCATGCTGTTGCCGGCCCAGGCCATGGGCACCAACCCGGCCACGGAAATGGTCCCCGCCGGCGTCGAGGGCTACAACCATACCTCGGCCGCCATCAACCGCTTCAGCGTCAACCGCGCCGGCGGACCCAATGTCGGTCCCTACCAGGGCGGAGGCAAACAATCCTGCTGCGCCTCGCTGCCGCGTCAGTGGCGGCCCGGACTGATGGCCACCGTCGAATGGGAAAAAGACCCCAATCCCAACTCACCGATTAAGCGGGATAAAAATGGGCAGATTCTCCCATCAGAAGCGATACGCATCCGTTCGGAATTCACCCAACACCGCGCCGTCGTCGAAATCCCGCGCTACGAGAAGTCCTGCGGCCTCAATGTCCACTTCCTGCCCTGTGATCAGGTCAAGGTTGTCAGTTATTGCGGCGGTTATTACGGCGACCCTGGCTACCCGGTACAAGAGCCCCTCAAGATGAAGGAACCCAAGACATGTCCCAAGTAGAGCAGCGGCCCGCCCCCGAAACCGTCCAAATCCGTACAGACCCCTTTCCGGAGAACGGCCTGCTGCCGCTCAATTACCGGCAGCGGCTGAACAATGAGCAGTTGAAGGAGCGCGACCTTAGCGATGAGAAATACCGCCGCCGCAAGGCCGCCGCCGAGGGCGGGCCGGTTTACGCCTCGCCCACTTGCACCAAGAGTCTGACTATTTCGCTGTTCTTCGATGGCACCAATAACCATGAGGAATCCGATAGCCAGGCCAAGCCGCGTGCTACCTCGAATATCGCCAGGCTGCCCCATGCCGTTTTTGCCACGGAAACACACGGAAGGACACGGACAGAACCCCCAAAGCCCGCGCCGTGTTTTTCCCTGTGTTTTCGTGCTGACCAGCTTGTGCCGTTTCCCATCACCGCAAGAAAGGAGTTGACCATGTCTGAGTTCGCCGCCTGGCGGTTCTCCCAAGCCAGCCTGGCCCTGCTGGCCTGCGCCATGCTGTTGCCGGCCCAAGCCATGGGCACCAACCCAGCCACGGAAATGGTCCCCGCCGGCGTCGAGGGCTACAACCACACCTCGGCCGCCATCAACCGCTTCAGCGTCAACCGCGCGGGCGGACCCAATGTTGGTCCCTACCAGGGTGGCGGCAAACAATCCTGCTGCGCCTCGCTGCCGCGCCAGTGGCGACCCGGACTGATGGCCACCGTCGAGTGGGAAAAAGACCCCAATCCAAGGGCTCCGATAAAGCGGGATAAAACCGGCCAGTACGATATGGATGACTATGATCGCCATGCGGCCAACTACACCCAACACCGCGCCGTCGTCGAAATCCCGCGCTACGAGAAGTCCTGCGGCCTCAATGTCCACTTCCTGCCCTGTGATCAGGTCAAGGTTGTCAGCTATTGCGGCGGCTATTACGGCGACCCTGGCTACCCGGTACAAGAGCCCCTCAAGATGAAGGAACCCAAGACATGTCCCAAGTAGACCAGCGTCCCGCCCCCGAAGCCGTTCAAATCCGTGCCAAACCCTTTCCGGAGAACGGCCTGCTGCCGCTCAATTACCGGCAGCGGCTGAATAATGAGCAGTTGAAGGAGCGCGACCTCAGCGATGAGAAATACCGCCGCCGCAAGGCCGCCGCCGAGGGCGGGCCGGTTTACGCCTCGCCCACCTGCACCAAGAGCATTAGCATTTCGCTGTTCTTCGATGGCACCAATAACCATGAGGAATCCGATAGCCAGGCCAAGCCGCGCTCTACCTCGAACATCGCCCGGCTCTACCACGCCACCCTGGGCAGCAAGCAGGGCGGCAGCGGTCAGGCTGACAACAAACTGGCCGAGCAGGGCTGGTACGCCTACTACATCCCCGGCGTCGGCACCCGCTTCCCCGAGATCGGCGAGCTGAAGCCGATGAGCAGTGGCCTGATCTTCGCCAATGGCGGCGAGGACCGCATCAACTGGGGGCTGACGCGACTGATCCACGCTTTACGCCAAAATTACGGCATGCCGCCATTGCCTGACGAGGATGCCAAAGAACTGGTGATCAAGCGAATGCGCAATCCGGTGTCGCAGCCGGACGGCTATATCCAGCGCGCCGACGCGCTGCGCCAGCAGCTGGAGGCGCTGGCCGAGGCCCGCTATGCGCGGCCGATGCCGCAGGTGCTCGGCATCCGCCTGTTCGTCTACGGTTTCTCGCGCGGCGCCGCCGAGGCCAGGGTGTTCACCCGCTGGCTGGAGGCGCTGACCCGGCCCGAGGACGCGCCGGCCGACGCGGTGGACGTCCAGCACACGCTGATCGGCATCCCGATCTCGATCCGCTTTATGGGCCTGTTCGACACCGTCGCCACCGTTGGCCTGGCCAATAGCCTGCCGATGGCCGACGGCCATATGGCCTGGGCCAGCGACAGTCAGTTGCGCCTGTCCGACAACCCTCAGTTTCTGGAGCAGTGCCAGCACTTCGTCGCCGCCCATGAGCAGCGCGCCAGCTTTCCATTGGATAGCATCCGCCGCCGCGACGACCCCAAGCAGAGCAACGCCCAGTCGCGCTACCGCGCCGGCTGCGTCGAAACCCTGTACCCCGGCATGCACAGCGATGTCGGCGGCGGCTATCCGCCCGGTGAACAGGGCAAGAGCGTTGACCCCAAGAACCCAGAACGGCAGTGGCTGCTGCTGTCGCAGATTCCCTTACACGATATGTACCGCGCCGCCTTCGAGGCCGGCGCGCCCTTGCAGGTGCCGGAGATTGCGCTGGCCGAGAACGAGCGCCTGGACAAGCGCTGGCTGGTGATGGATCCCCAAACTGAGGCCGAGTATCGGGTCGCCCCGGAAGTCATTACTCGCTTCAACGCCTGGCTGGAGCAAGCCCAGCCTGGCGGGCTGGAAGACGTGTTGCGCAGCCAGATCGCCTGGATCACCGGCTGGCGCATCCACCGCTGGATCCCCGGGTCGCGCTGTTATTACGAATCCGCGCACAGCCAGCCGCAGCAGGACTATTTCAAACGCTGCGACGACAAGGACCAGCCAAAACCCTTGCGCCAGGCGCTGGAACGCGAGCATGAGCGGCAGTTGCAGGAGGACCTGGCCCAGCGCGACAACAAGCCGCCGCCGCAGCTGTCGCCGGAGCAGCAGGAGCAGCGCGACAAGGACCTGGCCTTGATCGCGTCGGCCCAGCAGCGAGTCAATATCGACAAGGGCTTTGAGCCGGTGCTGGACCAGCAGCAGATGGAGCACGGCGCCAAGGACTTCCGCAAGGACTATGTGCCGGAGTGGCAGTTGTCCGGCGACCCCAGCAGCCTCATCGACGGCGTGTTCGATCTGCTGCTGGGCGGCACCGTCTACCTGCTCAACAGCGACGACGAGGCCGCCGAGTACGCCAGCATCCGCGAGGGCGGCCAGGCCAAGGAAAAAACCTTGTTCGGTCAACGCGAGCTGCGCGATCTGGTGCTGCTGTACGACGAGCACATCCACGACTCCCGCGCCTGGTTCATGTATTCCAGCGCGTTGGGCACCCGCGAACCGTGGACCGACTACTTCCGCTACCGCACGGTGTTCTACGACGACGAATCCAACAAGCCGCTGTCGCCGCTGATGATCGCCGGCCGGGTGGTGGGGCTGGCGGTGACGCTGGGCAGCGTCGGTTTCGCGATCAAGCGCAAGGACCCGCGCTATCTGCTGGGTCTGATGCTGCCGTCGCTGGGCTTGCCGGTGCTTAGCGGGCGCGGCTGGCCGCAGTGGCCGGCCGGGGCGCTGCCGGAGTTGAGCTTCACCGACCCGCAGAGCGGGGCGGCCCTGCCGATGGCGGAGCTGGACCCGGCGCTGCGGGCCTTCAGCCAGCGGCCGGCGGCGGCGGAAGCGGCACTCAGGCAGCTGTGGCGCTCCGAACCGCGGCTGCCGGTGTTCGGCGCCGAGCCGTGGCAGCCGACGCCGCTGATGCTGAGGGCCTGGGAGGCGCGTAAGCAGGACGTGGCGGAACTGGAGGCCTGGCTCGCCTTGACGCCACCGCACCCCAACGACCCGGACGCGCCGCCGTTCCCGCCGCGGCCGTGGTCATGGTGAGCCGCGCCTTGCGCGGCTTGGGCCTTGCCACCCCCGCCGCAGCGGGGCCTTGAACGGCGGCGGGGCTTGGGTTGGCGCGGGCGGCGGTGTAAACTGCCGCTTTTACGACCGCGCCGGTCTCTTGCCTGGATTCCGCCATGCCCACGCCTCATGCCGCACGCCGCGCCCGCCTGCTGTCCGCCCTGGGCGACGCCGTCGCGGTGCTGCCCACCGCGCCGGAAGCGGTGCGCAACGCCGATAATTTCTATCCCTATCGCCCGGACAGCCATTTCCTCTACCTGACCGGCTTCGCCGAGCCGGAAGCGGTGCTGGTGCTGGACGGCCGCAGCGGCAAGTCCATCCTGTTCTGTCGCGACAAGAATCCGGACATGGAAATCTGGGAAGGCTTCCGCCACGGCCCGCAGGCGGCGGCCGAGGCTTTCGGTTTCGACGAGGCCTATCCCGTCGCCGAGCTGGACGCGCGGATGCTGGAACTGCTGTCCGGCTGCGGCCGGCTGTGCTGGAGCCTGGGCCGCGACGCCAAGTTCGACGCGCGCGTCAACGGCTGGCTGGACAGCCTGCGCCAGCGCGCCTACCACGGCGCGCCGGCGCCCAGCTGCTACGGCGACGTGCACGCGCTGCTGGACGAGATGCGGCTGATCAAGGACGACAGCGAGATCGCGCTGCTGCGCCGCGCCGGCGAGATTTCCGCCGCCGGCCACGTGCAGGCGATGCGCGCCACCCGGCCCGGCCTGCATGAATACCAGATCGAGGCGGAAATTCTGCACGCCTTCGTCAGCCGCGGCGCGCGCCAGCCTTCCTATGAGAGCATCGTCGCCGGCGGCGCCAATGCCTGCACCCTGCATTACTGCGCCAACAACGGCCTGCTGCGCGACGGCGAGATGCTGTTGATCGACGCCGGCTGCGAGCTGGAAGGCTACGCCGGCGACATCACCCGCAGCTTTCCGATCAACGGTCGCTTCAGCGGCCCGCAGCGCGACGTTTACGAAGTGGTGCTGGCGGCGCAGGCGGCGGCCATCGCCGCGCTGGGGCCCAAGGTGCCCTGGAACGCGTCCGGCGACGCCGCGCTGGCGGTGCTGGCCCAGGGCATGCTGGACCTGGGGCTGCTGCGGGGCAGCGTGGACGGGGTGATCGAATCCGGCGCCTACCGCCAGTTCTATATGCACGGCATCGGCCATTTGATCGGCCTGGACGTGCACGACGTCGGCGCGCGCAAGCGCAACGGCCTGTGGCGCGCTTATCAGCCCGGCATGTGCGTGACGGTGGAGCCGGGCTTGTACATCCGCCCGGCCGACGGGGTGCCGGCCGCGCTGCACCATATCGGCGTGCGCATCGAGGACGATGTGCTGATCACCGAGCAGGGCTGCGAGGTCTATACCGGCGGCGTGCCCAAGCGCATCGACGAGATCGAAGCGCTGATGAACGAGAATTGAGTGTCCGGAGCCTGGGTCCCGAGGGAACAGGAGGAAACAGAATGCAGCAACAGACGAATGAACATGCGGACGTGGTGATCATAGGCGGCGGCCCGGTCGGGGCGCTGGCCGCGCTGCGGCTGGCGCGCGCCGGTCGCGAGGTGACGCTGGTGGAAGCGCGCGGCCGCGACGAGGCGGTGCGCGACGCGCGCGCGCTGGCGCTGTCCTGGCACAGCCGCGAGCTGCTGCGCGAAGCCGGCGCCTGGCCCGAGGACTTGCCGGCCTCGCTGATCGACAGCGTGCACGTGTCGCAGCAAGGCGCTTGCGGCCGCACCCTGTTGCAGGGCGAGGACGTTGGCCTGCCGCACCTGGGCGCGGTGGTGGACTATCCGGCGCTGGTGGCGGCGCTGGGCGGCGCGCTGGAGCGCGCCGGCGTGCGCGTGCTGTGGCGGCGCCGGGTGCGGGCGGTTAAGAGTCTCAGCCATTACGCGGTGGTGACGGTGGACTCCGACGCCGGCTCCAGCCTGCTGAGCTGCCGGCTGGCGGTGATGGCCGAGGGCGGCGCGCTGGCGGAAAGCCTGCCTGGCGTCAAACGCCTGAGCCACGATTACCGGCAGTGCGCGGTGCTGGCCGAGGTGCGCACCGAATTGCCGCCCCAGGGCGTGGCCTATGAGCGCTTCGCCCACGACGGGCCGCTGGCCCTGCTGCCGCACGGCGACGCTTATATGTTGGTGTGGACCCGCAGCGCCGAGGACGCCGCCCGCCTGCAGGCGGCCGACGAAGCCGAGGTGGCCGCCGCCTTGCAGCAGGCCTTCGGCGAACGTCAGGGCCGTATTCTGAGCGTGGGGCCGCGCGCGGCGTTCCCGCTGGCGCTGAAGCAGCTCAACCGCGTGGTCAGCGGCCGGGTGGCGATGATAGGCAACGCCGCGCAGACCATGCATCCGGTGGCGGCTCAGGGCCTGAACCTGGGCCTGCGCGACGCGGCCGGCCTCAGCGCGGCGCTGGCCGGCGCGGCCGACCCCGGCGACGCCGCCGCGCTGGCGGCCTACGCGGCGGCGCGGCGGGTGGACAGTCACGCGGTGGTGGGCTTCACCCATGGTTTGATCAAATTGTTCGACGGCCACCACCCGGTGGTCAGCGCGATGCGCAGCGTCGGCCTCAGCGCGCTGGACGCGCTGCCGCCGCTGCGGCGCAAGTTCGCCAGCCATCTGGTGTTCGGCGTTTGACGGGGGAGCGAGCGTGAAGGCATTGCAGTACGACGTGATCGTGGTGGGCGGCGGCCTGGTGGGGGCCAGCCTGGCGCTGGCGCTGGACCGCGCCGGCAAGCGGGTGGCCTTGCTCGAGGGGCGGCCGCCGCGGTTGGAGGGCCTGGACCAGGGCTGGGACGCGCGCATTTACGCGGTGAGCCCGGCCAACCGCCGCTTCCTGGAGAGCCTGGACGCCTGGCCCGGCGCCGAGCGCCTGGGCGCGATCGAAGCGATGGACGTGCGCGGCGACGCCGGCGGCCGCATCGAGTTCGCCGCCAGCGACGCCGGCGAGCCGGCGCTGGCCTGGATCGCCGAGAACCGCTGGCTGCTGGCCGCGCTGTGGCGGCGGCTGGCGGCGTCCGGCGTCGATTGCCTGGCCGGCGTCAAGCCGCTGACGCTGCGCGCCGACGCGCTCGGCGCGGAACTGGAGCTGGAAGACGGCCGCCGGCTGAGCGCGGCCTTGCTGGCCGGCGCCGACGGCGCCAACTCCTGGGTGCGCGAGCAGGCCGGCCTGGACGCCAGCGTCAAGCCTTACGGCCAGAGCGGAGTGGTGGCCAATTTCGACTGCGAGCGCCCGCACGGCGGCGTGGCGCGGCAATGGTTCACCGGCGACAGCATCCTGGCCTGGCTGCCCATGGCCGGGAACCGAATTTCCATGGTGTGGTCAACTTCTGATCCCGAGCGCTTGCTGGCGCTGCCGCCGGAGCAATTGGCGGCGACGGTGGCCGCTGCCGGAGGACGGGCCTTGGGCGAGTTGGCCGTCCTCACTCCCGCTGCGGCGTTTCCGCTGCGGCTGATCCAGCCGGAGCGGGTGGCGGCGGAGCGCGTGGTGCTGGTGGGCGACGCCGCCCATACCGTGCACCCCTTGGCCGGCCAGGGCGTGAACCTGGGCTTCCAGGACGCGGCGCAATTGGCGGCCTTGCTGGCCGGCGAGCGCGACGCCGGCGACTGGATGCTGCTGCGCCGTTACGAGCGTCAGCGGCGCGAAGCGGTGAAAACCATGCAGCTGGGCTGCGACGGCCTGTTCCAATTGTTCCAGGCCAAGGCGCCGGGCCTGCCGTGGCTGCGCAACGCCGGTTTGAATCTGACCAATTGCCTGAAGCCTTTGAAGCGGCAATTCGCTCGCCAGGCGATTGGTTACTGAACCTCCTTTTTTAAGGGTAAAGATTGATGAAGAAAAACCTGAAGTCCCTGGCGCTGGGCGCCTCCCTGATGATGGCGCTGGCCGCTTGCTCGCAAGCCGCCGGTAGCGGCAACGCCGGCGACGTGAAGAAAGCGTTTGAAGGCCGCTTCCCGGGCAAGCCGGTCAAGGCGGTGACCGCCACGCCGGTGAAGGGCATTTACGAGGTGGTGGTGGACAATAAGCAGGTGGTGTACACCAACGCCGACGCCAGCTATCTCTTCGTCGGCGATCTGATCGACGCGGTGAAGAAGGAAAGCCTGACCGAGAAGAAAATGGCCGAGCTGAACAAGGTGGACTTCAAGTCGCTGCCGTTCGAGTACGCGCTGAAGGAAGTGCGCGGTAAGGGCGAGCGCAAGCTGGCGGTGTTCTCCGATCCGGACTGCCCGTTCTGCAAGAAGCTGGAGCGCGAAGGCCTGAAGAACCTGGACAACGTCACCATCTACACCTTCCTCTACCCGCTGAGCCAGCTGCACCCGGACGCGATGCGCAAGTCCAAGCAGATCTGGTGCTCGCCGGACAAAGTGGCGGCCTGGTCCGGCTTCATGCTTGACGGCAAGCCGCTGACCGGTCCGGACAATTGCGACACTCCGTTGGAGAAGATTCAGCAACTGGGCGAGAAGCTGGGCATCACCGGCACCCCGGGCCTGATCTTCGCCAACGGCCAGCTGGTGCCGGGCGCGATCGATGGCGACGATATCGAGAAGCTGCTCAACGCCAAGTGAGCGCATGAAGACATGCGCCGCTAAGCCGGTTTTCACGGCCTGTTCCTGCGTCCGCGCGACGCCGGGGCAGGCCGTTGTCGCGCCGGGCGGGCGGCGATGACGGCGCGGCCGGGCCGGCGCTTGTCCGACGGCGACCGCCTGTTGCTGGGCCTGTCGCTGTCGCTGGCGGTGCATGGGCTGGCGGTGTTCGCGCCGTGGCCGGCCGGCGGCGCTCAGGGTTCGGCGTCCGGTCTGAGCGTGCGTCTGTCCGCCGCCGCGCCGTCTAGCGCGGCGCGGGACGCCGCTCGGCCCGCGGCCCGCCCCGCGCCTGCCGTCGCCGAGCCGGCCGCCGGAACGCCGGCGCTGACCGCGCCCGGGGCTTCGCGCGCCTTGCCGGAGGCGGAGACGCCGCGGACGGAAACGCCGCCCGCCGCCGCCTCCGTTCCGGCTCCGGAGGCTTCCGCGCCGGCGGCCGCCGGCGGCGAGCCGGCCTTGGCCTACGACGAGGGGCTGCCGCAGCGGCTGGGCCTGGACGTTTATTATCCGGCCGGGCAGCTGGAGCGCCTGGCGGAGCCCTTGGCGCCTATCGTGCCGCCGATACTGGCCGATATGCCTGGGGATCCGCCGGCGTTCGAACTGCGCGTCTATATCAATGAGCAGGGCGGGGTGGACGCCGCGCAGTGGGTGGGGGCGGCGCCGGCGGACGGCGACGCGCAGCTGGAGCCGTTCCGGCGGGCGCGCTTCTTGCCAGCGCGCAAAGACGGCATCGCGGTGAAGAGCTATAAACGAATTCTGCTGGAGACGACGCCGCTGGACGCGACGGCGACGCCGGCCTCGCCTTGAACAAAATTAAGGCCGGACGCCGGGCCGGCGGCTGACCTCGGACGCGGGTTCGTGGTAAATTCCGCTCTCCGGCACTGGCTGCCGGCGGCTAACATCTCCAATCAGGGGCGTACGAACGTCCCGGCCTTCAACAAAGGAATTCCCATGTCTGATCTGCAGACTCTGTTCACCCAGGCCCAGGCCGACGTCAAGACCCTGTCCGAGCGTCCGGACAACCAGACCCTGTTGCAACTGTACGCGCTGTTCAAGCAGGCGACCGAAGGCGACGCCGCCGGCGAGCGCCCGGGCATGATGGACTTCATCAACCGCGCCAAGTTCGATGCTTGGGAAAAGCTGAAAGGCAAGGGCAGCGACGAGGCGAAGCAGGACTACGTGGACGTGGTGAAGCGCCTGCTGGAAGAGTAAGCCGGCCGAGGCGGAACCCGGCCGCCGAAACGGAGCGCCCGCGGGCGGCGCCGTTTCCGGCGGCTAAGCGGCACCGGTTCAGCGTGCCGATTTTTTTTGGAGCCTGTTCGCAAGCCCGCGGGACAGCCCGCGCGGCTGGTCGCCGCGGCCGGGACGGCGCGCGGATCGCGAACGGGTTCTCCGCTGTGGCGGCGTGTCCGCGCAGCGCATGGCGGTATGGTTTTTCAATCAAGTGAAGCGTTGGCCAAGATGAAGAGAGTCTTTTGCTTGCTGGTTTTCGCCCTGCTGGCGCAAGCGTGCCGGGCCGGCGACGACCCGGTTTTGCTGGTGGTGTCGGGCAAGATCAGCCATTTCACCGATTCGGCGCGCGGCGTGTACGAGTTCCGCGAGAGCGCGTTGATGGCCTTGCCGCAAACTTCGCTGGTCACCGCCACCAGCTGGACGCCCAAGGCCACCTTCAGCGGGCCGCTGGTGCGCGACATTCTGAATAAAGTGGGCGCCTACGGCCACCAGGCCCAGTTCGTGGCGCTCAACGACTACACCTATTCCATTCCGATCAGCGAACTGGTCAAGTACCGCGCCATCCTGGCGCGCCGCTTCAACCAGCAGCCGATGAACGTGGCCCGTTACGGCCCGCTGTGGCTGATGTATCCGCTGGAGCAAATGCCGGATTCCGCCAAGGGGCCGGCGCTGGACGCCAAGCTGATCTGGCAGATAGACGGTCTGGTGGTGAACTGATGAACCAGGACAATCAAGCGCCGTCCGGCGTCGCGCCGGGCTGGGCCGGCCGCCTGCGGCGGCTGATGTCGGGCTGGGGCGGCTGGCCGGAGGGCCGGCGCATGCTGTGGGTGGGCCTGCTGGTGCTGATCACCGCCGCCGGCGGCATGTATTACAGCATCAGCCAGCTGGGCAAGGTCAACTCGGTGGCCAACAGCAGCGAGGATCTGTATTGGTCGGTGGCGCAGTTCCAGCTGGAAATGGAGCGCGCCAAGTCCGCGCTGGTGGGCTTCCAGGCCGGCCGCATCAAGCAGGACGAATTGCTGCGGCGGCTGGAAGTGGCCAGCAGCCGCTTCCATGTGTTCGCCGAACCGGCGCCGGTGCGGGTGCAGATGTTGCTGCGCCAGGTGAAGGGCTTCGACACCCTGGTGGCGGATTACCAGCAATTGTTCAACGACCCGGCCTTCGGCCATCCGACGCTGGCCGCGGCGCCGGCGCTGCTGGAGCGCATCGACCTGCTGCGGCCGCAGCTGATGGCCTTCGCCGTGGAGGCGAGGGTGGCCGAGGTCAAGAGCCGCACCGAGCGGCTGGAGGACTTGGACCGCCAGCGCAGCAATGTGCTGTATCTGCAGTCGGTGTTGTGGGGCGTGATCTGCGCGGTGATCCTGCTGCTGTCGCGCTACAGCTCGGTCAAGCGCCTGGCCAGCGCCAAGCAGGCCTTGCTGGAGAAGGAGCAGTCCGCTCACCAGGCCACGGTGGCGATGGAGCTGGACCGCACCACCTTCCTGGCCACGCTGAGCCACGAGATCCGCTCGCCCTTGCAGTCGATGCAGGTGTGCATCGAATTGCTGGAGCCGGTGGCGGACGGCCAGAAGACCGCGCGCACCGCCTTGCAGCGTTTGAAGACCAGCGTGTCGCATTTGTCGGCCCAGGTGCACGACATCATGGACATCAGCGCCATCCGCAATATGAAGCTGAGGATGAATCCGCAGCCCATGCCGCTGGCCGAGGTGCTGCAAGCCACCATGGACGTGATGCGGCCGCTGGCCGACGCCAAGGGCCTGGCGCTGAACTACCAGGCCGGACCGCTGCCGGAGACGGTGGTGCTGGACGAGGTCAGGCTGCGCCAGGTGGTGGGCAATCTGGTGTCCAACGCCATCCGCTACACCGATAGCGGCGCGGTCACGGTCAGCGTGTCCTGCCTGCGCGCCACCGGCCACCACGAGCTGGTGCTGCAGGTGCGGGACACCGGGGTGGGGATTCCGCTGGAGTACCAGCAGCGCATCTTCCAGCCCTTCATCCAGGGCAAGCACCGACGCGCCGGCAGTTGCGGCCTGGGCCTGTCCATCGTCAAGGAGCTGGTCAATCTGTTCGGCGGCTGCATCGAGCTGGACAGCGCCGAGGGCAAGGGCGCCTGCTTCACCGTGCGTCTGCCGGTGCAGGCGCTGGAGACGCCCGGCCCGCAGTCGGTGCTGATCGTCGACGACGACGCCGACATCCGCGACGCCCTGGCCGAGTTGCTGCAGCGCGACGGCTATCAGGTGGCCGTCGCGGAGACGGCGGCCTTGGCGGAGCGGGCGCTGGAGCAGGCCGATTTCGACACCGTGCTGCTGGACATGCATCTGGGCGCGGACAGCGGCTATCAGGTGGCGGAGCGGGCCTGGAACGGCCAGCGCGCGGAACAGACCGCCGTCGTCGGCATGAGCGCCTATCCGGAGGCTTTCGAGGACCCGCGCGCCAGCCGCTTCGCCGGCATCCTGGCCAAGCCCTTCGACGCCGGCCAGCTGCGGCGAATGCTGGAGACTGTGGCCAAGCGGGCGTGATCCCCGTCGCGCAAAAAAAGCCCTGGAGCGTCTCCAGGGCTTTTTCATGCCGCGGCGCGGCGATAGTGAAGCGCTTCTCGGAGCCTATTCAACATCTCGCGAGCCAGAGCGAGACCAGGCCTTGCGGCTGAGAAAGCGGAATGTACAGGTGCTACATGAGCATTCCGAAGCGGCGCTCACCGTGTCGCGCCTCACGACGCGCAGCAGATCATCGACAGGTTCTCAGGTCTCCAGATCGTGGGCGGCGGTCACCACATTGGTGATCTGCAGCGCCAGGATGGAGCCGGGCGTCGGCTTGCCGATGTAGTAGACCCCCTGGATGCGCAAGGCCTGCTGCAGCGCGGACTCGTATTCCTCGGCGTGGCCGGTCAGCACGATGATGGGCACGGTGGCCGAGCGCTGGCGTATGGTCTCTATCACTTTCATGCAATCGTCGTCGCCCAGCACCCAGTCCAGCACGAAGGCGTCGAACTCTTCGTGCGGCAGCGCGGCCAGCAGTTCGGACGGTGATTCGTAGGGCAGGGCGAACAGGCCCTGGCGCACCAGCACCGCGGCCAGGATGTCGGCGTCCATATCGTCCAGCACCGCCACCAGCAGGCGCTTGTTGTTGGCGCGCTTGGGCGGCTGCACCGCCAGATAGGTGACTTCGTGGCCGTTGATGCAGCGGTCGTGGCTGCCGGGATACACGTGCCAGCTGTCGCCCTGGCGGCGCGCCAGCAGCAGCGGCGAGATCGAATCGTCCTGCACCACGTCGCCCAGCTGTATCCAGCAATGGGCTTCCTCGGTGTGGTCGGTCAGGTGCAGGATGGCCGGGATCAGGTCGGCGTCCGGCACCCGCACCGGCCGCCGGTTGTCCTGGGACACCAGCAGTTCGGAAGTGGGCAGGCCCAGGAATTGCGCCAGCTTCTCCAATTGACCCAGCTGCCACTGGCTGCTGCCGTTGAGCTTGCGGTAGGTTTGCGACGCGCTCAGGCCCAGCACTTCCTCGATCAGGCTGACCTGTTGCGACTCCGCCAGGCCGCGCTGTTCCAGATGAGTGCGGATATTGGCGTTGATGATTTCAGTGGTTGGCTTGTTCTGTGTCATTTGCATGTCTTTGGAGTAGGGCGACTATCGGGTCGTTCTGGTCCGCAGCTTGCCGCCGGCGCGGGCGGAGGGCTGCTGTCTTTCTTCATTATCGGCGGCGGCGAGCGGAGGGCGGATGGCCGTCCGGGCAGGGGCGGGCACGTCGACGCTTTGGTTTATGGTTAGCCGATATTAGTCAGGTTTTGCAAAACTTGCGAAAAATTTTCGCCGAAAATGCAAAAAAAGGCTTTCATTCTAAAATTGGGCATACAGATTGAAACCTGTTCCTTGGTACAGATTCACACTGGATTATGCCTGCGCGCTAGCGGAGCTGGGCGGTGAAGTCGTCGTTAGCCGCTTGATTCTATTGGAAATGAAGGAGGCCGGACGATGCCGGCCTCCGTTGGAGCGTGGGTGTTGTAATTTCGCATATCATGCGAAGAGCGTGCGGGCCCGCTCCGCCCGGCGAAGTTCCGAGCCGGGGCTCAGCCCAGGGTGCCGGTCAGGCTGACTTCGCGGGTTTCCGGCACCTCGTTGTAGGACAGCACGTGCAGGCCGGGGGCGAACAAGCGCGCGTAGCGCGCCAGCAGCGGGCGGATCTGCGGCATCACCAGCAGGATGGGCGCGTGGCCCAGCTGCTTCATCTGGTCGCGCACCACCGGCATATTGGCTTGCAGCTGCTGCAGCACATTGGGGTCGATGGGGAAGCTGTCCAGCTGCGGCTTGCCGGTCTGCTGCGCCTGGCTCAGCGCGCCCAGCAGCAGGTTTTCCAGGTCGGCGGACAGGTTGAAGGCCCTCATCTCGCCGCGCGGGCCCAGGATGGACTGCACGATCTGGCGCTTCAGCGCGCAGCGCACTTCGGCCGCCAGCATGATGGGGTCCTTGCTGCTTTCGCTGGCGTCCAGCAGGGCGTTGGCGATGGGAACGATGTCTTTCAGCGACACATTGTCGGTCAGCAGCTGGCGATAGGCCTTGAGCTGCAGCGGCGCCGGCAGCGCCTGGTTCAGCGCGGAGGCCAGCTTGGGCGCCAGCGCCGACAGCCGCTCGTTGATGGCGGCCACGTCGTCGTGGCGGAACAGCTCGGCCAGATGCTCGCGCATCACCTTGTTCAGATGGGTGGCCACCACGCTGGCGCAGTCCACCACCTGGTAGCCCAGGCCCAGCGCCTTGCTCTTGTCGTCCGGCAGGATCCAGGTCACCGGCATCGCGTAGGCCGGGTCCACGCCGGGCATGCCGTCCACTTCGCCGTACAGCTCCGGCGACGGGATCGCCATCAGCCGGTCGGCGTAGACCTCGCCCTCGGCCACGGTGTTGCCGCTGAGCAGGATGGCGTATTGCGAGGGTTTGAGGCGCAGGTCGTCGCGCAGGTTGGCCGGCGGCATCAGCACGCCCAGGCTCTCGCTCAGGCTCTGGCGCACGCCGCGCACGCGCTTGGCCAGCGGCGCGCCCTGGCTCTTGTCCAGCAGCGACACCAGCTTGTAGCCCAGGTTGACGCCCAGGGTGTCGACATAGGGCAGGGCGCTCCATTCCAGTTCGATGTCGGCGTCGCCGGCCAGCGCGCTTTTGGCCAGCGCCGGGTCCGGCTGGTTGGGCAGCACCCGCTGGCGCTGGTGCAGACGCCAGGCGACGAAGCCCAGCAGCAGCGCGAAGCCGAGGAAGGTTGGCCAGGGCATGCCGGGGATGGCGGCCAGCACCAGCATCATGCCGGCCGCGCTCATCAGCACGGTGGGGGAGGCCAGCATCTGCTTGCCCACCTGTTCCTGCATGTCGCCGTCGTCGTCGTCGCTGATGCGGGTGACGATGATGGCGGCGGCGGCGGACAGCAGCAGGGCCGGGATCTGAGCGACCAGGCCGTCGCCTATGGTCATCAGCGCGTACTGGCGGAAGGCGTCGCCGGCGGACAGGCCGTGCATCAGCGCGCCGATGGCCACGCCGCCGAACAGATTGATGATCAGGATCAGGATGCCGGCGATGGCGTCGCCGCGCACGAATTTGGAGGCGCCGTCCATCGCGCCGTAGAAATCGGCCTCGGTGGCGATGTCGCGGCGGCGCTGCTGCGCCTGCTCCTGGTTGATCAGGCCGGCGTTGAGGTCGGCGTCGATGGCCATCTGCTTGCCGGGCAGCGCGTCCAGGGTGAAGCGGGCGGACACTTCCGAGATCCGTTCCGCGCCCTTGGTCACCACCATGAAGTTGATGATCATCAGGATGACGAACACCACCATGCCGACGACGAAGTTGCCGCCTATCACCACCTGGCCGAAGGCCTCGATCACCCGGCCGGCGGCGTGGGTGCCCTCATGGCCGTGCAGCAGCACCACCCGGGTGGAGGCCACGTTCAGCGACAGCCTGAGCAGGGTGGTGGCCAGGATGATGGTGGGGAAGGCGGAGAAGTCCAGCGGCCGCTTGGCGGAGACGCTGACCAGGATGACGATGATGGCCAGCACGATGTTGAAGGTGAACAGCACGTCCAGCGCTATCGGCGGCAGCGGCAGCATCACCATGGCCAGTATGGCCAGCAAAAACAGCGGGGCGGCGATCTTGTGGCGGCCGATGTCGGCCAGCAGTCGGGTGAAAGCGTTCATGATGCGGTTCTGGGATCGGCCATGTCGCGCGGGATCGGCAAATCGTCCGGCAGCCGCGGCAGGCTGCGGCGCGATCCGTTGCGGAAGGCCTTGAGTTGCATGACATAGGTCAGGACTTGCGCCACCGCTCGGTACAGCGGCGCGGGAATCTGCTGGTTGACCTGGGTGGTGTGGTAGACGGCGCGCGCCAGCGGCGGCAGCGGCACGACGTCCACCTGGTGCTCCTGGGCCACTTGGCGGATGTACAGCGCCATCTCGTCCAGGCCCTTGGCGATGATGAACGGCGCTTCGGCGCGCTCCTCATCGTATTTCAACGCCACCGCGTAGTGCTCCGGGTTGACGATGACCACGTCGGCGGTGGGCACCGCCTTGCGCACGACGCGCTGGGCCATCTGCATTTGAATCTGGCGGATGCGCTGCTTGATCTCCGGCCGGCCCTCGGTGGTCTTGTACTCTTCCTTGATCTCCTGCTTGCTCATTTTCTGCTGCTTCATGAACAATAGGATCTGCAAGGGCAGGTCGATCAGCGCGAACAGCATGAACACCATGGTCAGGGACAGCAAGGCGTTGATCAGCAGCTCGGCGCTGCCGGCCAGCGCGGTGGCGAAGGGCGCGCCCTGTAAGGCGAAGAAGTTCTCCAGCGCGCTCTGGCTCAGCCGGTACAGCACCCAGCCCAGCAGCAGCGCCTTGGCGATGGATTTGCCGATTTCGCTGGCGTGGCGCGCCGAGGCGATGCGGCCGAAGTGGGCCAGCGGGTTGAAGCGCTCCAGCTTGGGCTGCAGGTGGTTGAAGCTGAAGATCCAGCCGCCGGGGTAGAGCGAAACCACGATCATGCACAGCGGGATCACCGCCAGCGGCAGCACCATCTTGACCAGCAGCAGCAAGGTGCCGGCGAACAGCTTGGACCAGCTGTTGTCCAGCGCGCCGTTGCCGGAGAGCGGGGCGAAGGCCAGCGCGAACAGCTCCCGGAATTCGTCCAGCCACTGCGGCATCAGCCAGAAGGCCAGCTTCAGCGCCAGCAGCAGGCCCAGCGCGGCGGCCAGATCGCGCGAGCGCGGCACCTGGCCCTGCTTGCGCGCCTGCCGCAGCTTGTGCGGCGTGGCCTTTTCGGTTTTGTCGCCGCCGCGCCCCTCAGCCATGGCCGGCCCTCAGCATGCCGCCCAGCAGGCGCAGCATCTGTTCGTTCAGGTTCAGGTATTGCTGCGGGATGAAGCGCGCCACCAGGCCCAGCGTGCCCAGGCCGAACAGGGTGATCAGCGGGAAGCCCAGCGAGAACAGGTTCAGCGACGGCGCCACCCGGTTGATCATGCCGACGCCGGCCTGCACCACGAAGGTGGCGAACACCGCCGGCAGCGCCAGCAGCATGGCGGCGGACAGCACCCAGGCCACGCCGCCGGCCAGCATGGACAGCGAGGCGGCCGGCACGCCGCCGCCCACCGGCCAGGCCTGGAAGCTGGCGTAAACCACCTGGATCAGCAGCAAATGGCCGTCCAGCGAGAAGAAGATCATGGCGCCCAGCAGATAGAGCAGGCTGGACACCACGTCGGAAGAGTTGCCGTTGCCGGGATCGTTCATCACCGCCATCGACAGCGCCATCTGCGAGGACACCAGGAAGCCGAGCACCGCCAGCACCGCCAGCACCAGTTGGAAGGCGAGGCCGAACAGCAGGCCGATCACCGCCTGCTCGATGCTGGCGGCGACGCCGGCCAGCGAGAACAGGTCCAGCTTGGGCAAGGGCAGGGTGGCCGGCAGCGTGGCGGCGGACAGCGCCAGCGCCAGGCCGATGCGCACCCTCACCGGCACCATGCCCTCGCCGATGAAGGGCGCGACGCTGAAGGCGGCCATCAGCCGGCAGAACGGCCACCAGAAGGCCGGGATCAGGTCCAGCAGCTGGGCGTAGAGGCCGGTCACGGCTATCCGACCAGGCCGGCGGCGCGCTGGAACATGGCCACGCAGAAATCCATCAGGAAGCCGGTGATCCAGTGGCCGGCGATGGCGATGGTCAGCAGGGTCACCAGCAGCCGCGGCAGAAAGGACAGCGTCTGCTCGTTGATCTGGGTGGCGGCCTGGATCAGGCTGACGATGACGCCGACGATCAGGCTGGGCAGGATCAGCAGCACCACCAGGGTGACGACGACGCGCAGGCTGTCGTTGACGATGTCGACGGCGATGTCGGGAGTCAGCATGGCAAGTCCATTCTCAAGGGCGCGGTCAATAAGCCTGTATCGAGGTGACCAGGGTGTTCACCGTCAGCGACCAGCCGTCCACCAGCACGAACAGCAGCAGCTTGAGCGGCAGCGAAATCACCAGCGGCGACAGCATCATCATGCCCATCGCCATCAGCACGCTGGACACCACCAGGTCTATCACCAGGAAGGGGATGAACAGCATGCAGCCGATCTGGAACGCGGTTTTCAATTCCGACAGCACGAAGGCGGCCAGCTTGACCGCGAAGGCGTGGTCCTGCGGATTGGCGACGTTTTCCTCGCCGGACAGCTTGGCGATCTGGGTCAGCGCGGTCTTGCTGGTCTGCGCCAGCATGAAGCGGCTGATCGGCTTCTGCGCGATCTCCAGCGCCTGCTGCATGGTGATCTTGTCCTGATCGAAGGGCTGCAGCGCCTGGTTCCACACCTCCAGCCCCACCGGCCGCATCACCAGCAGGGTCAGGATCAGCGCCACCCCGGTGACGATGCGGTTGGGCAGGCCCTGCTGCAGGCCCAGCGCCTGGCGCAGCAGGGACAGCACGATGACGAAGCGGGTGAAGCTGGTCATCATCAGCACCAGCACGGGCAAGAGCCCGAGCAGGGTCATCAGGATCAGGATCTGGGTCTTGATGGTGAAGTCCACCGGCGTGCCGCCGGCGTTGGCCGACAACAGCTTCAGCGGCTCGGCCTGGCAGGCGGCGGCCAGCGCCCAAAGCCCGGCAGCGAGCAGGCTGGGGTGGAGGGACCTCGAAAAACCTGCTGCGCGGTCCGATAGCGGCGTTGCTCCGTGCTCGCTCCCTCGCTGTACGGTTTGTACTATCTCGGTCGCTGCGCGCGGTGCGCCTTGCTCTCGAACCGCTCGCGACGGTTTTTCGAGGTCCCTCAATTTCTTCAAGGCTTCCATCAGGTCAGGCTGTCCAGTTCCAGATCGTTCAGCTCCACCACCCGCAGGCCGTAGTTCTCGCCGGCCACCACCACCTCGCCGCGGCCGATCACGGTGCCGTTGACCTTGATGTCCAGCGGTTCGCCGGCCAGCTTGTCCAATTCCACCACCGAGCCGTTCTCGATATTGACCAGATCGGCCAGCGAGATGTCGGCGCCGCCCACTTCCAGCGTCAGCCGGACCGGGATCTTGCGCAGGAACTGGGTCATGTCGCGCTGCGGCCGCCGCGCCGCGGCGTCGTCCGCCTGCTTGGCGTCCGCGTCGCTCTGGCCGTCCAGGCCGTCCAGCACGCCGGCCAGATCGAAATCGTCGTTCAAGTCCATGCTCAATCCTTGCTTTTTCTATGTTTTCGGAGGGTTATTCACTGGCGACAAAACCGGTCAGGCACAGCTTGCCGTGCTGTTCGGCCACCTCGGCGTCGAACAGCCGCGAAGCGCCGACCAGCACTTCGCTCCTGGCTTGCAGCGTCACCGGCAGCACGCTGCCGGGGCGCAGGTCCATGATGTCGCCCAGCGCCATTTCGCGGTCCAGCAGCCGCGCTTGCAGCCGCACCCGCAGCCGGTCGCGGAAGGTCTCCGCCGGCGCGGCCTGGGCGTCGGCGCTGTCGCGGCGGCCGGACAGATTCTTCAACAGCCGCTCGAAGCAGGCGGCGTCCAATTGCAGGCGCAGCGCGCCGACGGCGTGTTCGCCGTCGCCGATGTCCAGGCGGATCTCCCAGACCCCGGTGCCGGGCGGCACGAAGGGCAGTTGCGCGCAGTCGGCCGGGCCGGGCGGCAGGCCGCCGGCCTGGCGGTCCAGCCGCAACACGCATTGCAGCAGCCGCGGCAGCAGCCGTTCGGCCAGGCTGCGCGCCAGCCGGCGCTCGGTTTCGGTTTCCGCCGGCGCGGCGGCGTCGGCGTCCGGCTGCGCCGCCGGCGCGCCGAAGCGGTAATCCAGCAAGCGCAGCAACAGCGGCCGTTCGATATGGCTGCCCAGCTGGCAGCCGTCCAGCGCGTGCCACAGCCAGCGGCGCTCGTCGGCGGCCGGCTGCGCCTGCTCCAGCGCGCGGATGTGGAAACGCGCGTGGTAGCGGCGGTTCAGTTCTTGCTGCAGGAAATCCGCCAGCTCTTCTTGCAGGGCTTTGCCGAAGACGGGCAGCAGATGGAACGGCCGTCCCAGCGTGCGCAGGTCGAGAGCCGGCAATTGGGCGCCGTCATGCTGCGAAATGATTCTGGCTCTTGGCATCTCGATTCTCGGTGAAGGCGTGGGCGAGGCGCCGCCGGCGTCCGCGCGTCCGGCCGGCGCGCGCGGGCGACGGAAGGGGCGCGGCGCTTAAACCGCGGCGGCCTGGTGCTTATCAAGGCCGGCCGGCCGTCTGAGGCGCCGCATGCGAAATGTACTAGAAGGTACTAAATTCGCGGCTCGCGGGCGGAGGCAAACGGCAGGCTAATCCTTATGGAGTGTGCATCTTACTGGCTGCCGCCGCTGGGTAAAGGGGGAAAATTCACGTCAGAGTTTGTGAAAATTCACGGCTGTTGGTTTAAGCATAAAGTTTAAAATCGCCGCTCGTATCCTGGCGTCAGGATGATGGCATGGTTACAAGTCCTCATCTCGGGGCTGCCGCTTCGATACGCTCGCCGCTCCCGGGCGGCGGGCCGCAGACGTGAAACCGGCCTTGATTGGCCACTCAATAATAACGGGCTCCGCCCGACAAGGATTTCCGATGGCGACCAACCTGGGTTTGATGATTCATGCCGACCGCAAGCAGATGCTCGGCGAAATGGCCGGGATGGCGCGCAGCGCGCCGATTGCGCCGCCGCAGCACAGCGAAGAGCCGGCTTCCGCCGCCAGCTTCTCCGACGCCATGGGCGCCGCCGTCCGCGACGTGGACGCGCAGAACCGCATCGCCTCCGAAAAAATGGCCGACGTGGACAGCGGCAAGAGCGACGACCTGGTCGGCGCCATGCTGATGAGCCAGGAAGCCAGCCTGTCGTTCTCCATGCTGATGCAAGTGCGCAATAAGGTGGTGGGCGCCGTGGACGACTTGATCAAGATGCAGCTGTAAGCCGCGAGGACCATGCCCGTGTTGAATCGTTTCCGCAGTGGCGTCGCGGCCGTGCAAACCCGTCTGGGCGGCCGTTGGCCCGTTTCCGGACCTTCCCTGCGCCTGGCGCTGCCCATCGTCGCGCTGGCCATCGGCGTCACCGTGATGATCAGCCTGTGGCTGTGGCGCGACGACGCCAGCTACAAGCCGGTGTTCGGCGCCCAGGAAAAAGTGGTGGCCGCCGACATGATGGCGGTGCTCGACGCCGAGAAAATTCCCTATCGCATCCATCCGCAAACCGGCCAGGTGCTGGTGCCGGACAGCCAGCTGGGCCGCGTGCGCATGCAGCTGGCGGCCAAGGGCGTGGTGGCGCAGCTGCCGTCCGGCCTGGAGCTGCTGGACAAGAACGACCCGCTGGGCGTCAGCCAGTTCGTCCAGGACGTGCGCTTCCGCCGCGGCCTGGAAGGCGAGCTGGTGCAAAGCATTCTGGCGCTGGAGCCGGTGTCCGCCGCGCGCGTGCATCTGTCGCTGCCGCGCGCCACCTCTTTCGTCGGCGCCGCCAACGACAAGGGCTCCGCCTCGGTGGTGGTCACCCTCAAGCCCGGCCAGCAGTTGAACAACGAGCAAGTGGCCGCGGTGATCAAGCTGGTGGCCGGCAGCGTGTCCACCTTGTCGCCGTCCCAGGTCACCCTGGTGGACCAGGCCGGCAATCTGCTGTCCTCGCGCGTGGATCTGAGCGACGACGGCATGCTGGGCGGCAATGAGAGCGACGCCGCGCGCCGCTTCCGCGAGGAGGCGCTGCAAAACGTCCGCGACCTGCTGACCCCGGTGCTGGGCAAGGACAATTTCAAGGTCAGCGTCACCGCCGACGTGGACAACGACCGCGTCGAGGAAACCCGCGAGAAATACGGCGAGGCGCCCAAGGTCACCAACGAGGCCTCGCGCGAGGAAACCTCCACCGAGAAAATGGCGCTGGGCGTGCCCGGCTCGCTGAGCAACCGCCCGGTCAACACCGACGCTTCCGGCCCTGCCTCGGAAAAGGCAGGCAACAGCAAGAACGCCGTCACCCGCCAATACGCCTACGACCGCAGCGTCACCCAGATCAAGAAGGCGCGCGGCACGTTGCGCCGCCTCAGCGTGGCGGTGGTGCTGAACCAGGCCGCCGCGCCGGCCAAGGGCGGCTGGAAGCCGGCGGAACTGGCCAATGTCGACAAGGTGCTGCGCAACGGCCTGGGCATCCACGCCGAGCGCGGCGACACCCTGGCGGTGTCCACGCTCAACTTCTCCGCGCTGTCCGAGCCGGAGCCGATCTGGATGCAGCAGGACACCTGGTTCGAAGCCGCGCGCTGGGCCGTCTACGCCTTCGGCCTGCTGCTGGCCTACCTGCTGCTGGCGCGTCCGTTGCTGAAGATGCTGCGCCAGCTGACCGACCGCCAGCTGCGCGAATACCAGCAGCCGGAGGCGCTGGAACTGAAACCCGATCCGCTGATGGACGGCGCCGACCTGCGCGCCGCGCGCCAGGCGCAGCTGTCCTCCGCGCCGCAGCCGGCGGCCCTGGCCGCCGCGGCCGGCGCCGGCGCCAGCCCGGTGGTGCCGTTGCTGGAAAACTACGATCTGCCGCCGGCCGGCTCCAGCGTCGACGTCTTGGTCGACCACCTGAAGGGCCTGGCCGCCAAAGAGCCGGAACGCGTCGCCGAAGTCGTCAAACAATGGGTGCAGAAAAATGGACGAAACCAATAACGCCGTAGCGCCGGCCCTGCCGCCGGCCGCCGCCGCGCCCGCCGCCGAAGCGATGAACACCATCGAGCAGGCCGCCGTGCTCTTGCTGTGCATGGGCGAAGAGCCCGCCGCCGCCGTGCTGCGCTGTCTGAGCCGCGAAGAACTGCTGCAAGTGACCCAGGCGATGTCCGGCATGAGCGGCATCAAGGTGGACGCGGTCAAGACCACGATTCAGAAATTCTTCGACGAATACCGCGAGCAGAGCGGGGTGCACGGCGCCAGCCGCGCCTTCCTCAAGCGCTCGCTGGACCTGGCGCTGGGCAGCGACATCGCCAACAGCGTGCTGGACACCATTTACGGCGACGCCATCCGTCCCAAGATGGCGCGGCTGCAATGGGTGTCGCCGCAATGGCTGGCGGACCGCATCGCCGGCGAGCACGTGCGCATGCAGGCGGTGTTCCTCGCCTTCCTGCCTCCGGCGCTGGCCGGCCAGGTGGTGGACGCGCTGCCGGCGGACAGCCGCGACAGCGTGCTGGTCAACGTGGCCCGCCTCAAGGACGTGGACCGCGAGTTGCTGGAGGAGTTGGAAGAGCTGGTCAACCGCTGTCTGGAAAGCCTGCACACCCAGAGCACCGCGGTGGAAGGCATGCAGCAGACCGCCGACATCCTCAACCGCCTGCCGGGCGACCGCCAGCGCATGATGGAACTGCTGCGCGCCCACGATCCGGACATCGTCGAGGAAATCGAAACCCGCATGTACGACTTCTTCATCCTGTCGCGTCAGACCGAAGCGGTGCTGATGCGCATCAGCGAGGACATTCCGCTGGAGCAATGGGCGATCGCGCTCAAGGGCGCGGAGCCGGCGGTGCGCGAAGCCATCGTCCAGACCATGCCGCGCCGCCAGGCGCAGAACTTCGACGCGATGATGCGTCGCTCCGGCCCGGTGCCGCTGAGCCGGGTGGAAGAAGTGCGCGCCGACATCATGGCCCAGGTCAAGCAGCTGGCCCAGGCCGGCGAAATCGACCTGCAGCTGTTCCCTGAGGAAGTGGTCGAGTGAAGGCCTGGCGCCCCTTCCGCTTCCCGCCGCTGATCCACAGCGCGCTGGACCTGCCGCTGGACGCGCAGGACTCCGCCCAGATCCAGGCCTCCGCCGCCGACGGCTTCCGCCAGGGCATGGACGCCGGTTACAACGAGGGCCTGGCCAGCGGCGAAGCCGCCGGCCGCGAAGCCGGTTACGCCGCGGGCCTGGAGCAGGGCCGCCAGGAAGGGCAGGCGGCGGCGCGCCGCGAAGCCCTGGCCGAGCTGGCCGACCTGGGCCGGCCGCTGGAGGCCGCGCTGGCCGAGCTGCGCCGCGTCAGCGAGGAATACCAGGCGGCGATGCGCGACGAAGTGGTGGAACTGGTGGCCAAGGTGGCGCGCCAGGTGATCCGCTGCGAATTGGCGCTCAAGCCGGTGCAGATCCTGGACCTGGTGGACGAAACCCTGGCCGCCTTGCCGCCGGGCCAGTACCAGCAGGACGAGGTGGAAATCCTGCTCAACGCCGAAGAATGCCAGCGCATCCGCGAACTGGCGCCGGAGCGCGCCGCGCGCTGGCGGCTGGTGGCGGACCCGCAGCTGCCGCACGGCGAATGCCGGATCCGCACGCCGGAGTCCGAGGCCGACGCCGGCTGCCAGCAGCGGCTGGAGGCCTGCATCGCCACCGTGCGCGAACAATTGCAAAGCGACGCCGTCGAGCCGGCGGCGGAACAGGCGGAGGCTTAAGCCATGTTGCGTCAGGCGCTGGGACGACTGGAATTGCCGGAGGTGCCGGTGGCCACCGTCAGCGGCCGCCTGGTGGGAGCGTCCGGCCTGTTGCTGGAAAGCGTGGGCTGTCCGCTGGAAACCGGTCAGCGCTGCGTGATAGAAACCGCCGGCGGCGGCTGGCTGCAAGCCCAGGTGGTGGGCTTCAAGCGCGAAGTTTCCTACCTGATGCCGTTCAAGAAGCCGGTGGGCCTGACCACCGGCGCGCGGGTGCTGCCCGCCGCCGACGGCGGCGGCCTGATGATAGGCCCGTCCTGGCTCGGCCGCATCGTCAACGGCCTGGGCGAGCCGCTGGACGGCCTGGGCCGCCTCGGCGGCGAACAGCCGCTGGCCGCCCATCCGCCGCAAGTCAATCCTCTGAAGAAACAGCCGGTGTCCGCGCCGCTGGACGTGGGCGTGCGCGCGATCAACAGCCTGCTCACCATAGGCCGCGGCCAGCGCGTCGGCCTGTTCGCCGGCTCCGGCGTCGGCAAGAGCGTGTTGCTGGGCATGATCACCCGCCACACCGAAGCCGACGTGGTGGTGGTGGGCCTGATCGGCGAGCGCGGCCGCGAAGTGCGGGAGTTCGTCGAGCACTCGCTGGGCGAAGCCGGCCTGGCCAAGGCGGTGCTGGTGGTGGCGCCGGCCGACGAATCGCCGCTGATGCGGCTCAAGGCCACCGAGCTGACCCACACCATCGCCGCCCATTTCCGCGACCAGGGTCGCAATGTGCTGCTGCTGGTGGATTCGCTGACCCGTTACGCGATGGCGCAGCGCGAAGTGGCGCTGGCGCTGGGCGAACCGCCGGCCACGCGCGGTTATCCGCCGTCGGTGTTCGGCCTGTTGCCCTCGCTGGCGGAGAGCGCCGGCAACGGCGAGGGCGGCGCCGGCAGCATGAGCGCCATCTACACCGTGCTGGCCGAAGGCGACGACCAGCAAGACCCGGTGGTGGACACCGCGCGCGCCATCCTGGACGGCCACATCGTGCTGTCGCGGGAGCTGGCCGAGCGCGGCCACTATCCGGCGATAGACATCGGCCGCTCGGTCAGCCGCTGCATGAGCCAGCTGACCGCGGCGGAACACGCGGAGGCGGCGCGCGGCGCGCGCGGCGCCTGGTCCCGTTACCAGGAAGTGCGCAGCCTGATTCCGCTGGGCGGCTACGTGGCCGGCGCCGACGCCGACACCGACCGCGCGGTGCGGCTGATGCCCAGACTGGAAGCGTTTTTGCGCCAGGGCGCGGCCGAGGCCGCGAGCTATGAAGACAGCCGGAACGGTTTGATGGAGATGATCGCGACATGAGCCAGCCCGAAGACGTGCGCCGCCTGGGCCTGATGGTCCAATTGCGGCAACAGGACGTGGACCGCCTGCAAAGCGAGGTGGAAGGCAAGCGCCAGCTGCAGGAGCGCTACCGCCGCAACATTGTGCGCATGGGCGAATTGTGCGGCCAGAGCGGCGCCAGCGCCGACGCCGGCCACCCGGCCTTGGCGCGCAACTGCGCCGACTACAAGGGCGCCTTGCTGGAGCTGATGGCCTCGCAGCAGCAGGATCTGCAACTGGCCGAGGCCGACGCCGCGGTCAGCCAGCGCGCGCTGCTGCAAGCCAGCCTGCGCCGCGAAGTGATGGTCCAGGTGCGCGACCAGGCGGCGGAAAGCCTGCTGCGCCTGCGGTTGAAGAAAGAACAGAAGCAAACCGACGAACTGGCCGGGCAAGCCTGGCTGCGCGGAGCGTGATTATTCACGGCGGCTCAAGAAAAGCCGGGCCTCGGTCGCAAGGGATAGTCATTAGCGTCGATCTCAATTCCGGCGATCTCATCCCGGCGCGCCGACAGCGCTCCGGCCCGCGTACAGCGAAAGGATTCTAAATGGCTATCGATTTCAGCAAGACCCCGCCCTCGGCGCTGGCCCAGAACGCCGCCAGCCTGTATCTGCAAGACGCCCAGAACCAGTTGGACACCCAGAGCAAGGCGGCGCAGGCGCGCGGCGACGCGCTGAACAAATTGCAAAAAGCCCTGCAAGACTATCGCAGCGCGCTGACCGGCATCACCACCAAGAAAAGCCTGGTGGCGATGAACGCCAGCATCAGCCAGGAAGGCTTCGCCAACGTCAGCGCCAAGGGCAACGCCCAGCCCGGCAACTACTCCTTGTTCATCGAACAAGTGGCCACCGCCCATCAGCTGTCCTTCGGCAGCCTGTCCGGCGCCAAGGCCCAGGCCGGCGACAAGATCACCGTGCGGGTTGGCGGCGATAGCTTCGAAGTGGACCTCAGCAGCGCGGACCGCGACGGCGACGGCAATCTGTCGCCGTCGGAAATGGCTCTGGCCATCAACCGCGCCAGCGGCAACAGCGGCAAGGTCAACGCCATGGTGCTGAACAACGGCGGCAGCAGCCAGCTGGTGATGTCTTCCGGCAAGACCGGCGAGAGCGGCGCCATCTCGCTGGACCTGAGCCAGGTCAGCGACGCCGGCCTCAAGAGCGGCCTCGCCAGTCCCAAGGAACTGACCAAGGGGCAGGACGCCATCGTCTGGTTGGGCAACAAGGATACCGGCGTGCAGATGAAGCAGGCGTCCAACACTTTCGAAAGCATAGACGGCGTCAACCTGACCATCAGCAAGGCGATGAAGCCGGGCGACACCCCGTTGCAGCTCAATGTCGCGCGCAACGAGGCCGACACCGTCGGCAATGTGCAGGGCTTCGTCGACAGCTACAACAAGCTGGCCAGCGCCATCGCCGATCTGTCCGCGCCGGGCAAGGAAGGCAAGACCGGCGGCCCCTTCGCCAGCGACTCCGGCATCCGCAGCCTGAAAGACGGCATCAACGGCCTGCTGCGTCAGGAATACGACGGCATCACCCTGAACCAGCTGGGCATCAAGGCCAACCGCGACGGCACCCTGAGCCTGGACAGCAAGAAGCTGAACGAAACCCTGAAGGACAAGCCGGACGCGCTGGACCGTTTCGTCAACGGCGACAACAAGAACGGCGTGGTCAAGCAAAGCAGCGACTACCTGGACAAATGGCTGAACGGCAGCAGCGGCCTGCTCAAGCTGCGCAAGGACTCCGAATCCCGCATCCAGAAAGATCTGGACAGCCGCCAGGTCCGGCTGAAGGCCCAGTACGACCAGAGCTACAAGCGCTATCTGACGCAGTTCACCCAGCTGCAGAAGATGCAGGAAGACATGCAGAAGACTCTGGGCATGCTTTCCTTCTGAATCCGTTCCGGATTTGCTTGGCCGCACAGAATTCGGCGGGAGGGACCCCCTCCCGCCTATTGATTAGAACAGGAGCACGACAACGTGGAATACGACGCCTACCGCAGCTATCACGCGGTCAATCTGGAAGCGCAGACCCACGCCGCCTCGCCGGTGCAATTGGTGCTGGTGCTGTTCGACGGCCTGCTGGAGGAAATGGCGCGCGCGCGCGGCCATCTGGAAAACCAGCGCTACGAGCAAAAGGGCGAGAGCATCAGCAAGTGCATCAACATCCTCAACGGCCTGTCCAGCGCGCTGGACTTCGACTCCGGCGGCGAGGTGGTCACCAATCTGGCGCGGCTCTACGACTACTGCGCCTACCGGCTCTACCACGCCAGCGTCAATCTGGACGTGGCGGCGCTGGACGAGGCCGAACAGCTGCTGATCAAGCTCAAGGGCGGCTGGATAGGCGTGCGGGACCAGCATGAAGCCGCCTGAGCCGGCCGCGCTGGAAGCCGCCATCCGCCGCGCCTGCGCCGAACGCGACTGGGAACGGCTGGCCGCGCTGGACCAATTGCTGGCCGAACTGCTGCGCACCCAGCCTCAGGCCTTGGACGCCGCCGCCCGCGCCGCCTTGCGCGCCGTCTACCGCGACGCGCTGGAAGTCTGCCGCGCCGACTCCGCGGAACTGCAAGACAAAATCGCCGCGCTGAGCCATCAGCGCGACGCGCAAATCGCCTACGCCGAAGTCAGCGACTGGAATCAAGCATGAACGTATCCTTGCCCCCCAATCTTCTCGCCGGCGGCGCGTCAACGCCAGCCGACGCCGCGCCGGCCGATCCCCTGCTGGACCCGAACGCGGCGGCGCCGGAGTCCGGCGGCGATTTCGCCAGCGCCTTGCTGGCCAGCCTGATGGACGGGCAAAGCGCCGCGCCGGCGGTTGAAACCGACGCCGAAGCCCCCGCGGGCGACGAGGCCAAGGCCGAGACGCCGGCCGCGCAGCCCGGCGTTCTCGCCGCGCAGCCTTTGCCGCTGCCGCTGATGCCGGCCATGCCGACGGCCGTCGCGCCGCAGGCCGGCCCGTCGGCGCCGTCCGGCGTGGACGCGGCCGCGGCGACGACGCCGCGCAAACAGGCCGAGGCGGCGTTGCCGCCGGAAGCGCTGTCCGCCGCGCTGAACACCCTGGCGCCGCTGCCGGCCAAGCCGGCCGGCGCCGGCGAGGCCCAGGCCGGCCGCGAAACGCCGGCGCCGGCGCAAGCCGCCGCGCCGCTATTGGCCGCCATTGCGCCCCTGCCGCAGGACAAGGCCGCAGCGCCGCTGCCGGAGTGGGCGCCGATCAAGCTGCCGGCGCAGCAGCCGGCCAGCTGGGGAGACAAGCTCAGCGCCGCGCTGGGCGAACGGCTGCAAGTGCAGAGCAGCCACGGCATGGACCGCGCG
This sequence comes from Chromobacterium sp. LK11, assembly GCF_001043705.1. Lineage (NCBI taxonomy): Bacteria > Pseudomonadati > Pseudomonadota > Betaproteobacteria > Neisseriales > Chromobacteriaceae > Chromobacterium > Chromobacterium sp. LK11. Next base: position 62,927 of record NZ_LDUR01000040.1, read on the forward strand.
CTGATCCGGCTGGACCCGCCGTCGCTGGGCTCGCTGGAAATCTCCATCCGCCACGAGGCCGGCGCGCTGCAAGTGCAGCTGACCGCCTCGCACGGCGAAGTGGTGCGGCAGTTGCAAGCCATCGGCGACGCGCTGCGCCAGGATCTGTCCAACCGCCAATACACCCAAGTGGCGGTGGAAGTGCGCGAAGGCGCGCCGGGGCAGGGCGGCCACGGCCAGCAGCGTCAGGAACGCCAGGGGCAGCAGCAGCCGCAACGCGCGCCGGGACGGGCGCTGGCGGAAGCGGGGCAGGGTGATGGACAAGGCTTCTGGCTGGGCCAGGGCTAAGCAGCGGAAGCACAAGCATGAACAGAAACATCTTAGTGATTTTGATCGTGGCCATCGCGGCGGCGCTGGCCGCCGGCGGCGGCGCCTGGTGGTGGCTGAGTTCGCGCGCGCCGCAAGCGGCGGAGGCGCCCAAGCCGGCCGCGGCGCCGGACGCGCGCTTCGTCAGCATGGACAAGGTGATCGTGATGCTGCGCGGCGGCGAATCCGCCACCCGCTTCATGGCGGTGGACCTGGTGTTCCGCAGCAATGAAAAGCAGGAGGCCGAGGTCAAGTCCCAACTGCCCTTCCTGAAGAGCATCGCCGTGCGCGCGCTGTCGGAGCTGCCGGCGGACAAGGCGCTGACGATGAGCATAGACGACTACCAGCGCTTGCTGGCCAAGGCCTATGCCGGCGGTTTCCTGCGCGAGCGACGCGACGCGCCGTTCAGCGAGGTGATGGTTAGCAAATTGATCATCGAGTAAGCCCCTATGTACGCCTGTTACGACGAAGCCCCGGCCAGCGCCGGCGGCGAAGCCGAGGCGCTGAGCCGGTACGCCCACCTGGTCAAGCGGGTGGCGCGTCAGCTGTCGTCCCAGGCCGGCGGCGTGTTCGACCGCGAAGACATGGAGCAGGTGGGGCTGATGGCCTTGCTGGAGAGCCTGCGCCGTTACGGCGAGCCGGACGACAAGTTCGCCGGCTTCGCCATTTTGCGCATCCGCGGCGCCATTCTCGACGAATTGCGCCGGCTGGACTGGCGGCCGCGCTCGGTGCGCCAGGAGGCCCACCGCGTGCGCGACGGCCTGCGCCTGCTCAGCCGCAAGCTGGGGCGCGAGCCCAGCGAGGCCGAGGCGATGCAGCTGCTGGGCCTCAGCGCCGAGGCCTATCAGGAAGCGCTGCTGGCGGACAACGCCGAAGCGCTGTCCAGCTTCGACGAACTGATGGCCCAGGGTCTGGAGCCGGCGGCGGACGACAATCCGGAACAGCGGCTGGCGCTGAAAAGCGCCTTGACCGTGGCCTTGCAGGCGCTGAACCCGCGCGAGCAGCAAGTGATCCAGCTGTATTACGAATTTGAACTGAGCCTCAAGGAGATCGCGGCGGTGCTGGCGCTGACCGAAGCCCGCGTCTGCCAGATCAACAAGAGCGCTCTCAAAAAAATGCAGGCCTGCCTACAAGCGGCCTGAGCCCGAGGAAAGAAAACATGCAGCAATTATTCGGCATTCTGATCGTGCTGGTTTGTGTCTTTGGCGGCTTCATGCTGCATGGCGGCATCATGTCGGTGATCTGGCAGCCGGTGGAGCTGCTGATCATCTGCGGCGCCGCCGTCGGCGCCATCGTGCTGGGCAATCCGCAGCACGTGCTCACCGAAATGGGCGGCCAGATCAAGCGCGTCGGCATGCGCAAGAAGTACGACGCGGAATTCCAGCGCCAGCTGCTGCTGCTGATGTACGAGCTGCTGATCACCGCCAGCCAGGGCCTGAAGGCGCTGGACGAACACGTGGAGGCCCCGCGCCAGAGTCCCTTGTTCAACCGCTACCCGCTGGTGCTGGAAGAGCCCAAGCTGCTGGCCTTCATCGTGGACAACTTCCGGCTGATGGCCATGGGCAAGATCAGCGCCCATGAACTGGAAGGCGTGCTGGACCAGGAACTGGACGCCATTCACGAAGAACTGAACCAGCCGTCCAAATCGCTGCACAAGATCGCCGAGGCGATGCCGGGCTTCGGCATTCTGGCCGCGGTGCTGGGCATCGTGATGGCGATGAACAGCGTCAGCCAGGGCGCCACCGCCGGCGAGATCAGCGAGAAAGTGGCCGCCGCCATGGTGGGCACCTTCATCGGCATCTTCTTCTGCTACGGCGTGCTGGACCCGCTGTCCAATATGATGCACCAGCTGGTCAAGCAGGAGCTGTCCAACTACGAATCGGTGAAAGTGGTGCTGACCACCCATGTGTCCGGCAAGCCGCCGCTGCTGGCCATCGACGCCGGCCGCCGCCTGGTGCAGCTGAACACCAAGCCCAGCTTCTCCCAGCTGGAAACCTGGATCAACGCGCTGGAAGGCGTGAACTGAGCGGATGGCGGGCATGGCGAATAAACCCAATCGCGAGCATGAAGCCGCGGTGATCAAGAAGGTGTCGCGCCGTCAGGATTCAGAAGGACACGGCGGCGCGTGGAAAGTGGCGTTCGCCGACTTCGTGCTGGCGCTGATGTGCCTGTTCCTGGTGCTGTGGGTGCTGGCCGCGCGCGATCAGGAAAACCTGCAGCAATTGCTGACCGCCGGCGGCGGCAGTCCGCTGAAGGCCGGCGGCTCGCGCAGCATCGAACACACCGGCACCCCGCCGGGCAGCCTGATCCCGCGCGATCCTATCCCGGGCCAGCCCACCACCACCACCAAGGCCGACTCCCTGCTGCAGGAAAGCAACAAGGTGGCCAAGAAAACCTTCGACGGCCAGGGCCAGCGCAGCCTGGACAGCGTGGCGGACCTGGAAAAGCTGGCCGGCTTGCTGGCCAAGATGAGCCGGGACGCCGGCCTGGCCAGCAATTTGCAGACCGTGGTCACGCCTTACGGTTTGCGGGTGATGCTGCACGATACCGACAATCAGGGCATGTTCGAGCGCGGCAGCGCCATCGTGGAACCGCGCTTCAAGCGCCTGCTGCACGATATGGGCGATATGTTCAGCCATATCGACAATCAATTGCTGATTGTCGGACACACTGACGCCGCGCAATACCGCACCGCCGGCTTCGGTTCGTTTTCGAACTGGGGCTTGTCCAGCAACCGCGCGATGGCGGCGCGGCTGCACCTGCTGGAAGGCGGCATGAACGCCGCCGGCATCCTGCAAGTGGTGGGCATGGCCGACCGCGCGCCGCTGGACGCCGAGCATCCGCTGGCCGCTTACAACCGTCGCATCGAGCTCTTGGTGATGACCAGCAAGCAGGCGCAGGCGGTGGTGGCCATGTTCGGGCCGCCGGGGCAGAGCGGCAATCGCGAGACCAGTGTTGTAAGTTCGCCACTACAGAAATCCGATCTGGATAGCGCGCTGCAAGATGGCCTAACTCCCCGCTGAACTTTTATTTTTTTGGGTTCAAAACAAAAGCCTGATTCGTTTCAGGCTTTTTTTATGTGTGTTTTTTCACACTTTTGTTAACTGCTAATATTATAATCCGCACCTGATTAATAAAAATCCGAGCGAAAGACTTGGATGATGTTGACAAAAAAAGACGCCAAAAGGCGGCAAACATCTGCGGGAAAGTCGATTCAATCGCAAGACTATCGGGGACGACGTGGTCATGAATGAAAACCACAATATCAAAGCCTTGTTAAGAGGCACACATTTGTTCGGGCATCTGGACAACGACAAACTGGACAAAGCGCTGGAACTGGCCGAAAGCCGCCGCCTGAGCAAGGGCGAGGTGCTGTACAACGAAGGCGACAGCGCCAACGAGGTCTATCTGCTGGCCAGCGGTTGCATGCAAGTCTTTGTTTCGGATGGACTCAGCAAGAAATACATTTTGCAAATCTGCGCTTCCGGGGAGCTGATCGGCATGGTCGGCTTCATCGACAGCGGCGAGCGCAGCTCCAATTGCGCGGCGGACGAGGACAGCCACCTGCTGGTGTTCAGCCGCGACAGCCTGATGCAGCTGTTCGATACCGAAGACGGCCTGCCGCACAGCCCGGAAGCCCGCACCCGCATCATGTGCCACCTGGTGCAAGTGGTGCGCCGCATGTCCACCAAGGCCAAGAACCTGGCGCTGATGGACGTGTACGGCCGCGTGCGCATCCTGATCAACCAGATGCTGGAAGAGCAGGACGGCGATGAGATGGTGCTGAAAAAGCAGCTGACCCAGCAGGAAATCGCCGACCAGATCGGCTCCTCCCGCGAGATGGTGGCGCGCATCCTGAAGGAACTGGTGTTTGGCCGTTATATCCGTCTGGAAAACCGCCGCATTGTCGTTCTGAAAATGTTACCGGTAAATTTTTAAGTTTTTTTCCAGACTGTCGCCTTGAAGGGGTGAGGGCGGGCCGCGAGGCCCGCTCCGAGCGGCCGCGCAACGCGGCATCAGGCAACGCGCCGCTCGCACAGCCAACCCAGACGGATTTCTAAACTATGCAAATCAACTCGACCTCGTCGCAACGTCGCGAACTGGCGGTCGGCGGCCAGAGCGCCGCCGCGGAAACGCCGGCCCGCGCGCCCGCGGCCGTCGCCGCGCCCGCCGCGAGCCAGGACATGGCGCCGGCGGTGGCGGAGCTGCGCGCGCTGCCGGACATCGACATGAAACGGGTGGAAGAAGTGCGCGCCGCGCTGGCGCGCGGCGAAGTGCGCTTCGACGCCGCCCGGCTGGCCGACCTGGTGGAGCAATATCACCGGAGCCGCTGAATGAACCGCGAGCAAGCCTTCAAACAACTGCTGGCCACCGTGGGGCAGGATCTGCAAGGCTACGGCCAGCTGGAGCAACTGCTGGAACAGCAGTTCGCCGCCGCGCTGGCGCACCAGGCCGACGAACTGCGGCAATTGGGTTCGGACATCGTCGCCCAGTGCGACGCCTTGCAGGCCAGCCGCGACCAGCGGCTGCAACTGGCCGGCCAATTGCTGGGCACGGGCCGCGCCGCTTCGATGGACGCGGTGCTCAAGCTCTTGCCCGCCGCAGCGGAACAAGCCTGCCGCCAGCGCTGGAACGCGCTGGTGGAGCAGATCCGCCTGTGCCAGACCCTGAACCTGCGCAACGGCCAGCTGCTGCAACAGCAGCAGGATCTGATGAACCGCGTGCTGAATGGAGACAGCGATGTTTACTGTGCGCAATGACATCGGCGCCGGGCCGGACTTCGGCGCAGACGCCGTCGCCCTGCCGCTGATAGGCCAGGGCGGCGGGGACGGCGAGCGTTTCGCCGACCAATGGAGCGGCCAGCTGCACAGCGAGGTGCGCGACTTCATCGAGAACGGCTCGGACAGCTGGGCCAGCCTGTCGCCGGAAGGCGCCTGGGCGCGCCAGCGCGTCCAGGACGCCACGCTGGGCGGCAGCATGCCCTACGGCGCGGACCAGCAAGCCTTTCTCGACAGCATCGCGCCTTACGCGCAACAAGCCGCCGCCAAGCTGGGCGTGGCGCCGGAACTGGTGGCCGCTCACGCGGCGCTGGAATCCGGCTGGGGCCAGCGTCCGCTGACCCGCGCCGACGGCGGCAGCAATCACAATCTGTTCGGCATCAAGGCCGGCAAGGGCTGGCAGGGCGAAGTCACCCGCGCGCTGACCACCGAGCATGTGGACGGCCGCGACGTGAAGCGGACCGAAAGCTTCCGCGCCTACTCCGGCTTGCAGGACGCGTTCGCCGATTACGCGCAGCTGCTGGCCGGCAACCCGCGCTACCGCGGCGCGCTGGGCGTGGGCGGAAACGCCCAGGCCTTCGCCCAGGCGCTGGCCCAGGGCGGCTACGCCACGGATCCGGGCTACGCGGACAAACTGCGGAAAGTGGCGGCGGGCATTCAGGCGCGCAAGCCGCTCTGAAGACCGGGTCCACGTCACAAAGCCCCTGAACGCGCTCGCCGCTTCAGGGGTTTTTTATTTTCGCGGCGCAAGGCCGGCGGCGCGGAGAAGCGCCGTCATTGACGATATTTAATACCATTTCAATGCCAGTTGAATTTCGGCATTTACTCCAAACGATTGTTTGAATTAAGGCGATCGCCGCGCTTAAGCGCGAGATGGATTAAGCGGCCTATTATCGAAACGATTTGGCTTAGAGTATTTATGTCTAAATAAAAAAATCAAAACCAGTAATATTTAAGACCGCTCGCGGGAACCCGCCGCATGGCAGGCGGCGGCCAGGATCCAGCGCTTGCGGCGCGGCCGGGTTTCGCGGCGAGGACGCGACGCGGCGCTCACCGCGTCGCGCGCCGCGCAGCAGATTTTGAACAGGTTCTAAGAACGCGTTTACGATCTCGCGAGCTAAAGCGAGACAAGGCGAAAACGGCTGAGAAAGCGGAATGTACACATGGTACATGAGCATTTCGAAGTTGTTTTCAACGCCGTATCGCCGAAGCACAGCAGATCGTAAACAGGTTCTCAGATCGGCAAGGCGGCCAGCGCCTCGCCCTGGCT
>NZ_LDUR01000041.1:0-28729 GCF_001043705.1 Chromobacterium sp. LK11
GAAAAAGCGGAATGTACTCGTGGTACATGAGCATTTTGAGCTCGGTTTCAACGCCGTATCGCCGACGCGCATCAGATCGTAAACAGGTTCTTAGCGGTCTTGCCAAGGGGACAGCAACATGACACCCATTTCTACCGGGTCCGAATGGACCTTCGACCTTGTCGACGAGTACGACCGGCAGATACGTACCATCGCGGTGGATGAATTCAAGCTGGATGTCTATCCCAATCAGCTGGAAGTCATCACCGCCGAGCAGATGATGGACGCCTACGCCTCGGTGGGCATGCCGGTCAATTACCATCACTGGAGCTACGGCAAGCATTTCGTCGCCACCGAGAAAAGCTATAAGCGAGGCCAGATGGGCCTGGCCTACGAGATCGTGATCAACTCCAACCCCTGCATCGCCTATCTGATGGAAGAAAACTCCATGACGATGCAGGCGCTGGTGATCGCCCACGCCGCTTACGGCCACAACAGCTTCTTCAAGGGCAACTATCTGTTCCGCGCCTGGACCGACGCCTCGGCCATCATCGACTACCTGGTGTTCGCCAAGAGCTACATCACCAAGTGCGAGGAGCGCTACGGCATCGACGCGGTGGAGGACTTGCTGGACAGCTGCCACGCGCTGATGAATTACGGCGTGGACCGCTACAAACGGCCGCAGAAGCTGTCTCTGGCCAAGGAGCAGGCGCGCCAGGAAGAGCGCGAGCAATACCTGCAGACCCAGGTCAACGACTTGTGGCGCACCATTCCCAAGCGCGACAAGGACGGCAGCGACAAGGCGCCGCCGCGTTTTCCGCCGGAGCCGCAGGAAAACCTGCTGTACTTCATCGAGAAATCCGCGCCGCTGCTGGAGCCCTGGCAGCGCGAGGTGGTGCGCATCGTGCGCAAGGTGGCGCAGTACTTCTACCCGCAGCGCCAGACCCAGGTGATGAACGAGGGTTGGGCCACCTTCTGGCACTACACCATTCTCAATCGCCTGTACGACAAGGGTATGGTCACCGACGGCTTCATGATGGAGTTTTTGCAGAGCCACACCAATGTGGTCTACCAGCCGCCGGTGACGGCGCGCTGGTACAACGGCATCAACCCCTACGCGCTGGGCTTCTCGATGTATCAGGACATCAAGCGTATTTGCGAAGCCCCCACCGACGAGGACCGCGCCTGGTTTCCGGACCTGGCCGGCACGCCGTGGCGGGAATCGCTGGAGTTCGCGATGAAGAACTTCAAGGACGAGAGCTTTATCTCGCAGTATCTGTCGCCCAAGCTGATTCGCGATTTCCGCCTGTTCTCGATTCGCGACGACGACCACGACGACAAGCTGGAGGTGTCCGCCATCCACGACGACATGGGCTACCGCGACATCCGCGGCAAGTTGGCCGAGCAGTACAATCTGGGTTCGCGCGAGCCCAATATCCAGGTGTGGTCGGTCAATGTGCGCGGCGACCGCAGCCTGGTGCTGCGCCACACCATGCACAACCGCCGGCCGCTGGACGACAACAGCGCCAACGAGGTGCTCAAGCACGTGTGCCGGCTGTGGGGCTTCGACGTGAGGCTGGAAAGCGTGGACGGCAATGGCGACGTCAAGCAGAGCTACGAGATGAAATCCAATCTGGAAGGCGCGCGCGTGTAGCGGCGGCGGCCTGTGATATAGTCGCAAACCCGGGGCCGGCGTCGCCGCCCCGGGTTTTTCATGCCGCCGGCGGATGCAACTTTCCCTGCCGGCCGCTCTCGAAACCCTATTTCGATTGCAAGCCGCCGCCGTGTTCCACGGCGCAAAGAGCGGAACGCGGCGGACATTGGGCAAGCAGCCACAAGGGAGACGATATGGACCACCAGCATTGCGATCATCCCGCGCCTGAGCGCGCGCCCAGAGTGGGCGTGGAGCGTTTGCGCTCGTTCGACAAGGACGCGTTTGAACGCGCGGTGACCGATTTGCTGACCGCCTGCGGCTTTCAGCCGAAGGGCGATCCGCATCTGGGCAAGACCGCGGAGCGGGTCAGCGCGTTCTGGCGCGACCGCCTGCTGGACGGCTACGCCGCCGATCCGAGCGAGGTGCTGGGCTGCGGTTTTGAAGACGATTCCCGCGAGATGGTCATCATCAGCAACATCTCCATCCACAGCCTGTGTCCGCACCACCTGGTGCCCTTCGAGGGCATCGCCCACGTCGCCTACATTCCGGGCGGACGGCTGCACGGCTTCGGCCGCATCGCGCGGCTGATCGACGTGATCTCCCACCGTTTGAACTACCAGGAATGGATCTGTCAGGAAGTGGCGGACGCGCTGGTGCGGCACGGCATGGCCAAGGGTGCGGCCTGCGTGATTCAGGCCAAGCAGATGTGCTTGCAGTTGGGGGAAAACCGGCGCGGCGCGGAAGCGGTGATCACCCAGGGCTTCGCCGGGGAAGTGGGCGAGGCCGACCGCGCGCGTTTTCTCAGCGAGTGCAAGCAGACGCCGCATCGCTGAATTCAGCGGCTAGCGAACCGGTTTTAATGGGAGTGGGGCAGCGGCACGAAGGCGCGCAAGGCGTGCTCCCGGCTGCTCAGCTCCGCCAGCCGCACGCCGTAAACCGCCTCCAACTGCTCCCGCCGCATGATGTCCGCCGTCGGCCCGAAACCGGCGGCGCGTCCTTCGTTCAACAGCAGCACATTGTCGGCGTGGCGTAGCGCCAGGTTCAGATCGTGGACTACCGCCAGCGCGCCGATGTTCAAGTCGCGGCAGATGCGGGCCACCTGCGCCAGCAGCGCGTCGGCCATCGCGAAATCCAGCGCGGCGGTGGGTTCGTCCAGCAAGAGATAGCGCTCCGTCTCCGCGGAGGCCAGCAACTGGCACAGCGCGCGCGCCAGGTGGACGCGTTGCTGCTCGCCGCCGGACAGCGTGCTCGCCTGGCGCTGCGCCAGCTCCTCGGTGCAGGTCAGCTCCATTGCCCGGCGGCAGGCGTCGTCGGCAGGGGCCAGGAGGTAGGCGCCGGCCTGGATCAGCTCCGCCGTGCTCCAGCCGGCCGGCGTCAACGGATTTTGCTCCACCACCGCGCGCTGGCGCGCCAGTTGCGCGGCGGATTGGCCGCGCAGCGGCCGTCCGGCCATCCAGACCTCGCCGGCGCTGGGCGCGTGCAAGCCGGCCAGCATGCCCAGCAGGCTGCTCTTGCCGGCGCCGTTGGGGCCCAGCGCCACATTGAGTTCGCCCGGCGTCACGCGCAGGGACACCGATTCCACCAACAGGCGGTCTTGGCGAACGAGGCTGACGGCGCGCGCTTCAAGCATGGCCGTCCTTTTCCGCGCTTTGCCGCAGCAGCCACAGGAAGAAGGGCGCGCCGATCAGGCTGGTGATCACGCCTACCGGCAGCTCGCTGGGCGCCAGCAGGCTGCGCGCCAGCCAGTCCGAGGCGATGGCCAGCAGCGCGCCCAGCATGGGCGCGATCCACAGCAAACGGCGCGCGTTGCCGCCCACCAGTTGCCGCGCCAGGTGCGGGCCCATCAGGCCGATGAAACCTATCATGCCGCAAGCGGACACCACCAGGCCGGCGGCCAGCGCGGCCAGGATCACCACCTGCCATTCGCGGCGGCGCACTTCAAAGCCCAGGTGAAAGGCGGCGGTTTCGCCCAGTTGCAGCGCGTTGAGAAAGCGCCATTGCCGGTGCAGCGCCAGCCAGACTAGCGGCGTGGCCGCGCACAGCAGCAAGGTTTGCGGCCAGTCCACGCTGGCGAAGCTGCCCATCAGCCAGAAAATCACCACGCGCAAGGAGCCGTCGGGCAGGGTGGTGATCAGCAGGGTCAGCAGGCTGCCCAGCAAGGAGCTGATGGCCAGGCCGCTGAGGATCAGCCGGCTGCCGCCTTGCTGGGTTTGACCCAGCAGGCGGATCAGCAATAGGGAGAACAGGCCGCCGGCGAAGGCGGAGGCGGACACGGCGTAGAGGCCGGCGCCCAGGCTCAGCGCGGCGGCGGCGGCCAAGGCCGCGCCACTGTTGATGCCGATCAGGCCGGGTTCGGCCAGCGGGTTGCGGAATCGCGCCTGCACCGCCGCGCCGGCGCTGGCCAGCAAGGCGCCGGCGCTGGCGCTGGCCAGCAGACGCGGCAAGCGCAGTTCCAGCAGCAGCTGCCATTCCAGTTCCGGCGGCGGATGGCCGGCCAGCAGAAGGGACGCGTTGACACCGCTGCCGTGCAGCAGTGAAACCAGGGAGAGCAGGATCAGGCCTGCGGCGAGGCCTAGGGTCAGCGGAAGGAGGCGCATGGGAGGAGAGGCGGGGAGCGGGCTCCCCGCCGGCGCTCAGCGCAGGCCCAGCACGTCCTGCATGTCGAACAGGCCGTGCGGTTTGCCGGCCAGCCAGCGCGCGGCGCGCACCGCGCCGTTGGCGAAGGTGGCGCGGCTGGAGGCCTTGTGGCTGATTTCCACGCGCTCGCCGATGGCGGCGAACAAGGCGGTGTGGTCGCCGACCACGTCGCCGCCGCGCACGGTGGCGAAGCCTATGGTTTGCGGATCGCGTTCGCCGGTCACGCCCTCGCGGCCGTAGACCGCGCATTCTTTCAGGTCGCGGCCCAGCGCGTCGGCGATGACTTCGCCCATGCGCAAGGCGGTGCCGGACGGCGCGTCCACTTTATGGCGGTGGTGGGCTTCGATGATTTCGATGTCGTAGCCGTCGTCCAGCACCCGCGCCGCCATGTCCAGCAGCTTGAAGGTGAGGTTGACGCCTACGCTGAAGTTGGCGGCGAACACGATGCCGATCTTGTCGCCGGCGGCGCGGATCGCCGCCTTGCCGGCTTCGTCGAAGCCGGTGGTGCCGATGATCATCTGCACGCCGCGCTCGGCGCAGGCGGCCAGATGCTCCAACGTGCCTTCCGGGCGGGTGAAGTCGATGACGGCGTCGGCGCCTTCCAGCGCCTGCAGGAAGTCGCCGCCTATCTTGACGCCGGTGTGCTTGCCGATGAACAGGCCGGCGTCCTGGCCGATGAATTCCGAGCCGGGGCGGTCCACCGCGGCGTGCAGCGCCACGCCGGGCGCGGTCAGCGCCGCTTCGATCAGGGTCTTGCCCATGCGGCCGCCGGCGCCGACGACCACCAGTTTCAGCGGGGTGGCGCTCATGGCTTGGCTTCCTGGGCCGGCGCGGAGGCGGTCAGCGGCGGGCGCTCGGCCGGCTGAGCCTGGCCTTCCACGCGCTCCAGCACGTCGCCGTTGAAGTGGACGGTCAGCAGGCGGTTGCTGCTTTTGTCCAGCTTGCCCTGCTTGATGTCGCTATAGGTGTAGTCCCAGCGGTTGGCGTGAAACGCGTCGGCCAGTAGCGGAGAACCCAACAGGAAACGCACTTGCGAGCGAGTCATGCCCGGTTTAAGTTTGGCTACGGCATCCTCTGTGACATAATTGCCCTGCTGGATTTCCATCTTGTGCGGGCTGAGCCAGTTCAGAGGGTTCATCGAACTGCAACCGGAGAGGGCAATGACGGCGGCAAAAATCAGGGCGCGCATGATACTCCGTGACCTAAAAGTTATGAGGCGGTAATTAGGCAAAGCCGTGAAAAGGCTTTATCATGATCTGAAATCGACCCACTTTATATCACGATGAGCAAAGCCAGTCACCTTAAAGATATCGGCCTCAAGGCCACCGGCCCGCGTTTGAAAATCCTCGATCTATTCGAGGAAGAGCACGCCGGCCACATGTCGGCGGAAGATGTCTACCGCAAGCTGCTTGCGGAAAATATCGACATCGGCCTTGCCACCATTTACCGCGTGCTGACTCAGTTCGAGCAGGCCGGCATCCTGGTGCGCCACCATTTCGAAACCGGCAAGGCCGTGTACGAGCTGAACCAGGGCGGCCATCACGATCACATGGTGTGCGTCAGCTGCGGCAAGGTGGTCGAGTTCTTCGATCCGGAGATCGAGGCGCTGCAAGACCGCATCGCCGAGCAGCACGGCTTCCGCATCGTCGATCACGCGCTGTACATGTACGGCGAGTGCCCGGACTGCCTCAACGCCAAGAAGGCATGATCCCCTGGCTCGGTCCTGAGCCGGTCTTCCCTCCGGTGCGGCTGGCTCTGCGCGAACCCAACGGTTTGCTGGCCGCCGGAGGCGATCTATCCCCGCAGCGCATCCTGGCTGCGTACTCCCAAGGCATTTTCCCCTGGTTTTCCGAAGGCGAGCCCATTCTGTGGTGGTCGCCGGCGCCGCGCATGGTGCTGTGCCCGGACGAGCTGAAAGTCAGCCGCTCCATGGACAAGGTGTTGCGCAATCAGCCTTACGAGATCCGCGTGGACACCGCCTTCCGCGAGGTGATGTCGGCCTGCGCCGAGCCCAGAACCCAGCAGCAGGGCACCTGGATCGTGCCGGAGATGGTGGACGCGTATTGCCGTCTGCACCGGCTGGGCTATGCCCATTCCTTCGAAACCTGGGTGGACGGCGAGCTGGTCGGCGGCCTGTACGGCATCGGCCTGGGCCTGATGTTCTACGGCGAATCGATGTTCTCCCGCTGCAGCAACGCGTCCAAACTGGCCTTCATCCACATGGTGCGTCATTTGCGGACGCAGGGCGTGACGATGATAGATTGCCAGATGCACACCCGCCATTTGCAGAGCCTGGGCGCCAAGTTGGTTTCGCGTCAGACATTTCTTGCTACTCTGAAAGAGAATGCCCGACGGGCGCAGCCCGCCGCGATGTGGAACTACCGGTATACCAATGAGCCATCGTGATCCCGGCCCGACTGTGGCCATCCATTTCTACGCCACCGCGCCTTATCCGTGCAGCTATCTGGCGGGGCGCCAGGCGCGCTCTCAGGTGGCGATCCCGGCCGAGGCGATCGATGGCGAGGTCTATAGCCAGCTGGTGAAGCTGGGCTTCCGCCGCAGCGGTCTGTATACCTATCGGCCTTATTGCGACAGCTGCCAGGCCTGCGTGCCGGTGCGGATTCCGGTGGAGCGCTTCGAGCCCAGCCGCACCCAGCGCAAGGTGGCGCGCCGGCTGGAGGCGATGCAGGTGCGTCTGCTGCCGCTGGAGTTCGACGCCGAACATTACGCGCTGTACCGCTGGTATCAGCAATCGCGCCACGCCGGCGGCGGCATGTCCGACGACGATCCGCAGCAGTACTCGGAATTCATCCTGAAAAGCGGGGTGGACAGCATGCTGGCGGAGTTTCGCCTGGACGGCGAATTGAAGATGGTCAGCCTGATAGACCGGCTGGCCGACGGCCTGTCCGCGGTCTACACCTTTTACGATCCGGACGACGCCAAGTCCAGCCTGGGCGTGTTCAACGTGTTGTGGCAGGCGGAGCTGACGCGGCGGCTGGGCTTGTCGCACCTGTATCTGGGTTACTGGATACGCGAATGCCAGAAGATGTCCTACAAGGCGATGTACCAGCCCTTGCAGGCTTTGATGGACGGGCGCTGGGTGGAGTTGTCCAGGCCGCGGAGCGAGTGAGCGCAGCCCCGTGAACGGGGCGGCGCGCCGCAGGCAATGAAAAAGGCCGGGGTTTCCCGGCCTTTTGGTTTTGAGCGTTTGCCTTGCTTAGAACGGCACCACGCGGTCGTTGCCGCCGCCGGTCAGCACGCGCACGCGCTGATTGGCGCTGAACGGGATGTCGGCTTCCTGCACGATGGAGATCATGCGGCCGGAGCCGTCCAGTTTGACGGTGATTTCCAGCGCGTTCTTGCTCAGGCCGCGTTGAGCGGCCTGGGCGCCGAAGCCGCCGGCCAGCGCGCCGACGATGCCGCCGGCGATCTGGCCCTTGCCGCCGCCGATATTGCTGCCGGCCAGGCCGCCCAGCGCGGCGCCGCCCAGGGTCAGCAGTTCATTGTTGCTGCCTTCCATTTTCACGTTCTGCACCGACACCACGGTGCCCAGCTGCACGGTCTGCGCCTGGCGCATCTGGCCCTTGGAGTAGACGGCCGCGGAGTCGGAGGTAGCGCAGCCGGTGAGCACGCCGGCGCTCAGCAGCGCGACGGCGGAAAGACGAATCAGTTGTTTTGCGTTCATAAGAGTGAGTCCCAATGTTATGTAAGCGAGCCGGTTTGCCCCGGGATGGTCGCCGCGGGCCTATCGCCGGGCTTCCTGGCTTGGAGCGCCCGTGCGCGGCCGCGCGTGCTGTTGTTCAGGGTTTGGCGCGCGCTGCGATCGCATTCGCGCATTCGGCCACCAGCGCCGGGCCTCGGTAGATCAGGCCGCTGTAGACTTGAACCAGGCTGGCGCCGGCATCCAGTTTTTCCACGGCGTCCCGCCCGGACAGGATGCCGCCAACTCCTATGATAGGCAGGGCGCCGTCAAGTTCCTTGGCTAATTTGCGAATAACTGTTGTCGAACGGTCCTTGACCGGCGCGCCGGACAGGCCGCCGGCCTGTTCCGCCAGCGGGTGGCCGGCCACCGCCTCGCGCGACAGCGTGGTGTTGGTGGCGATGACGCCGTCGATGCGGTGCTCGGTCAGCAGGCGGGCGATGGCGACGATCTGATCGTCGTCAAGATCCGGCGCGATCTTCAGCGCCAGCGGCACGTGGCGGCCGTGCTTGTCGGCCAGCGCTTGCTGGCGCTGTTTCAATTGCGCCAGCAGCCGGCCCAGCTCGTCGCCCTCCTGCAATTGGCGCAGGTTCTTGGTGTTGGGCGAGGAGATGTTGACGGCGACGTAGCTGGCGTAGGCGTAGACCTTGTCCAGGCAGGCCAGGTAGTCGTCGGCGGCGTTTTCGATCGGGGTGGCGGCGTTCTTGCCGATATTGATGCCGAGCACGCCCTGGAATTTGCAGCGGCGCACATTGTCCAGCAGGGTGTCCACGCCCAGGTTGTTGAAACCCATGCGGTTGATGATGGCCTGGTGCTCGGGCAGGCGGAACAGCCGCGGCTTGGGATTGCCCGGCTGCGGCCGCGGGGTGACGGTGCCGATTTCGATGAAGCCGAAACCCAGCGCGGCCAAGGCGTCGATATGCGCTCCATTCTTGTCCAGCCCGGCGGCGAGCCCCACTGCGTTGGGGAAGGTCAGGCCCATGGCCTGCACCGGCTTGCGCGTGGCGCCGTGGCAGGCCAGCGTGCTCAGGCGCAGCTTGTGCGCCTGGTCCAGCATGGCCAGCGTCTGTTCGTGGGCGGTCTCTGCGTCAAAGCGGAACAGCAGCGGGCGCAGAAGCGAATAGAGCATCTTGTTTCTCCAGGCAGCAAAATGCCCGGCATTATAACCGGGCATGGGGCGGGGGGATTAAAGAATCTGGCAGGCTTCGTCGAAGTCGAAGCGCGGCGAGCGCGGGTAGAGCTTGTCCGCGGCGCCGTAGCCCAGGTTGACCAGGAAGTTGGACTTGAAGCGGCCGTCCGGGAAGAAGGCCTGGTCCACCGCGGCGTTGTCGAAGCCGGACATCGGGCCGCAGTCCAGCCCCAGCGAGCGCGCGGCCAGCAGCAGGTAGCCGCCCTGCAGGCTGCTGTTGCGCGTGGCGGTGGCCTGGATCGCCGCGTCGTTGCCTTCGAACCAGCTTCTGGCGTCGGCGTGCGGGTAGAGCTTGGGCAGGTGTTCGTAGAAGCGCATGTCCTGGGCCACGATCACGCATACCGGCGCGGCCATGGTCTTTTCGACGTTGCCTTCGGCCAGGCAGGGCTTGAGCTTGGCCTTGGCGGCGTCGCTTTGCACGAAGATGAAGCGCGCCGGCGAGCAGTTGGCGCTGGTGGGCGCCATTTTCAGCAGGTCGAACAGCTGATGCAGGGTTTCGGCGGTGACCGGGCGGTCTTGCCAGTGGCTGTGGGTGCGGGCGTTGAGGAACAGCTGTTCCAGCGCGGAATGATGAATCGGGGTGCTCATATCGTGCTCCTCTAGAGAAACAGGGGTGTTAGCGGCCATTGGCCATGGATGCGTCTTGCGGCGACAGCACTTCGGCGTCGCTCAGCCCGCTCGCCAGCACGGTGATGGCGACGCGGCGGTTGCTGGCGCGGCCGTCGGCGGTGGCGTTGTCGCCCACCGCCAGATTGGAGCCGCGGCCCACCGCCACCAGCCGTTCCGGATTGATGCCGTTTTCCTGGAACAGGCGCACCACGCTGCCGGCGCGCGAGGCGGACAACTCCCAGTTGGACGGGAAGTAGGAGTTGCGGATGGGCACGTTGTCGGTAAAGCCTTCGACGCGGATCGGGTTGTCCACCTTGGCCAGCTGCAGCGCCATATTGGCCATCAGCTGGCGCGACTGTTCGTTGGGCTGCGCCTGTCCGGTGGGAAACAGCGCGGTGTCGCGGATGTCTATGGTGACGCCCTTGCTGCTGTGGGTGATGGTGACCTGGCCGCTCTTGACCAGCGGGTCCATCACCTTGGCCAGGTCCTGGGTCAGGTTGGCGAGCCGGGTTTTTTCGTCGCCCTGGGCCGATCCGGTATTGGCTTTTTTCTCGGCCTGATGATCTCCCTTGACCGCCTTGGCGATGGGCTTGGTCTCGGGGATTTCTATCATGGTGTTGGCCCCGCCGCTGGGCGGGGTGGTGTTGACGCTGATGGTGGAGCCGGAACGGAAGGCGTCCACGATGGCGGAGGAGAGCACGCGATACTTGCCCTCGTTGACCGAGGAGATCGCGTACATCACCACGAAGAAGGCGAACAGTAGGGTGATGAAGTCGGCGTAGGAAACCAGCCAACGTTCATGGTTCTCGTGTTCTTCTTCCTGCCGTTTTCTTCTGCGCGCCATGGTGTGCCTTGCCGGTTGATCAGAACAGCTTGGTGTCGAACAGACTCTTCACGCCGCCGGCGAACTCCACGCCAATCTTGCGCGCCACGCGGCTGGACAGATCGTCTTGCTGAGTATAGTCGACGGTTTTCTCCGCCTTGATCACGTCGCGCGCCACCGAGCGCACCGTGCCCAGGCCGTCGGCCAAGCCCAGCGGAATGCTTTTGTCGCCCAGCCACACCATGCCGGAGAACAGTTGCGGATCGTTGGCCAGGCGCTGGCCGCGTCCGGCCTTGACCGCCGCGATGAACTGCTGGTGGATGTCGTCCAGCAACTGCTGGCGGATGGCTTCCTGCTTGGGGTTGACCGGGGAGAAGGGGTCGCCCATCGCCTTGTTTTCGCCGGAGGTGCGCAGGCGGCGGTCCACGCCCAGTTTTTCCATCGCGCCGGTGAAGCCGAAGCCGTCGGACAGCACGCCGATGGAGCCGACGATGCTGGCCTTGTCGACGAAGATCTTGTCGGCGGCGGAGGCGATGTAATAGCAGCCGGACGCGCAGACTTCGCTGACCACCACGTAGACCGGGACGGACGGGTGCAGCTTCTTCTGGCGGCGGATCTCGTCATAGGCCATGCCGGACAGCGCCGGGCTGCCGCCGGGGCTGTTGGCGTCGATGATGATGCCCTTGGTGCTCTTGTCGCCGTAGGCGTCGGTCAGCGCCTGGCTCAGCTTGTTGGCGGTGTCGCTCTGGCTGTCGATCACGCCGTCCAGCGTGATGACGGCGGTGTGGCCGGAGCCGGAAAGGCCGGCGGCGGCCTTGTCCTCGTTGCGCATGAACAGGCTGAACAGCACGAAGCCGATGATGATCAGCCAGATCATGCGGAAGAAAATCTTCCACTGGCGGGCGCGGCGTTGTTCCACCAGCGCGGCGCTGGCCAGTTTTTCCAGCAATTGGCGTTCCCAATGGTTGGAGGTGTCGCTCATGTGTGGTGCTCCCTGAATAATTCCAGGAGTCTAGCAAAGTTCACGACGGCATGACATTGATGCAGATATCGCCGTCCTGTTCGAAGACGGGCACGGCGATCAGCCGTTGGCCGCGGCAGGGGCCGGACACGCAATAGCCGGTGTGCGGCTCGTAACAGGCGCCGTGCATGCTGCACACCAGGTAATGGCCGCTGAGGTCGAAGACTTCTCCGTCGCGCAGATCCAGTTCCACCGGGATGTGGCGGCAGGCGTTGACGTAGGCGTAGACCTTGCCGCGGTAGCGCACGGCGAAGGCGGGCAGCGGCGGCGCGCCGTCCGCCTGCTCGATCTCGAAGCGCCAGGCGCGGCCGCCGTCCTGCAGCTCGGCCGCGGCGCAGATTATCCGAGTTTCGGCAGCAGCCATGTCTGCAGCTCGGGGTAGGAGTGGAACAGCGCCAGCGGCGCGCAGCTCTCCAGGTGCTCGCTGTCGTGGGCGCCGAAGCTGACGCCGACGCCGTGACAGCCGGCGTTGCCGGCCATCAGCAAGTCGTGGCTGGTGTCGCCTATCATCAGCGTGCGTCGCGGCTCCGCGCCCAGCGCCTCGGTCAGCGACAGCAGCATGTCCGGATGCGGCTTGGAATGGCATTCGTCCACGGTGCGGGTGGCGTGGAACAGCGGGCCTAGCCCGGTCTGTTCCAGCAGGCGGTTGAGGCCGGCGCGGCTGTTGCCGGTGGCCACCGCCAGGAAGACGCCGCTGGCGGCGATGGCGTTCAGGCATTCCACGGCGCCGTCGAACAGGGTCACCTGGTGCTGGTTGGCGTGGTAATGGTGGCGGAAGGCTTCGGTCAATCGCGGCAGCTGTTCGGCGCTGGCGGCCGGGCAGGCCTGCTGCAGCGCCTCGGCCAGCCGCAGGCCGATGACGTGGCTGGCCTGCTCGCGGCTGGGGACGGGCAGGGACAGGTCGGCGCAAGCCTGCTGGATGGACTGACTGATGTGGGCGGTGGAATCCATCAGGGTGCCGTCCCAGTCGAAAACGACCAGATCGAAGCGATTGTTCATCTCAAGACCTCAGGCTTTTCAGGAAGCGTTCCAGTTCCGGCGGCAGCGGCGCTTCCAGTTTCAGCGGCTCGCCGGTCAGCGGATGGGGCAGGGACAGGCTGCGCGCATGCAGGAACATCCGTTTCAGGCCGCGTTTGGCCAGTTCCTTGTTCAGCGCGAAATCGCCGTACTTCTCGTCGCCGGCGATCGCGCAGCCGCTAGCCTGCATGTGCACGCGGATCTGGTGGGTGCGGCCGGTGCGCAGGTGGGCCTCCACCAGCGTGAATTCCGCAAAGCGTTCCTTGACCGCGAAATTGGTGTGCGCGTACTGGCCGTTGTCGGCGTCGCTGACCCGCACGCGGCGTTCGCCGTCCGGGGTGTGGAACTTGAACAGCGGCAGCTTGACCTGGCGCGCGTCGTCCGGCCACTGGCCTATGCCCAGCGCCAGGTAGCGCTTGTCCGGCACGTTGGCGCGCATCATGTCGTGCAGCTTGGTCAGCGCCGAGCGCTTCTTGGCCAGCATCAGGAGGCCGGAGGTTTCGCGGTCCAGCCGATGCACCAGCTCCAGATAGCGCCAGTCCGGGTGCGCCTGGCGCAGCTGTTCGATCACGCCGAAGGACACGCCGCTGCCGCCGTGCACCGCCACGCCGGCCGGCTTGTCTATCACCAGCAGCGCGTTGTCTTCGTACACCACCGGGAAGGTGGCGGCCGGCACGTTCTTCTCCGCGCGCTCGGCCACGCGTATCGGCGGAATGCGCAGTTCGTCGCCGGCCTGCACGCGGTAGGCGGCGTCGATGCGGCCCTTGTTCACCCTCACCTCGCCGGAGCGCAGGATGCGGTAGATATGGCTCTTGGGCACGCCCTTGAGCAAGCGCACCAGGTAGTTGTCGATGCGTTGGCCGGCGTCGCCGTCGTCCACTTGGACGAAGGAGACGGAATCTTTGCGAATGTCTGTCATATTGCTTATACTTCTGGCGCTGTCCCTAGGTGTGTTGCACCAAGATGACGGCGAAATGTCAAGCCAAGGTCACGGCATGTTGCGTGGCGCTGCTGCAAGAGGTTGGAGACGGCCGGCAGGGATTTACAGACCCTGACCTGATGCCGCTCGCGACGTTTGCAGCCAAGGTTAACTCGCTCACCGAAAAGCAGCGATGGTAATGCATTTGTACGCATAACGCACTCACGAGTATTCCATTTCCTGATGCTAAGCCAGTCAGGAAATTTTGCAGCGAAGTTTGACCCGGCATGCTAGCCCCCCTGCACTGTATGTCCTGCCCTTTGAGGCAGGCCGGCGATCCCGGAGCGCCAATTGCGCACATGAGTCAGGTCTGCGTGTGATCGATTTTCAGGAAGTAGGCTTGTCACCACTGTTTTTTTCGATCTTTACATCGACACTTCTTTCGGAAAGCGCCCATCAATAGTCACTGGGCCGTCAAATACTGGCTGCATCCCTTGCGTGAGTGCTGCGCAAGGAATGTAAATGAAACGCATGTTGTTTAACGCAACGCAGGCTGAAGAGCTGCGCGTTGCCATTGTCGACGGGCAGAAGCTCGTCGACCTCGATATCGAGACAGTAGGCAAGGAACAGCGCAAGGGGAATATCTATAAGGGTGTGATCACCCGTATCGAGCCTTCCCTTGAGGCTTGTTTCGTCGATTACGGCACCGAACGCCACGGCTTCCTGCCGTTCAAAGAGGTGTCCCGCTCTTATTTCCAGGGCTATGACGGCGGCCGTCCGCGCATTCAGGACGTGCTGCGCGAAGGCATGGAAGTCATCGTGCAGGTGGAGAAGGACGAGCGCGGCAACAAAGGCGCGGCGCTGACCACCTATATCAGCCTGGCCGGTCGTTACCTGGTGCTGATGCCCAACAACCCGCGCGGCGGCGGCGTATCGCGCCGCATCGAGGGCGAGGAGCGTCAGGAGCTGAAGGATCTGCTGTCGCAGCTGGAAGTGCCGCACGGCATGAGCCTGATCGCCCGCACCGCCGGCATCGGCCGCAATCTGGAAGAACTGCAGTGGGACCTGGGTTACCTGATGCAGCTGTGGCGCGCGATTGAAGGCGCGGCCGGCGCTCAGAACGCGCCGTTCCTGATTCTGCAGGAAGGCAGCCTGGTGATCCGCGCCATCCGCGACTATTTCCATCCGGACATCGGCGAAGTGCTGATCGACACCGAGGAAATCTACGACCAGGCTCGCCAGTTCATGAGCCACGTGATGCCGAACATGCTGTCGCGCGTGAAGCTGTACAAGGATCACGTGCCGCTGTTCTCCCGCTTCCAGATCGAGCACCAGATCGAAACCGCCTTCGCGCGCAGCGTGCAGCTGCCGTCCGGCGGCGCCATCGTGATCGACCACACCGAAGCGCTGGTGTCCATCGACGTCAACTCCGCGCGCGCCACCAAGGGCGCCGACATCGAAGACACCGCGGTCAAGACCAACCTGGAGGCGGCCGAGGAAATCGCTCGCCAGCTGCGCTTGCGCGACCTGGGCGGCCTGGTGGTGATCGACTTCATCGACATGGAAAGCGCCAAGAACCAGCGCGACGTGGAAAACCGCCTGCGCGACGTGCTCAAGCACGACCGCGCTCGCGTGCAGATGGGCAAGCTGTCCCGTTTCGGCCTGCTGGAACTGTCGCGTCAGCGTCTGCAGCCCAGCCTGGGCGAGACCAGCCACGAGACCTGCCCGCGCTGTCACGGCATCGGCTTCATCCGCGGCACCGAGTCCTCCGCGCTGCACATCCTGCGCATCATCCAGGAAGAGGCGATGAAGGAAAACACCGGCGCGGTTCACGCGCAGGTGCCGGTGGACGTGGCCACCTTCCTGCTCAACGAAAAGCGTTCCGAAATCCATTCGATCGAAGAGCGTCTGGACGTGGACGTGGTGCTGATTCCGAACATCCATCTGGAAACCCCGCATTACAAGATCGTGCGCGTGCGCCACGACGACCTGGCCGACGCCGGCGAAGCGCCGAGCTACAAGCGGGTGGAAGTGCAGGAAGAAGACGTGATCACCAACTTTGGCCATGAAAAGCCGAAGCTGGAGCGTCAGGAAGCCGCGGTCAAAGGCATTACTCCGCAGCAGCCGGCGCCGTCGGTGGCGGCCAAGGCGGCCGAGCCCGAGCCGGGTCTGTTCGGCAAGCTGGGTTCCTGGATCAAGAGCCTGTTCGCCGAGCCGGAACAAGCGGCCCAGCCGGCCGAGAAGAAAAAGCCGGCGGCCCAGTCGCAGCAACGCGGCAACCGCCAGCGCAACGGCGACCGCCGTCCGGGCGGTCAGGCGCGTCGCGAACACGAGCAGCGTCGTCAGGGTTCCGACGAGAAGCCGCGCCGTCCGGAGCGCGCCGAACGCGGCGAGCGCCAGGACGGCGAGCGTCAGGAACGCCAGGAGCGTCCGGAGCGCAAGGAGCAGCCGCAACGCGAAGAGCGCCAGGAGCGGGGCGAGCAGCCGCGCAACGGCCGCCGTCGCGAGCGCGAAAACGGCCGCGAAGGTCGTGAAGGCCGCGAGCCGCGCGAGCTGAAGGACGCGCAGCGTCAGCAGCCGGCGCGCGAGGAAGCGCCGCAGGAGCGTCCGGAAAAGCTGGAAAAGCAGGAGCGTCCGCAGCAGGAGCCGCGTCGTCGTCAGGCGCCGCAGGCGGAAGAGCAGGCTTTGGAGCTGAACAAGCCGGTGGCCGACGAGGTTCGCGCAGAAGGCGACGCCGAGCAGCAAGAGCGCAATGAGCGCCGTCGCCGCCGCAGCCGTCGCGATCGTCGTCGCGACGATCCGGCCGCGGCGCCTCAGGAAGAGGGCGCGGCTCTGTCGGCGGCGGAAGCGGCGCCGGTTGCGGTCGCGGTGCTTGCCGGCGCGGTAGCGGTGGAAGCCGTTGTCAAGGCGGCGGCCGAGCCGGTTCCGGCCGAGGCGATTGAAGCCCCGGCGACCGAGCAGCGCGAAGAGTCCGTCGCGGTTGTTGAGTCCGTGGCGCTTGAAGTTGCGCAGCCGGTGCGGGAAGCGTTTGAGGCGGAAGCGGCGGTGCCGGCGCTTGATCCTGAATTGCCGGTAGTCGAGGCGGCTCCGGTCGTCGAGGTCGCGCAGCCGTCTGAGGTGGTCGAGGCGGCCGAGGTGGTCGAGATCGCTCCGGCGGTGGAAGTGGCTGCCGTGGTGGAGGCCGTCGAGGCGTTCGCCGCTGCGGAGCCGGCGCTTGCGCCGGAGCCGGAAGTCTTGGTCGCGCAAAGCGAGCCGGAGCAGCTTGATCAAGCCGAGCCGGAAGTTCCGGCGCCGGCCGTGATCGAGACCCGCGCCGTCGCCGCGGCGGAACCGGCAAGCCTGGGCGGCTTGGTCATGGTGTCCACCAAGTCGGTGGTCGAGGCGCCCGCTGCGCAGGAGCCGGTGTTGCCGAGCGGACCGCGTCGTCGCGACGTGACCCGTCAGTCTCAGCAAGAGGCGGCTCCGTCGGACCTGGTGCAGGTGGAAACCCGCAATCCTTGAGCGCGGTCTGAGGCCCGGGGCGCAGGCATTTTGCGCTCCGGGTATTGACGCCGCTCAGGCGGTTGGTTAATATACTCCTCTCTCGCAAGAGATATTCCCTGATAGCTCAGTTGGTAGAGCGACGGACTGTTAATCCGCAGGTCGCAGGTTCGAGCCCTGCTCGGGGAGCCAGAATTCAAAGGCCACGCATCGCGTGGCCTTTTTGCGTTTCCGCGCGTCCGTCGCGGCTTCCTTTCCGTTTCGCGCCGCCCGGCGCGCCTGTCCCAATGGCTTGTGCTAAGCAATTTTAACAGTTTGCTTCCCATTCCATATGTCATATAACACAAGCGGGTAACAAGTTGACTGCCTCGTTTGCGCGCTTGAGTGCGGCCGTTTCCGGTTGCGCCGCGCGTCGGCTGGGGGTGGCGTGAGGAGGCCGGGTGGCTGGATCCCTGAAGGGCGAAGGCGGTGCGCTGGATTGCGCCGAACAGGTGCTGTCCGATGTGCTGGAGGCGGTTCCGGTGGGGTTGGCGCTGATCGACGGCCAGATGCGTTATCGATTGCTCAACCAGCGTTTGGCCGAGGCCAACGGCCTGTCGCGTTCCGCCCATCTGGGGCGCGGCGTGGCGGAGACGCTGCCGCAGATCGGCGACTACTTGGAGTCGCTAGTGAGGCGGGTGATGGAGAGCGGCGAGCCGGTGCTCGATGTGTGCGTCAACTCCAAGGTGGGGCCCGGCGACAGGGCGGCGCTCAGGGAGTGGCAGATCAGCTATCTGCCGTACCGCGCGCCGGCGGGCGAGGTGGTGGGGGTGGTGGCCGTGGTCCGGGACGTGGCGGCGGAGCGGCGCGCCGAGCGCCTGCGCGGCGAGGGCGAGGCGCGCTTGCGCATGGTGGTGGATTCCGCTCTGGACGGCTTGGTGATGATAGACCAGGGCGGGCGCATCCTGATGGCGAATCATCGGGCGGAGGCGATGTTCGACTATCTGGGCGTGGGCATGGAGGGGGTGATGATTTCCAGCCTGGTGCCGGAGCGCTTTCGCGACGGCCATGGGCGGCTGATCGAAAATTACATGCGCCGCCCGGAGGCGCGGGAAATGGCACGCCAGCAGGAGATTTTCGGGGTGAGGCGCGACGGCGGCGAGTTTCCCGCCGAAATCGGCCTGACTCCGGTGTGGGACGGCGGGGAGTTGCAGGTGCTGGCCACCATTACCGACATCAGCGCGCGCAAGGCGGCGCAGGCCAGTCTGGAGCTGGCGCTGAAGGAGAAGACCGCCTTGCTCAACGAGGTGCATCACCGGGTCAAGAACAATCTGCAAGTCATTTCCAGCCTGCTCAATCTGCAAACGCGCTCGGCGCCGCCGGAGGCGGTGGCGGTGCTGACCGAGTGTCAGAATCATGTGCGCGCGATGGCGCTGATCCATCAGCTCTTGTACGAGCACGGCGATTTTTCCCGGATTCACGTGGGGCTCTATCTGGAGCGGCTGACCCAGTTGCTGAGCGGCAGCGTGTCGGAGGGCGGGGTGCGCTTGCGTTGCCGCGGCATGGACGCCGCGGTGTATCTGGGCATGCAGCGGGCGATTCCCTGTGGCCTGCTGGTCAACGAGTTGGTGACCAATGCGCTCAAGCACGCGTTTCCCGGCCGGCGCGGCACGGTGGAGGTGGCGCTGGAACGGGACAATGGGGGGCGCTGCCGGATTCTGGTGTCGGACGACGGCATCGGCATCCCCGAGTCGGTGAAGCTGGGCGAGGTCAGTTCGCTGGGTTTTCGCCTGGTTCCCACCTTGGTGGGGCAATTGAAGGGGGAGGCCCGCTTGTTGCGGCCCGAGGCGGGCGGGGCTTGCGTGGAGATCGCGTTCAGCGATGAGCCGGAGAGCGCGGAATGAATATGGACAACGGTTTGTTGATCGTCGAGGACGAAGGGGTGGTGGCGCTGGACTTGCAGACCAGCCTGGAGTCCCTGGGTTACCGGGTTCTCGGCGTCTGCGCCAATGCGGACGACGCGGTGAGGCGGGCGGGGGCGGACAGGCCGGATCTGGTGCTGATGGACATTCATCTGGACGGGGATGTGCCGGGCACCGAGGCGGCGCGCGTGATACGCGAGCGTTTCCAGATTCCGTCCATTTTTCTGACCGCCTACGCCGAGGACGATATGTTGCGCAACGCGGAAGGCAGTGCGCCTTACGGCTATTTGCTGAAGCCTTACCAGTTGCGCGAACTGAACGCCTCGGTGCGCATGGGCTTGGCGCGGCGCAGGGCGGAGGTGGAGGAGCAGCGTCAGCGCCGCCGCTTGCGCATGGCGGTGGAGGCTGCCCGGCTGGGGGTGTGGGAGTGGAGTGGTCAGCGCGGCGGGATGACGTGGGAGCAAGAGTTTCTGGACGCGTTTCCATTCGCCGCCGCCGAGGGCGGTCAGGCTGGCTTGCCGGGCATGGCGGAGGCCGAGGCGGCTGAGCTGGCGCGGGCGTTGGGGTCCGAGCGGGTCTTGCAGCGCACGGTGAAGATTGGCGAGGAGGGCGCGGAGAAGTGGGTTGAGCTCTGCGGGCGCAATTTTGCCGCCGCGGGCGAGCCGGCGCGTTGGGTGGGGGTGGCGCGGGACGTGACCGAGGCGCATTTGAACGAGGTCAGTCTGCGGCAGGCCAGCGTAGTGTTTCAGGCCAGCGCGGAAGGCATTCTGGTGCTGGATCACCAGCGCCGCATCGTGTCGGCGAACGAGTCCTTTTACCGTTTGACGGGTTTGAGCGCCGAAGAGGCGCTGGGAAGCGATCCGGACGATTGCCTGC
This sequence comes from Chromobacterium sp. LK11, assembly GCF_001043705.1. NCBI lineage: Bacteria > Pseudomonadati > Pseudomonadota > Betaproteobacteria > Neisseriales > Chromobacteriaceae > Chromobacterium > Chromobacterium sp. LK11. Next base: position 19,806 of record NZ_LDUR01000041.1, read on the forward strand.
ATGTGGAGCCGCATGGCGAGGGTTTTTACCGTCGGTTGGAGGGCGAGCGGCATTTCTGGCAGGGCGAGGTGATGTGCCGCCGCCGGAGCGAAACCTTTCCCTGCTGGCAGCATGCCTCGGTGGTGCGCGACGCCGAGGGCAGGGTCGGTCACTATGTGCTGGCCATCTCGGATATTTCGGCGATCCGCGCGGCGGAGGCGCATATTCATTTCCTGGCCTACCACGATCAGCTGACCGGTCTGGGCAATCGCCATTTTCTGCAGGTGGAACTGGACAAGGAGATTGTCAGGGCCAAGCGCCGCAATGAATGCATCGCGCTGTTGTTCATCGATCTGGACGGCTTCAAGGCGGTGAACGACGGCTGGGGGCACGAGGCCGGCGACTCGCTGCTGGTGGCGATGGCCGAACGTCTGCGTCAGCACGTGCGCGGCGAGGACCTGGTGGTGAGGCTGGGCGGGGACGAGTTCCTGGTGGTGGCGCCGGGCTTGGACCGGGCGGAGTCCTGCGGCGTGATGGTGCGGCGGCTATTGACCGTGCTGGCGCAGCCGGTGGCCTTGGCCGGCGGCGAGTGCGCGGTGTCCGCCAGCATAGGCGTGGCTTTTTTTCCGGAAAACGGCGGGGATCTGGGCGGTTTGCTGCACGCGGCGGACCGGGCGATGTACGAGGCCAAGCGGGCGGGGAAAAACGAGTTCAGGATGGCGGCTGAATAATATTTGAGCCGAAAAGAATAAAAGCCGAAATCTTTCGATTTCGGCTTTTATATTTGGTGGAGATAAGCGGGATCGAACCGCTGACCTCTTGCATGCCATGCAAGCGCTCTCCCAGCTGAGCTATACCCCCGGTATTGCTGGCGTCCCCACGGGGATTCGAACCCCGGTTACCGCCGTGAAAGGGCGATGTCCTAGGCCTCTAGACGATGGGGACTGAATTGTGGTGGAGATAAGCGGGATCGAACCGCTGACCTCTTGCATGCCATGCAAGCGCTCTCCCAGCTGAGCTATACCCCCACGGGTTGCCTTATCCTTCCCGGCTCTTGCGCCCGGTCGGTCTCGACAGGAAGCGAACTATACCTAGGCTTTTCAGGCTGTGCAAGGCTTTTTTCAAAATATTTTCTCCTGGGCGGGGTGGCGGGGGAAAAGGGCCGGAGGAGGGGAGACGCGGGCTTTTCATGCCGTTGGCTTTAAGGGGGCGGCGCGCGATTTTGCCGCGTCGCGCCGCCGGCGCGCAAAGGCGTGATTTTCTGGGAAAAATCAGTTTTTTCCTATTCCAAGCCATTGGGGTGACGGAGATAGAATATTCATGAAAAAACAGTTCGTGCCCAGTATTAGCGTAAAGAATTAATGCCGGACGGCGTTAAAGCGCGGTTTAAATCGGCGGCTAATGACGAATGGCGTAGACATGAGACGGCGGGCGACGGTTGGCCGGAGCTTGAACGGCAACAAAGGCCCGGCGAAGCTTAGGAGGCGTGTATGAATAAAAAAGTGCTGATCAACGAGGACTTGCTGGATTCCTGTTCGGACCAGGCTTTGAAGGAGGCGGCGGTTTTTTTGCTGAACACTTTGACTGATCGCGTCCAATTGCGCCAGCAAAAGGGGATAGAGGAAATCGAGCGCTTGGCGATGGCTTACGGCCTGATTCTGCCCAAGCTGTACGCCAAGAACGGCGTGACGCCCAAGTACCAGAACCCGGCGATGCCGCACCAGACCTGGTCCGGCCGCGGACGGCCGCCGGTGTGGCTGGTGGAGGCGGAGGCCAGGGGGGAGGACCGCGAGCGTTTTGTGATCAAGAGTCAGAAGAAGCTGGGGCAGATTTAGAGTGGCTGACATTGTCAGTTTCACGCCTGAGGCGAGGCGCCGACGCGGGCGGTAATTGAGCGCGACAAGTCGGCGCAACGCGGCATCAGGAGTTTGTTAGCCGCACTTAGAACGTGTTTACGATCTCGCGAGCAAGAGCGAGACAAGGCGAAAACAGCTGAGAAAGCGGAATGTACGCGTGGTACATGAGCATTTCGAAGCGGGTTTCAACGCTGTATCGCCGCAGCGCAGCAGATCGTAAACAGGTTCTTAGAGCCGCTAACAAAACCGCACAGCGTACCTGAGCCAAGGCGCGCCGACGCAGGCAGTACAAGTAGTACGACAAGGAGGCGCAACGCAGGATCAGGGGTTTTGTTAGCGGGTCTTAGCGCCGCTCCGGCTTCGGAGCGCGCCGTCAGGGCCCGGCTGTTGCATTGCGCTGTTTCATTCCCTTGCCGGCGCGCGTCGCTCAGGGGTCCAGATGTTCCAGACGCATGCGCGCCCGCGCATCGCGTTCCGCTTGCCGTCGCCTGCTTTGCAAGGTGGTGGCGACAAAGTCCAGATGTTGTTCCACCGCGTGCTGCGCGGCGTCCGGCCGCTGGTCGCGGATGGCTTCCCAGATGGCCTGATGCTGCGCGCGCAGCGCGTCCGCCACCTCTCCCGCCGCGAACAGATCGGCGATATTGTCCTTGACGTGCCGGTGCAGCATGGCCAGCAGGCTGCCGCTCAGGTGGGCGAACAGGACATTGTGCGAGGCCTCCGCCACCGCCTGGTGAAAGCGCACGTCGGCCTGGGCCTGCTGGGCCAGGTCGCCGCTGTCGTAGGCGATCTGCAACTGCCCCACGCAATGTTCCAGCCGCTGCAGATCGGCCGGCGTGGCCCGGCTGGCCGCGCCGCGCGCCGCCGCGCCTTCCAATACCCGCCGAAATTCCAGCAAGTCGCCGTGCAAATCCTGATGTTGGTTCAGCAGCTTTTCCCAGGGGTCGGAAAACGCGGTTTCCAAGCGGTCCGTCACCCAGGTGCCGCCGCCCTGGCGGCTGCTGAGCAGGCCGCGCGACGCCAGTTGTTGGATCGCCTCGCGCAGCGATGGGCGGGACACGCCGAATTCCTCGGCCAGCTGCCGTTCCGGCGGCAGGCGGTCGCCCGGTTTGAGCACGCCGTCCAGGATGCGCTTTTCCAGTTGTTCGACGATGACGTCGGAGAGTTTGGGGATGTTCAGTTTGGGATAGGCCATGGCGCCGGGCTTGTTCGTTGGGCGAAAGTGGTCAGACCAGAGTGAGTGCAGCTTACCACAGGCTAAGCTGGAATCCGCGCCGTCATATTGACGGATTCAAGCAATCACTCTAGAGTGGTTTTAATAAAAATAATTGGTCTTACCAATTTACAAAGGAAACCGGATGAAGCCCGCCAACGTCTATCTGTTCGGCACCTGTCTGCTCGACCTGTTTTTGCCGCAGGCCGGCGTGGACGCCATCGCCTTGCTGGAAAGCCTGGGTTTGCGGGTGCACTACCCGCAGCGGCAAAGCTGTTGCGGCCAGCCGGCCTATACCAGCGGCCACCCGGCGGAGGCGTTGGCGGTGGCGCGGGCGCAGCTGGACTGTTTTGCCGAGGACTGGCCCATCGTGGTGCCGTCCGGCTCCTGCGGCGGCATGATCAAGCACCATTGGCCCAAGCTGTTCGCCGGCCAGCCGGACGAGGCGCGCGCCTGCGCGGTGGCCGCCCGGGTGGTGGAGTTCAGCGACTTCCTGCTCAAGCATCTGGACTGGCGGCCGCAGGACCAGGGGCCCAAGGTGAAGGTGGCGGTGCACACCTCCTGTTCCGCCCGCCGCGAGATGAACACGCATCTGTCCTGTTGGGCCTTGCTGGAGCGGCTGGCCAACGTCGAGAGGGTGGCGCACGACCATGAGTCCGAGTGCTGCGGTTTCGGCGGCACGTTTTCGATCAAGCATCCTGACATCGCCGGGGCGATGGTGACGGACAAGGCCGCCGCGCTGCGGGACTGCGGCGCGGTGGAGTTCATCACTGCCGACGGCGGCTGCCTGCTCAATATCAACGGCAAGCTGGCCAAGGAGGGCAGGGCGTTTCAAGGCCGGCACCTGGCCAGCTTTCTGCTGGAGCGCGCGGGAGGCAAGGCATGAGCGCCCGCGACGCCATCCTGGCCAAGCTGCGCGCCGCGCCGCGCGAGGAATTGCCGCGGCCGGAGCTGGACGCGCACTACCGGCGCTTTGCGCCGCCGCAGCACAGCTTGGCCGCCTTGCGCAGCTGGGCGCAGGCGATGCGGGCGGTGAAGACCGAGGTGCTGTGGGTGCGCGCCGACGACTGGCACACCCGGCTGGCGGTGTGGATCGCGCAGCGGCGGCCGGCCTCCCTGCTGCTGTCCGACACCGCCCACGGCCGCCGCGCCGAGGCGGCGCTGCAAGGCTTGCCCACGCCGCCGGCGCTGCGTTTCTTCGACCGCGCCGTCGACGACTGGAAGGCCGAGCTGTTCGAGATCGAGGCCGCGTTCACCGCGGCGCGCTGCGGCATCGCCGCCACCGGCACCCTGGTGTTGTGGCCGGACGCGCGGGAACCGCGAACCATGAGCCTGGTGCCGCCGTTGCACATCGTGCTGTTCGACACCGCCACGCTCTACCCCGACTTCTACAGCGCGATGCGCTGCGAGAACTGGCGGGACGGCATGCCCACCAACGCCTTGCTGATTTCCGGCCCGTCCAAGACCGCCGACATCCAGCTGACGCTGGCCTACGGCGCGCATGGGCCGCGCGAGTTGCTGGTGCTGGCGCAGCTGCCCGAGCACATCGACCCGGCGCAGCTGGAGCAGGCGGAGGAGGAGCGGCCATGAGCGAGCACAAGATCGAACTCTACCCGTCGCGCCAATTCAAGCAGCAGGCGCGCGCGGCGCTGGCCGACGGCGAGCTGCGCCACAGCCTGCGCGGGGCGATGGACTTCCTGATGGCCAAACGGCTGTCGGCCTTCGACGATCCGGCGGAGCTGGAGGCCTTGCGCGCGCTGGGGGAGGCCATCCGTCAGCGTTGCCTGTCGCGGCTGCCGGATTTGCTGGAGCAACTGGAGGCGCGGCTGAGCGCCAACGGCGTGCAAGTGCATTGGGCCGAGACCGCGGACGAGGCCAACCGCATCATCCACGGCCTGGTGGCGGCGCGCGCCGGCCGGCTGATGGTCAAGGGCAAGTCCATGGTCAGCGAGGAGATCGAACTCAACCACTATCTGGAAGCGCGCGGCGTCACCGCGGTGGAAAGCGATATGGGCGAGTACATCGTGCAGCTGGCCGGGGAGAAGCCCACCCACATCATCATGCCGGCGATCCACAAGACCAAGGCCGACATCGCGCGGCTGTTCCACGACAAGCTGCCGGACACGCCCTACACCGAGGACGTGGACGAGTTGATCCAGATCGGCCGCGGCGCGCTGCGCCGACATTATCTGGACGCCGACGTCGGCCTGTCCGGCGTCAACTTCGCGGTGGCGGAAACCGGCACGCTGTGCCTGGTGGAGAACGAGGGCAACGGCCGCATGTGCACCACGGTGCCGGACCTGCACATCGCCATCACCGGCATCGAGAAAGTGGTGGAGAAGCTGGCCGACGTGCCGCCCCTGTACAGCCTGCTGACCCGTTCCGCCATCGGCCAGCCCATCACCACCTATTTCAATATGATCAGCGGCCCGCGCCGCGCCGGCGAAAAGGACGGCCCGCGCGAGGTGCACCTGGTGCTGCTGGACAACGGCCGCAGCCAGGCTTACGCCGACGCGCAATTGCGCAAGACCCTGCAATGCATACGTTGCGGCGCCTGCATGAACCATTGTCCGGTCTACGCCCGCATCGGCGGCCACGCTTACGGCACCACCTATCCGGGGCCGATAGGCGAGATCATCTCGCCGCACCTGCTGGGCCTGGAAAACACCCGCGACCTGCCCACCGCTTCCAGCCTGTGCGGCGCCTGCGGCGAAGTCTGTCCGGTGAAGATCCCGATTCCCGAGATGCTGATGCGGCTGCGCGAGGAAAGCCAGCGCCCGGCCGGCGAGGCGGTCAGCCATCCCTTGCGCGGCCAGGGCGCGGCGGCGAGCGCGGCCGAGCGGCTGGCCTGGAAGGGCTGGCGCCAGGTCCACGCCTCGCCGCGGCTGTACCGCTGGTTCGGCTGGGGCGCTACCCGGCTGCGCAAGCTCGCGCTTGGCGGCCAATTGGGCTGGACCCAGAACCACGCGCCGCTGACGCCGGCGCCCAAGACCCTGCACGAACTGGTGCGCGAGCGCGAAGCGCGTCGGGCCGCCGGGGAGCCGTCATGAGCATGAGTCCGGCGCATCAGGCTTTCCATCGGGATCTGCTGCAAATCATGCCGGCGGCGCGCATCTACACCGATCCGCTGTCCACGCTGGCTTACGGCACCGACGCCAGCTTCTACCGACTGCGGCCGCAGATCGTCGCCCGCGTCGACAGCGAGGCGGAAGTGGCCGCCATCCTGGCGCTGGCGCGCCGCCACTGGGTGGCGCTGACCTTCCGCGCCGCCGGCACCAGCTTGTCCGGCCAGGCGGTCAGCGATTCGGTGCTGGTCCTGCTGGGCGACGGCTTCAACCACGGCCAGGCGCTGGACGACGGCGCGCGCGTCCGGCTGGGGCCGGCGATGATAGGCAGCCACGCCAACGCCTTGCTGGCGCCTTACGGCCGCAAGATAGGCCCGGATCCGGCGTCGATCAATAGCGCCAAGATCGGCGGCATCGCCGCCAACAACTCCAGCGGCATGTGCTGCGGCACCCGCGACAACAGTTATCACACCTTGGCGGCGATGCGTTTGTTATTGCTGGACGGCGCCGTGCTGGACACCGGCGACGCCGCCAGCGTGGCGGCCTTTCGCCAGTCCCACGCCGCGCTGCTGGCCGGCTTGTCCGGCCTGGCCGCCGAGCTGCGCGCCGACGCGGCGCTGGCCGAGCGCGTGCGCCGCAAATACCGGCTGAAGAACACCACCGGCTACGGCATCAACGCCTTGCTGGATTTCGACGACCCGGTGGACATGCTCAGCCATTTGCTGATCGGCTCCGAGGGCACGCTGGGCTTTATCAGCGAAATCACCTTTCACAGCGTGGTCGAGCATCCGCACAAGGCGTCGGCGCTGTTGTTGTTCGACGCGCTGGAGCCCTGTTGCCGCGCGGTGTCGGCGCTGAGCGCGGCCGCGGATGGCCACGGCGTGGCGGCGGTGGAGTTGATAGACAGCCGCAGCCTGCGCGCCTTGCACGGCAAGCCGGGGCTGCCGGACTTCCTGGCGCGGCCGTTCGGCCCGGACGAGGCCTGTTTGCTGATCGAGGCGCGCGCCGGCTCGGAGACGGAACTGGAGCGCCACTGCGCGGCCATCGATAGCCTGCTGGCCGGCTTCGCGCCGCGCCTGTCCAGCGGCTTCAGCCGCGAGGCTGCGGTGTGCGACAGCTACTGGGCCTTGCGCAAGGGCTTGTTCCCGGCGGTGGGCGCGGTGCGGCCGCTGGGCAGCACCGTGGTGATCGAGGACGTGGCTTTTCCGATTCCGCTGCTGGCCGACGGCGTGGCCAGGCTGACCGCCTTGTTCGACCGCCACGGCTACCACGAGGCGCTGCTGTTCGGCCACGCCTTGGACGGCAATCTGCATTTCGTGTTCGCGCCCAGCTTCGACAACGAGCGCGAGGTGGCGCGCTACGACGCCTTCATGCAGGACGTCAGCGCGCTGGTGGCCGGCGAATACGACGGCTCGCTGAAGGCCGAGCACGGCACCGGCCGCAATGTCGCGCCCTTCGTGCGGCAGGAGTGGGGCGACGCCGCCTGGGATATCATGCGCCGGATTAAGGCCTTGTTCGATCCGGACGGCCTGCTCAATCCCGGCGTGATCATCACCGACAACGAGCGGCTGCACCTGGAAAACCTCAAGCCCTTGCCGGCGGCCGATCCCATTGTCGACCGCTGCATAGAATGCGGTTTCTGCGAGGCGGCCTGCCCGTCGCACGGGCTGACGCTGAGCCCGCGCCAGCGCATCGTCGCCTGGCGTCGCATCCGGCAACTGAGCCGCGACGGCGGCGCGGCGGAAGAACTGGCCGCGCTGCGCGCCGATTTCCGCTACCGCGCCATCGACACCTGCGCCGCCACCGGCATGTGCGCGACGCGCTGCCCGGTGGGCATCAATACCGGCGAGCTGATGAAGCGGCTGCAAGGCCCGTCGCCAAGGCCGCGCGCCGCGCGCTTCGCCGCCCGCCACATCGGCGCCGCCGCGGCAGCCGTCCGCGCCGGCCTGGCGCTGGCGCACTTGTTCGGCCCGGAGCGGCTGCACCGCATCAGCCTGCGGCTGCGTCGCCGCCATAAGGTGATTCCCTTGCTGCCCGTGCAGCTGCCGCGGCCGGCCGGCCGTCTGCCCGCCGCCGGCGGCGACGGCGAGCCGGTGGTGCTGTTCCTCAGCTGCGTCAACCGCGCGCTGGCCGCGGACGCCGACGGCGGCAACGCCGCCGCGCCCGCCTTGGCGCTGCTGCGCCGCGCCGGCTTCAGCCCCCGCTATCCGCCCGGCCAGAACGGACTGTGCTGCGGCCAGCCCTTCGCCTCGGCCAACGCCGCGGAAGCGCTGGACATCAGCCAGAACGCGCTGAACCGGGCCTTGCTGGCCGCCAGCGACGACGGCCGCCATCCGGTGTATCTGGACAACGGTCCGTGCGCGGCGCGCATCCTGTCCGCCCAGCGCCAAGGCCGGCTGGACGCGCGGCTGCGCCTGTTCGACGCGGCTCGTTTTCTAGATAGCTTTGTCGCGCCGCGGCTGACGGTGACGCGCAAGCTGGAGCAACTGGCGCTGCATATTCCCTGTAGCGCCGCCGAGATGGGCGCGGCGGACGCGCTCAAGCGGCTGGCCGGCCGCTGCGCCGAGCGGCTGACGACGCCGGACATCGCCTGCTGCGGTTTCGCCGGCGACAAGGGCTTCACCGTGCCGGAGCTGAACGCGCACAGCTTGCGGCGGCTGCCACCGGCCTTGCCCCCCGGCTGCCGCCACGGCGTGTCGATGAGCCGCACCTGTCAGATCGGCCTGAGCGAACACGCCGGTTTCGAGTACCGCAGCATCGAGGCGCTGCTGGATTTTTGCACCACCCCTGGAGCGTGTTTACGATCTAGCGAGC